>JAKAQL010000002.1 GCA_021822605.1 Actinomycetes bacterium
GCTCCATGACGATCTCCTGGCGAACCTTGTCTCCGTAGCGGACCGAGCGCACGAGCTGATACTTGATATAGGTAGTACCAGTAACCCGGTTCTTCGTATCCTTCGCCCTGATGAACATTGCTGCTAAACATAGCTGCTCTCATACCCTGTCACAGCCATGACAGCACACCCAATAATCGTTAGGGCACTACATTCACCATCCCCGCCGACCACTGAGCAGGGAATCCCTCCCAAAAACCCTCCCAGGAGGGCCCAAACCGGGCAAAATAATCCCCAATCTGGGCCATCCGGGGCCTGGTTTAGCCCTGTTTTGGGGGGGGTAATCGAAAGTTGGGCCAGGCCGCCCCTACGAATTCTGCGCCGCGATGGCGGTGTAGACATGCTGTGGACTCATGGGTAGGTCGATATGGCGGATGCCGAGGTGAGCCAGGGCGTCGATCACCGCGTTCCAGACGGCCGGCGTTGCGCCGATCGTTCCCGACTCGCCGATTCCCTTAGCACCAAGCGGATTCATGAAGGTTGGCGTCTCTTGATGGAAGAGGTTGAAGGAGGGAAGTTCGGCGGCGGAGATCATCGAGTAGTCCGCAAAGTTGGGTGTGAGCGGAGTGCCATCGGCTCCGTACTGGAACTCCTCCAGGAGTGCCTGAGCTGCTCCTTGGGCGATGCCACCGTGGAGTTGTCCCTCCGCCAGCAGTGGGTTAAGGATCTTGCCAGCATCGTCGACGGCGGTGAGACTGACCAGTTTCACCTTGCCGGTCTCAACATCGACTTCGACGACGGCGAGGTGTGCCCCAAAGGGGTAGGTCGCGTCGGCTGGCGCAAAGTCCAGGGTCACGTCCAGTGGCTGGTCCATCTCGCGTGCTCGTTTGGCAAGTGTTGTCCAATCAAGGCTTGTCGAGGGGCTCCCCTGGACGAATGCGCCAATGGAACTGAGTTGGATATCGGCCTCGCTGGCTTCGAGGGTGGCGGCTGCAACACGCTTGGCCCGGAGAGCAAGTTCATGGGCAGCACCAGAGACGGCAGCTCCACCCGTTTGGAGTGATCGAGAACCGAAGGTGCCAACGCCACGTGGAACCAGATCGGTGTCACCGGTGATGACCCGCACCTGATCAAGGTCGACTCCTATCTCGTTGGCTACGAGCATTGACCAGGCGGTGGCGTGTCCTTGTCCATGGGGCGAAGTGCCAGAGTAGGCGACGATGGCACCGTCATCTTGCACCTCGACCCTGCCGTACTCGCTCGATCCACCTCCATTCGTGACCTCGACGTAGACCGCGATCCCGATACCGAGTTGGAGGGGGGCGGCTGCGGATCGCCGCCGCCGTTGTTCGTCACGGAGCGGTACGTAACCCGCAACTTCGCAGAGGTTAGTCAAGGCTTTGGCGTAGTCGCCGACATCGTAGTTGGCCCCGGTCGGGGTGGTGAGGGGGAAGGCGTCTTTGGGAATAAGGTTTCGTAAGCGCAGTGCGACAGGGTCCATCTCGAGTTGGGCGGCGAGGCGGTCCATCATACGTTCGATAGCCGCGGCGGCCTCTGGTCGCCCAGCTCCGCGATAGGCGGAGATCGGGGTGGTGTTAGTGGCCACTGAGACGTAGGAGGTCTCGACGTTTGGAATCATGTAGGTGCCAGGGGCCATCAGGCAGGTGAGGGTGGGGAGGAGGGCGCCAAAGGCCGGATAGGCACCGCTATCTTGCACGATGTGCATGCGGTAGCCAACGAGTTTGCCGTCGTTGGTCGCGCCGAGCTCAAGATACTGGACTTGGGCACGTCCATGGACGAGTCCAACCATCGAGCGAGAACGGTCTTCGTGCCAGGTCACTGGTCGGTTGAGTTTCAGCGCAGCCGCAGCGATCGCGACATCCTCGGGGTACACCGTCACCTTTGCGCCAAAGCCACCGCCAACATCCTGTGCGCGCACGACAATACGCGACTCGTCGGTATTGAGGCACTTCACCAGGGTTCGCTTTAGCCCATGAGCCGACTGCGTTGAGGAGTACACCACGAGGCGACCATCTGGTGTGGGAACGGCAGCCATCGCTCGCGTCTCTAGTGAGCAGGGCGCCAGGCGTTGGTTGATGAGGCGCTCGGTAACGATCACATCTGCCCCTGCAAAGAGGTCCGGATCCTTGGTGGCGGCGCTGCTTGCAAAGACGTTTGTGCTTCCGGGGAAGAGGGTGACGAGATCCTTCATTGACTCCTCTGGGTCGATGAGGGCCTCGAGAGGGGTGAAATCTGCAAAGACCAGCTCAGCTCCATCAAAGGCCGCCTGTGGGGTCGTGGCAAGGACGAGTGCGTATGGCTCGCCGACATAGCGTACACGATCGGTGGCGAGCACTGGACGAGCACACTCCGGTCGGTCGCGTATGGCCGGTGCGATTGGACTGACGTCAAGGTCGGCGGCGCACAGAACGTGGACTACATCGGGAAGGTCAAGAGCGTCCTCTGTCGTGACGCGTGTGAAGGTGGCATGGGCGAAGGGTGAGGTGACAAAGCAGGCATACAGTGGGCGATCGAGGCTCAGGTTGGCGACGTATCGACCCTCCCCTCGCAAAAGTGATGGGTCCTCTTTCCGAACGACGCGGCTACCGAGAATGCTCATGGGATGGACTTCCTTTCTGTATATCGGTGCGGCAAATGCATACGAGATTGCGCCTCCAGGACGCGGGAGGAGTTCTGCGTCCGGGGCGCGGGAGCGGCGTGCATACGGCGCGGAGTAGGCGGCAACGACGAGAGGAGCACTGAAGTACCGGCGGTGTCCTGGTCGTTGTCAACTCTTTGATGTAGGCGGTCGGTAGAGCGGCGAGCTTGGCAGGATCTGGTATGGGGTTGACCCAGCCGGGTACATGCCGAAGTCATTACGAGCAATCTGCTCGATCCATTGGGGCGAGTTCAGCTGTGCTACCTTCTTCTCTAGGTTCGCGTTCGCCGAACGCAGCTGGCCAAGATCAGCGGTGTCACGGCGCTTGGTAGCGATGACGTTGAGCAATTGACCCGTTGGGAGGACGGTGGTGGCGTAGACCAGAACGCCTACAAAGAGCGCTGCGATGATAATGAGTCGCCGCCGAACCTTCATTTGCCTCTCTTGACCCAATCGATATACCGAGCTCCTTCGCCTAGCATAGCTTCAATTCTGAGCAGCTGGTTGTATTTGGCGACTCTGTCCGAGCGTGCCGGTGCACCGGTCTTGATTTGACCGGCGTTTGTGGCGACGGCAAGGTCCGCGATAAAGGTATCCTCGGTCTCGCCCGACCGGTGCGAGATGGTGGTCGCGTAACCATGGGTACGTGCAAGTTCTATCGTCTCGAGGGTCTCGGTCAACGTTCCGATTTGGTTGAGCTTGATCAGGATTGCGTCGGCAACATCTTCGTGAAAGCCACGCTCGAGTCGAATAGGATTCGTCACAAAGATATCATCCCCGACGATTTGGATGCGACCACGGAGGCGTTCCGTGAAGATCTTCCAGCCCTCCCAGTCCTCCTCGGCCATCGGATCCTCTATCGAGACGATCGGGAAGGAGTCGACGAGTTGGGCGTAGTAGTCGACCATCTCGCTTGCGGTCAGTGTGCGATCCTCGCTCTTTAGTAGGTAGTGGCCGTCGACAAAGAACTCGGTGCTCGCTGGATCCATGGCGAGAGAGACGTCGATCCCAGGTCGTAATCCTGCCTTCTCGATCGCTCCGACAAGCAGTTCAAGTGCCTCATGATGTGACTGGAGGTTCGGGGCAAAACCCCCCTCGTCTCCGACGGCTGTCGACAAGGATTTCGCAACAAGCTCTGACTTTAAGGCCGCGTAGGTCTGAACACCCCATTGCAACGCCTCCCGAAAGCTCACCGCTCCATGGGGAACCAGCATGAACTCCTGCATGTCGAGGTTGTTGGACGCATGCACCCCGCCGTTGATGACGTTCATGAATGGAACTGGCAGAAGCGTTGCATCAACACCTCCTAGGTAGGAGGTGAGGGGGAGTCGTGAGGCGTTCGCCGCTGCGCGAGCAGCCGCCAACGATACCGAGAGGATGGCGTTTGCACCGAGACGTGACTTGTCTTGGGTGCCGTCGAGAGCGATCATGGCGCGGTCGAGCAGTCGTTGTTGGCGAGCATCGTGGCCGATCACCGCTCCTGCGATAGGTCCGTTGACGTTGGCGACGGCCTTGTTTACTCCCTTACCTTGGAAGTCTGGGCCCCCGTCGCGCAGCTCAACCGCCTCAAACTTGCCGGTTGATGCCCCCGATGGGACGATCGCTCTTCCGCGAGCTCCGCCGGCGAGCGCGACCTCCGCCTCAACGGTCGGATTTCCGCGCGAATCCAGTACCATTCGGGCTGCTACCTGGGTGATCTCGGTGTCGTTGCGTGCCATTTGGGGTACCTTTCGTCTCGTTAGATTCTCTCCTAACTTAGCACCCCGGCACCGGTGGAGCACCATCGGATTACTGGGCTGGTCGTCGGGTCCATGGTGTTGGCTTACTGAGGCATCAGCCCCTCCAAGGCACGGGCAGCGTAGCGAAGGGTCTCCTCAAGGTCCACTCCCTTGCTGAGTGCGGTGAATGCTGCGACGACAAGGTCGTTGGAGTCTGGTGTAGAGGCGCTCGTTGCTTGCACGTTGTCCATGAGATCATCTGAGGAGAGGCCGAGCCCGGTGACCTTTCGATACGCCTTCTGCAGCCTCAGCGCTCCCGGCAGGGCTTGGGGTACTTGGGCGGGTGTGCTCGCCTTGCGCTCCTCGGCCTTGATCGTCTCCCAATTGGCGACGACCTGTTCGGCTGAATCGACGTTGATCGCACCGAACACATGGGGGTGACGCCGTATCAACTTCTCGCGAAGCGATCCGGCGACAGATTCAAGCGTAAAATCACCATCCTCGCTGCCGATCTCTGTATGCATGAGGACTTGAAGCAGGAGATCACCGAGCTCCTCCTTGAGATGGGCGACAAGTGACGGGTCCTGATCGACGGCGAGTTCGAGGTCATCGATGGCCTGCACCACCTCGTGTGCCTCCTCAAGAAGATGTCGCGCGAGAGAGCGATGGGTTTGCTCAGCATCCCAAGGGCACTCTTGGCGTAGCCGGTGGACGATATCGATCAGGGAGACCAACTGGGCAAAGGGCTGCTCGAGGTTGGTAATGAGGAGACTGGTGAGGTGGTCACACTCTTGAAGCGCGGCGCTCGTGTCGTCGACAACGAGGACCTGTTCGTCTGGTAGCCCGAGATGGTGGAGCAGCGTCACCTCGCCACCTCTTTCGGTGGCCTTGGCTGTGATCTCTGTTGCGATCATTGGATCAAAGCATTGAAGGGCGAGGAGTGGATCGCCGTCGCTGGGGAAGTCCTCCAAGAGATCGATAGCATCCACGATCTTGAGCCCGTCGATCGGATCGATGTGGAGCCGGAGAGCGACATAATCGAGGAGGCCTAGTCCATCTCCGATCTCGACGGCAACTCGTGGCTCAGTGAGAAGGAGCTGCACACTCCGTTCTCCGATAGCGGGCGATCCGGGGACGACGTAGGCGATCCGGGTGTTGCCGGCGATTGCGCTGAGATCGACAAGGCGTTGCACGATGAGGGGATAGAGATCATCAAAGTTCTCCGCCCGATCGTAGAGGTCATCACAGCTGAGGATCGGTACTGTGGGGTCAACCGCGCTGGCGAGGGCCTCGGACAGCCCTGGGTGGCGAAGGGTCCGACAGACGACGGTCGTGCACCCGTCGAGGGCGGCAGCGAGGTTCTGAGGCATCGCGGTGGCGATCCCTGCGCCGATAAGGACAATGGTGGATTGCATGTCAACAGGCTACCGCCTCGCGGCGTTGGGGGTATGACCGTGTCTTTCTTGATGTGGATCCATCGTCGTTACGGCCGGTGTTTCCTTGGCGTCGGGTATCTCGCCGAATAGAACTGAGCAGTTCACAAGCGTCATCCTACGAGACGGGCCCATGGCGCTTGAGCGACCGTCGAAGGAGAGCCGATGCCCCTCGCCACGGAGGCTTTCTCTCGGCATCACCGATGGATGCGTTCACTCACACCTCCCAAAATCGCTACAGCCAATATGGGCACCACCTGTATCAGTGAACGTCACGAGATGGTGTGGATACCTGCTCGACATTTGTCTCTTGGCCCAAGGCGCCGACAAGCCCCGTCCTTCAGGGCCGAGAGGATGTCACCCGCTTACCATCTCCATGGTTCGCGGTTCAAGAGGTAGCGCGATACAGCCATGAGTTCGGAGTGCATGGTTTGTGCATGGTTTAGACGTGGGTCGGGAGCGGAAAGATCTGGGTCCAGTGGGCGCCGGCATCTATAGTGGCCCAGACAACAGGGCGCAGTTGGCGGTGGCTGAACTTCGAGACCGTTAAGAAGCCGTGCGTCAGCGAGCGAAACGCGATAGTGGTTCCACCGACAGCGAATTGAGGTGCGAGAACAGGGGCGACGTTCACAAAGGAGGCCCCACCGTTCGTGGTCAGCTGCAGAGTGGCCCCGGTCTCTTGTGGATTGACAACGAGCCGATAGGCGTCCTGGGCGTTGACGGGTGCAAAGGCATCCCCGCTCGTTCCTGATGGCCACCAAAACCTTTTGAAGTGGCTGGTGAGTGTCTTGGCGCGAAGTTGGCTCACGAGCATCCCGGTAGGACAGCTCGCCCAGATGGCTGGCGTACGAAGACGGAGGGTGCAGGCTGTGACAGAACCAAGCGATGGCCGCGCGAGATCCACGATGGGTGCGTTGTTCGACGCGCTCTCCAATAGCTGCGGGGTGGCGGTTCGAGGCCCTGTTGGGTTTGCCAGCACGATCACCGTGGATCCCTGTGCGCTGAGCGATGGTTGCTCCAGGAATGGATAGGGAAGCGTCGGCAGGGGCAGCTGGGTCCTCGTGACCCGATCAGAGCTGAGTGATCGGCGTTCCAGGGCATAGCTGGTACAGGCGTTTGCCCCATCAAGATCCCTGCAGATGCCGATGAGGTCGACAAGTGAATGGGTGGTGAATGCCCCAGCAAGCACTTGATCATGTGGTGTCTTGATCAACTCCCACCGGGCGCCGCCATCGGTGGTGAGGTACAGGGCGGCCCTGATCGATTTGGTGCGGTACTGGGTGAAGAGTGCAAATCCATCTTGGCGATTCGCAAATCGATAGCTCGTGACGACGGTACCGTATTTCTGATTGAACCCAAAGTGACTGAGCGTGATCGTCTGCCAGCCCTCTGGTCGAAGATTGGAGCTGAGCACGCTTGTTGCCATCGCCGGACAGGATGTGCTGGCACAGGCGACGGCACCGATCACGACGATACGGTTACCGGTCTGTGAGATGACACTCTGTGTGGGTGTGAAGGTGTGCGAGATGCCCGGATTGACTACACCAATAATCTGGGTGGGCAGTGTCTCGTCGTGGGGCGTTGGGGAGACTCCTTGTGCTTTTGTCGACCCACCGCATGCCGCAAGCAGCAACGCGCTCACCACGGAGGTGATGACCCACGCTCGCCAGCGGACGAGACCCGGTTGATGTGACATGAGAGCATTGTAATCCGAACAGTTTGCGCCATCTCGAAGAGAGGGCCTGTGCCGTCGCAGTGACGGTTCGCCCACCGCACCGACAGGTTAAGCCGACGTTGGCTCCTACCCATTTACCTGAGGACCGTACGTGCCACCCGGTACTGGGCTTGCGAGGTACGGGATCGGTCGACGTGCGCACCGCCATTGCTCGTAACAATCTGGCAGCGTCGTTGTGATAGGTAGGGATTGGCGACCCGGTACTCATCGATGACGGGAGTGGTTTCGATTGATCTGATAGATCACCCTCCTGGTCCGTGACCGAGGTCGAGTCTGTCACTAGGAGGAGCGGTCACAGCGGGGCTTGTCATAGAAAAGGAAGCCGATCAGGATCGTTCTTGGTGGGCCGGGATGGTCTGAGGTCTGGTGCTACAGGGCATTGATGGGCTGCCCCGGTCCTGGGCGCGGCGGCGAACCAGACGATGTCGACAAGTCCGGTTGCGACCTCTCCAGCACTACTGGGCTCCCCGGGACGGCTTGATGCAGGCTGATTGCTCGAGACGACGCGCCGGAAAGTACCGTTTCACCAGGGCAAAAGTCTTTCATCAAATGTTTAAGTTTTGGAACAAATGATCCGAGAACTTAGCTCTGAGACCCGATACGGTCTTAGAGCATGGGTGGAGGAGGAGTCGGGTGGATGCGTTATGCCCTGTATGTCGCGAGAAGGAGCTCGTCATCATCGAGCTCGGTGTCGGCGATCACGAGGTGGTGTTGGTGAGCTGTGCTGCCTGTGGTAGCCGATGGTGGCGTCGCGATGGGTTTGCAACACAGGTTGGCGAGGTCGTAGAGTTGGCTGCTTCGACTGCGCGCTCGGGCAGTAGAAGAAAGAGCGGAAGACCAGCAAAGACCGCTTCATAGCGTCATCGGTGCTGACAGTCAGGTCGCCGTAGCCGCGAGGTGAGTGCCATGATGCGTCGCGGATCTCGATCATTGGCCGCTGTTCATCGTCAGCGGTTCCCATTCTCTGCTAGGATCGCCAGTGTTTAGTAGGTCAGTGAGTTGGCTAGACTGCACTAGTTTGGTCCCGCTGCACGGCCGTGATGGCGGGTTCATGCGTTTGAACGGTCGTCGTAGCGAAAGAGGGTAAATCCGGCTGATGAGCGATATTTTCAAGGCCTATGATGTTCGGGGGATTGTACCAGACGAACTGAATGTGGACTGGGCACGTGCAATTGGTGCGGCCTTCGCTCAGGTTGTTGGCGCTCACCGAGTGCTTGTGGGTTACGACATGCGACTCTCCTCTGATTCCTTGAAGTCAGCCTTGATAGAGGGCCTGAACACTGTTGGTGTTGACGTCATCGATCTTGGACTCGTCTCCACTGATCTTCTCTATTTCGCGAGTGGCAAACTCGATCTTCCTGGGGTAATGATCACCGCCTCACACAACCCGGGTAACTATAACGGCATCAAGTTCTGCCGCGCAGGTGCGAGCCCGGTCGGTGCAGAAAGTGGCCTTGTCGAGGTACAGGAGCTTGCCTCCAAGTTCATGACCACCTCTATCCCTACCCGGGCTGTCCCGGGAACTTCCGAGATTCGTTCGATGCTTGATGAGTACGTCGCCCATGTGCGATCTTTTGTGGATGTCACCAAGCTTCGTGGCCTCAGGGTCGTTGCTGACACCGCCAATGGCATGGGTGGTTTGATCGTTGGACCGGTCTTTGACGATCTTGGTATCAGTCTTGAGGTGATGTACGGGGAGTTGGATGGGTCGTTCCCCAATCATCCGGCCGATCCAATCCAACCAGAGAACCTCGTCGATCTCAGGGCGAAGGTACTCTCGATGGGGGCTGATGTTGGGTTAGCCTTTGATGGTGATGCCGACCGTGTCTTCCTCGTCGACGATAAGGCTGCCCCGGTCTCTGGATCGACCACGACGGCGCTGATCGCACGCAGGATCCTCAGCCGTTTCCCGGGTGAGACGATCCTCTATAACTTGATCTGCTCAAAGGCGGTACCAGAGGTGATCACAGAGGCTGGTGGAGTTGCGATTCGTACTCGTGTTGGCCATTCGTTCATCAAGGCCGAGATGGCCCGCACCGGAGCAATTTTTGGTGGAGAACACTCTGGCCACTACTACTTCCGCGATAATTTTCGGGCTGATTCCGGGATGATTGCGGCACTGACGGTCCTCGAGGAGATCGCCATCCAGGGATCGTCTCTCTCAGAGATGCGGACATCTCTAGAGCGTTACCCGGACTCTGGAGAGGTGAACACCAAAGTCCAGGATACCGCCGCAGTCCTTGCGTTTGTCGAGAACGCCTATCAGGGACGCGCCGTGGCCGACCACCTTGATGGATTAACGCTCGACTTCGGCGACTGGTGGTTCAATCTTCGACCCTCCAATACTGAGCCTCTTTTGCGCTTGAATCTTGAGGCTCCTACCGATGATGAAGTGTCGCGGCGATCCCATGAGGTTCTTGCTGTCGTGGCAAAGGCCGATTCGGAGGTGGTTCGATGACACTTGCCCCAGACTTTGTGGCGATCCTGGCCTGCCCGGTCGATCACGAGCCGCTGCTCTATCTCGAGGCTGAGAACGTGCTGTATAACCCACGCCTGAAGCGCAAGTATCGTATCGAAGATGATATCCCTATCCTCCTGATTGAGGAGGCTGAACTCGTCGATGACAAGGAGCACGTCCGGCTCTTGGAACTGGCTTCCGATAGGTCACCGCAGATAGAAGGAGAAGATTCCTAGGTGTACGTGGATTCACAGGGCATGTGGGAGGCTACCCGAATGCTTCCCGAACAGATGGAGGCGGCACTTTCTCAGGTTGCCTCGGTGTGCGATCTCCCTAACAAGGACCATATTGAACATGTCGTTGTCGTAGGGATGGGAGGAAGCGGGATTGCCGGTGATGTCGCGCTCGCAGCTGCTGCTCCGTATATGTCAATCCCAGTCACAATCGTCAAGGGATACGAACTCCCTAGCTATGTGGGGCCGCACTCATTGGTGATCGCCGTATCATTCTCCGGAAATACCGAGGAGACTCTTGAAGTAGTTGCTCATGCGATCGATCACGGGGCTAAATGCGTCGCGGTGACTTCGGGCGGTGAGCTTGCCCGATTGGTGGGGGAGCGAGGACGCTGTGTCGTCGGCGTCGATGGGCGCATACCGCAACCAAGGGCTGCCTTTGGGGCACTGTCGGTATCGGTCCTCGGCATTCTGGACCAGGTGGGACTCTTTAAGGGCGCAACGGGGTGGATCAATCTCGCTATCGCGCGCCTGAAGGAGCGACGAGATGAACTCGATACTCCTGATTCGATGGCCAACGCTATCGCCGCTGAGCTAACGGGTACGCTTCCTATCATCGTCTCCTCTGCTCCGCTCGGCCAGGTCGCGGCGATGCGCTGGAAGGCACAGATCAATGAGAACGCGAAGGCTCCGGCGTTCTCCTCGGTCTATCCCGAGGCTTGCCATAACGAGCTGGCGGGATTCGAAGCGTATCCTGACCTGTTCTCGCGAGATCTCTCTCTGGTGATTCTTCGCCATGACTATGAACACCCTCAGATTGCCCGTCGCTACGAGTTCACGATGAAGACGATTGGTCCTCGACTCGCACACTGCATCGAGATTGAGGGTCACGGTGTTGGCGAGCTAGCAAACCTTTTTGACCTGACCTTTGTCGGCGACTATGTCGCCCTTTCGCTCGCTGGTCAGCTTGGAGTTGATCCTGGACCGATCGTGGTGCTAGACGGCGTCAAACGGTTCTTGGCAGGCACCGCCACCGAGTAGGTCGCTAGCTGGGATCGTCATCGCCACCATAGCCGTGCTTCTCACGGTTCTTACCACACCATCGGGTAGAGTGGATGACACCATCAAAAGTTGTACAAGTAGTAGTTCTCCAAAGAGTGGACGACACCAAGGACAGGACCTAGAGAGAGGCAGATAGTGGAGTACGACATCAGTGATATCAGCGAGGCAGATGCCGGGCGTCAACGGATCCTCTGGGCCGACGGACAGATGCCAGTTCTGAACTCGATCCGAGATCGATTTGCAAAGACCAAGCCGCTCGCCGGGGTCACCATCGCAGCATGTCTGCACATCACCACCGAGACGGCGAATCTCTTGCGTACGCTTCAAGCAGGTGGTGCTGAGGTTGTGGCTGCAGCGTCCAACCCCCTTTCGACACAGGATGATGTAGCGGCATCCCTCGTCAAGCATGACGGAATCGCCGTCTTTGCTCGTCGCGGGGAGGATACCCAAACCTACTACTCCCACATCGATGCGGTGCTCGATGCGAAACCACACGTCACCATGGATGATGGTTGTGACCTGGTGTCGAGGGTACACAGCGAACGTCCCGAACAGGTGGCGAGTATCTTCGCCGGCACCGAGGAGACGACGACCGGTGTGATTCGTTTGCGCGCCATGGAACAGGCTGGTTCCCTCGGTTACCCAATCGTCGCGGTCAACGACGCGAACACCAAGCACATGTTTGACAACCGATACGGTACCGGGCAGTCGACTCTTGATGGTGTGATTCGGGCCACCAATATGCTTCTTGCTGGCAAGGTGATGGTGATCGCCGGTTACGGTTACTGCGGTAAGGGCGTGGCCTCGAGAGCGCGTGGCATGGGGGCCCAGGTGGTCGTTACCGAGATTCAGCCGTTACCTGCGCTTGAGGCGGTGATGGATGGTTTCGCGGTGATGCCGATGGCTGAGGCGGCCAAGATTGGAGATATCTTCATCACCGTTACGGGCAACCGTGACGTCTTGCGACCAGAGCATTTTCGAGTGATGAAGGATGGGGCCGTGCTGGCAAACTCGGGTCACTTTGACGTCGAGATCGACCTCGCTGGCCTGGCCAAGATGACGACTGGCGAGCGTCGGAGGATGGTTCGCCCGATGGTCGAGGAGTTTCTCGTCCGTGGCGATGACGGCAATGATCGACGAGTCCAGGTGATTGCCGAGGGTCGCTTGGTCAACCTCAGCGCAGCGGAGGGTCATCCCGCTTCAGTGATGGATATGAGTTTTGCGAACCAGGCGTTGAGCGTGGAGTGGCTCGTTGCCCACCGTGGCGAACTGACAGCCCAGGTCTATGATGTTCCCAGCGAGATCGACGCCTCTGTCGCTGAACTCAAGCTCGCCTCGATGGCGGTAGCCATTGATGAGCTGACTCAGGCTCAGCGGGAGTACCTCGCTTCGTGGACCACTGGAACCAAGTAGGACTGTTTGGTGTGAGTCTTGGTGTGGCTAGGATGAGCGTTCCCGACATTCCTTTTGTCGATCATCGAGCTCCAGCAGAAATCAAAGAGTGGGCAATTCTCCCTGCGCAAGATAGTGTTGGCCCTGTCAATGTTGGCTCTGTCAACACCGATGCAGTTCATAGCGGAGTTGCTAGCACAGATCTTGCAGGCACAGATCTTGTAGGCACAGATATCGTCAAGACAGATGCTTTTAGTCGAACGAGTAGGTAGAAGGAGAGGGTGAGATGCAGATTGAGTATCGTTGTAAGGGCTGTGCGATCAGCGATGATTCGAGATCTCTGATCGAGGATAGGGTTCGTCGTCTCAGCAAGTACCTCGGAGAGGTCGACCGGGCAGAGGTATTCTTCGAACGCTCTCAAAATCCTGCGCAGAGTGACAAGGTTCACGCAGAAATCACGCTACGGTTGGCGAGTACGGTTGCTCGTGCAAAGGGCGCCGCTGACGATGAGTTAGCCGCCTTCGATCGAGCAGAGCACAAGCTGGCACACCAGCTCGAGAAGCTCAAGGGTCGCCTCTTGGCCCGCAGCCACCCACACCATCGATCGGACAAGGTCGCGGACCCCTCGCAACTCGACGAGGTCCCCCAGATCGCCCGCTCCAAGGCTTTCGAGCTCGAGGTGTTGGACCCCGAGACGGCCGCGGTTCGTATGGAGTTGTTATCGCATTCGTTCTATTTGTTCATCAATGCACTCACTGATCGTTCAGCAGTCGTCTATCGCCGAGGAGATGGCTCCGTTGGATTAATAGATCAGGCAGAGGCTGCCGATCTTTCGTGAGGGACCAAGGCTAGACTGCTGTAGTGCTTGGAGCCACCGGGAGTTGATATGGGTATAATCGATCGAGTTTTAAAAACTGGTGAAGGCAAGAAGGTAAAGCGGCTTGCTGACGTC
The DNA here is from genome assembly GCA_021822605.1 of Actinomycetes bacterium. GTDB lineage: Bacteria > Actinomycetota > Acidimicrobiia > Acidimicrobiales > Acidimicrobiaceae > Ferrimicrobium. The sequence goes on from JAKAQL010000002.1 coordinate 13,622, forward strand.
GTTCCTCTGATCAATGAACTCGAGCCTGAGTTTGAGGTGTTGAGCGACGACGAGCTCAGGGCGAAGACGGACGAGTTTCGAGATCGTCTCGATGCTGGGGAGACGTTAGAGGATCTCCTGGTCGAGGCCTTTGCCACCGTCCGTGAGGCGGCGAAGCGTGCCATCGGTCAACGTCACTACGATGTCCAACTCATGGGAGGTATGGCTCTTCATTTTGGATGGATCGCTGAGATGAAGACCGGTGAAGGAAAGACGCTCGTCTCGACGCTGCCGGTGTATCTGAACGCGCTTACCGGTCGGGGCGTTCACGTGGTCACGGTGAACGAGTATCTCGCCGCTCGCGACTCGGTATGGATGACCCAGATCTATGATCGGCTCGGAATCAGCGTAGGGCGGGTAACCGCAGACATCAGTGATCCCAAGCTCAAAGCAGAGGCGTATGCGCGAGATGTGACCTATGGAACCAACACCGAACTCGGTTTTGATTACCTCCGCGATAATATGGCTACCACCCTCGAAGATATGGTGCAGCGCGGGCACGCCTATGCCATCGTCGATGAGGTCGACTCTATTTTGGTCGACGAGGCTCGTACGCCGTTGATCATCTCTGGCCCGTCGGCTCAGTCGCCAGAGCTGTACTACAAGTTTGCAGGCGTGGCGCGTACCCTGAAGGCGGGAGTCGACTACGAGGTCGATGAGGAGAAAAAGATCGTCATGACCACCGAGGAAGGGATTGCCAAGGTGGAGAAGGCGCTCGGTATTGAGAACCTCTACGACATCTCCGCGATGACCTATCTACATCAGTTGAATCAGGCGCTGCGCGCGAAGGACCTCTATAAGCGTGACAAGGATTACATTGTCGACAAAGGTGAGGTCAAGATCGTCGACGAGTTCACTGGAAGAATTCTTGAGGGACGTCGTTGGTCGGATGGCCTCCATCAGGCGGTGGAGGCAAAGGAGCGGGTCCGGATCCAGGAGGAGAACCATACCTGGGCGACGGTCACCCTCCAAAACTACTTCCGTCTCTATGAGAAACTCGCAGGCATGACGGGTACCGCGGAGACGGAGGCGGCTGAGTTCGCTTCGACCTACCATTTGACCGTTGTACCTATTCCCACCAACAAGCCGGTGGTTCGCACCGACCATGGTGATCTCATCTTTAAGACTGAGGAGGCGAAGTTCAACGCCGTCGTCGACGATATCGAGGCCCGATTCGAACGAGGACAGCCCGTGCTAGTAGGCACCATCTCGGTGGCCAAGTCCGAGCTCCTCTCCAAACTGCTCGGTGCTCGATCCATCCCGCACGCTGTACTCAACGCGAAACAGCATGCGCTCGAGGCCGAGGTGGTATCACAGGCGGGTCGGCTGCATGGTGTGACCGTGGCGACCAACATGGCTGGTCGTGGTGTCGACATCCTTCTTGGAGGGAATCCGGATCGGCTTGCTCTCTCTGAACTCCTCAACAATGGGGTTGATCCAGAGAGTGAAGAGGGTCAGCAGCACTTTGCCGAGGCGCGTGAGAAGTATCTTCAGGTGTGCGCTGAGGAGGCCGAGCAGGTCCGGCAACTTGGCGGGCTTTACGTGATCGCATCGGAGCGACACGAGTCACGACGTATCGACAATCAGCTTCGAGGTCGTGCTGGTCGTCAGGGAGATCCTGGGGAGAGTCGGTTCTATCTCTCCCTTGAGGATGAGCTGATGCGGCTTTTCGCCGGAGGTGGTGTCGTTAACTGGGTGATGAGCAAGGCCTTCCCGGAGGATCAGCCGATCGAGGCCAAGACGGTCTCACGTGCTATCGAACGCGCTCAGGCAGCGGTCGAGGCGAAGAACGCTGACATTCGCAAGGATGTGCTCAAGTACGACAAGGTCCTTGACGAGCAGCGCAAGGTTATCTACGAACGCCGTCGAGAGATCATCGCTGGTGAAGATCTCGCTGAATTCACCGTCGCATCCCTTGCGAGAGTGATCGACCGGCTCGTGGAGACCTATCTCCCAACCGACTACGAGGATAACTGGAATCTCGATGAGCTGCTTGAACAGGTAGCGCTGTACTGGCCGACCGCCTTTGTCGCGGAAGACCTCCATCAGGCGACGACAAAATCGCAAGTATCTGCCTCACTCCACGCTGAGGCACTCGAGTACTACCAGACGAAATCCGCAAGCCTCCCGGTGGGCCCGGAGGAGGAACCGGGGGCGCCAGCCCGCGAGATCGAACGACAAGTACTCCTATCGGTGGTCGATCAGCATTGGCGTGAGCACCTCATCGATATGGATTATCTGCGAGACGGGATCAACCTTCGTGCGATGGGGCAGCAGGACCCTCTAGTTGCATGGCAACAGGAGGGTTATGACATGTTCCAAGAGTTGATGAAGCGGATCGAGGACGATTACATTCGTTACGTGCTCCAGGTCCAAGTCGTTGGCCCGGAGACACGAGGTGTTGACCTTGCTCAGGCGTCCTATTATGGGGCGACTGATCCCGGTGACGTGAACCTCTTGGAGTCGTTCCAGGCCGCACAGAGCGCGGTGGCGGTGGCGGAGCGACCCATCGAAGAGGTAGAGGTGAACGCAACGCTCGTCAAGTCTGACGAGGAGCGAATTGGTCGCAATGATCCCTGTTACTGCGGCAGTGGACTTAAATACAAGCACTGCCACGGCAAGTGAGTGACCTCAGTGACCGACTGGTGGCGCTTGAGGCTCGGCTTGAGGCTGCCCGTAGGTACCTAAAGATCGACGACGCTGAGGTCCAGCTCCAAGAACTCGAAGCTGAGATGGCTGCACCCGAGTTCTGGTCCTCACCAGAGCAGGCCCAGGAGGTTTCGAGACGCTACACGCAGCTGCGCGAAGACGTTGCTCTTCTTGAGGCGATCGAGAGCCGTCTTTCTGATGCACGGATCCAGGTCGAGTTTCTGGACCAGGGTGATCTCGACTTCGCGGGTGAACTCGAGGAGAATCTCTCCTGGGTGAGCGCACGTCTCGCCAGCTTGGATATCCGAGCGCTTCTGTCGGGAGAGTTCGACGAGGGCGACGCGATTGCAGAGATTCATGCAGGTGCGGGAGGGACCGATTCCCAGGACTGGGCGGAGATGATGTTGCGTATGTACGAGCGCTATACAGGTGAGGCCGGGTTTAGCTTTGAGCTCGATGAGGTCACACCCGGCGGTGAAGCCGGCATTCTCTCTGCTACCTTTATCGTCAAGGGTAGATACGCCTATGGGCTTCTGCAGGCGGAGCGCGGGGTGCATCGCTTGGTTCGCATGTCACCTTTTGACTCACAACACCGACGACATACCAGCTTTGCCTCCTTCGAGGTGACACCGCTCATGGATGAATCCTTTGAGGTAGCGATCGATGACAAGGATTTACGCATCGATACCTACCGTTCCTCAGGGGCGGGTGGACAGCATGTGAACGTCACCGACTCGGCGGTGCGCATCACCCATTTGCCGACCGGTATCGTCGTTTCGTGTCAGAACGAACGATCGCAGTTGCAGAATAAGGCAAGGGCGATGCAGATTCTTGTCTCAAAGCTTGAACAACGACACCGGGAGGAGTTCCGCGCACAGATGAGTGCCATTGGTGGTCCTCAATCCGAGGTGAGTTGGTCGAACCAGATTCGTTCCTATGTCCTTGCGCCGTACCAATTAGTCAAGGATCACCGATCTGGTTACGAAGATCATAATGTGGCCGAGGTTCTCGATGGACGGATTGGCCCATTTATACAGGCGTTTCTCGAATGGCGCCGATCGAATGACGGTGATTGAGACTCAGATCAGTCATTCGGGTGTTAGGATATGTCCAGACGGTCGAGCCCTCTGCGCTTCGGTGTGTGGATCTGTTCGATGCAAAGGAGTTCTTGAGTGATCAAGTTTGAAAATGTCTCCAAATCTTATTCCAAGGGTAGCCCCGCCGTGCGGGATATCTCCTTCGAAATCGATCGTGGAGAGTTCGTCTTCCTCATCGGGTCATCTGGCTCAGGTAAAACGACGCTGATCAGGTTGATGATCCGCGAGGAGAAGCCAGATGATGGCACGATTTGGGTAGCTGGGAAGAATCTGGTGACCATGCCAAACTGGAAGGTGCCTCACTTCCGCCGCAACGTTGGCGTGATTTTCCAGGATTTTCGCCTGCTTCCCAACAAGACGGTAGCGCAAAATGTGGCCTTTGCCCTACAGGTCATTGGTAAGCCAAACCGATTTATCGCGACGCAGGTGCCGCAAATCCTTCGCCTCGTAGGCCTAGAGGATAAGATGGAGCGGTTCCCACACCAGCTCTCCGGCGGCGAACAGCAACGGGTGGCAATCGCTCGAGCCTTCGTCAATCGGCCACTGATTCTCCTCGCTGACGAGCCGACTGGCAATTTGGACCCCGATACCAGTTGGGGTGTGATGAACCTCCTTGAGCGGATCAACCGTACCGGCACTGCCGTGGTGATGGCCACCCACGATGTTGGTATCGTCGACTCTATGCGGCGGCGTGTGATCGAGATCGACTACGGTCATCTCAGCCGAGATCAGGTTCGTGGCGTCTATGGGTTGGGTGTGTAGCAGGCGATGTCGATCAAGTACTTCGCCGCTGAGACCGGCACAAACCTGTGGCGTAATCGGCTTATGTCGCTTGCGGCCATTTTTACCGTGGCTATCTCACTTTCGCTGGTGGGTTCTGCTCTGTTGATCAAACAGGGAGTATCGACGGCGACGGCCGAATGGAAGGGCAACGTGCAGCTGCTGGTCTTCCTACAGCCGAAAATCTCGCCAACCGAGTTCACCGCGGTGGAGGATCAACTCCATCAACTCCCCGCAGTAAAGAGCTTCTCCTATGTTCCGCGGGCGCAGGCATATGCTGATTTTCGTCGACTTTTGGCCAATCAGCCCGACTTAGTCAACGCGGTACCGGAGTCTGCCGTTCCCACCTTCCTACGTGTCTCATTGGTAAATCCAGCCGAGACAAGAGCGGTGGCGGCCATCTTTCAGGGGCAACCAGGTGTTGATACCGTCAACGACAATTTCTCGGCCATCAACACTATCACGACGGTCTCGAATGTGGCGCAGACGGTGATCCTCGCTGTTGCGATCATCCTGCTCGTGTCGGCTGCGGTACTGATTTTGAATGTTATCAGGGTGGCGATCTTCTCACGGCGAAGAGAGGTGGCGGTCATGCGATTGGTGGGCGCGACGAACTCCTTCATACAGATTCCCTTCATGCTCGAGGGGCTCGTACAGGGCTTGATCGGGGCGCTCGTCGCAACTGGCGTGGTGATCCTTGTGAAATCGCTCATCGGCTACGCGATATCCCATTTTCACATGCATCTCCTTGAGGGGTTCGTGCTGACGAGTCACAACTTGATTGAGACGATCGCTGTGATCGTCGTAGCCGGGGTCGTGGTGGGAACACTTGGTTCCACCATCGCGGTGCGTCGTTTCCTGGCTGCCTGATAGCACGCCGTTCTTGGGAGGCCGTCGTGGCACCGCAACCCCTTGTGATGGCGCCCAAACCTGTGTCGGACCGTGATCTTGATCGCTCTCTGTTGTGGGCGTGTTCTGTTTCGCTCTACGTGTGTTGTCGCCGCGCCACCAGGACCCAGGGGATCGTGACCTGGTAGCCGCCGGTCGCGGTAGATCGACCTCTGTGGGCTCTCCTGCGGAAAATGGGAGGTTGGTGCCCTTGCCCGCCGTGTTGAGCCCTCCAGGTGCCGGCACTGGTACCCTCTTGGCCGATGGGTGTTGTGTGGGGGAGCTGGTGAAGTGCACCCAAGCCCCAAGCACCCTCGCGATCGGTCCGAGGATGATACTCCATCTTCCTGTGGTCGCTTCACCTTCCTGTGCCCGCTTCAGGTACTCAGGCTTCTCGGATCACGGTGAGGCATAGTTGGCCGCCACTGACGTGAGTATCTTGACTTGAGTACGCCGAGGTGAATACAGGAATGGGACCACCTTGTCAGGTAGTCCCATTCGATCCGCTCCGATATTGCTATCGGACTTGTGCCGTGGAGGTGGCGGGAGTCGAACCCGCGTCCCTTGGCGCTTTCATGATTATTCTCCGAGCGCAGTCGGGTTTTTGATCGATAGTGGTGCCACCCGACGGACTTCACTACCGTTTTCTTGATTGATGTCCTCCAAAGGCCTCAAGAAGAGCCGAAAGGAGTGAGCGTCTGTTTATAACGCCCCATTCAGGTGTCGACGCGACCACCTGAGGGGACGTCACCGGGTTTTAAGCGGCGAGTGCGAACGAAGGTTCGGCATTTATTTTGTTTTCCGGCTTTTTAAAGTGCCTCCGGAGAGCACTGCTCGCTTCTCTCACAAAGTCGTCCAAAGTCGAATCCAGTACACCCCCTTTCGGTTACCCATCTTAGTCGGTTAGACGGGGAGAGGCGAATACGGCAATTATCGATACTCTGCGTGGAGTCGCCTCATCTCCATAGCTGCATCACGCTCCTGGAGGACATGGCGTTTGTCATAGGTGGTTCGTCCACGGGCGAGGGCGAGTTCAACCTTGGCGAGTCCATTTTTGAAGTAGACCGATAACGGAATCAGTGCCAGGCGATCCTGTTCGAGTTTGCCGGTGAGGCGGTCGATCTCAAAGCGATGGAGCAGGAGGCGGCGGGTGCGCTCTGGACTGAAGGCGCCAAAACCAGTTGCTTGGGCATAGCTGGCGATGTTCATCTTAAGGAGAAGCACCTCGCCACCCTCAATGCGAGCGTAGGAGTCGCGTAGCTGCACACGGCCTGCACGAAGGGACTTGACCTCTCCGCCAACCAGTTCGATTCCTGCCTCAAAAGACTCCAGAATCTCGTAGTCATGACGGGCACGACGGTTTTGGGCCACGACTCGGTTGCCAAAGCTGGCAGCATCCGGTGTCTTCTTTTTTTTGGTACTTCGAGGCATTATCAGTCACAATCTAAGGGCGGGCGGGTTTCGGTGGGTACGCTGGTCACGATGGTGGAGATGCAGACCCTAACCCGAGACATCATCCTAGCGCATTGCACCCAGGAGTACCCGCTCGAGGCGTGCGGACTGCTGATTGGCGATGAACGTGGAGTGCAACAGGTGTTTCCAGCGCGCAATGAAGCACGCTCTGCTCGAGTCTTTGTGGCAGATCCCCATGATGTTCTCCTCGCCCGCGAGTCGGCTACTGCCCAGGGGTTAAAGGTTGTCGGCGTCTATCACTCGCACACCAACTCTGAGGCCTACCCGTCCCCAACGGACGTGGCACAAGCTCCTGACCCATCGTGGTACTACGTGGTGGTCTCCTTGGCGCGCCCACTGGCAGAGTTACGGTGCTTCGCGATCAAAGAGGGGCAGGTCAAGGAACTTCGAATTGGAGAGCCAGTCACGTCGCCGTCTGGTCCCGAATCGTGACGGTGCCATGGCTCGCCCGTGAGCTAGTCATTGAGGCAGCTGATAGCCTTGATGAGCCGACTGCCGACTACTTTTTTGGCGCTGCCGATCGGCAACATCTGATGAGGCAGAACTATCGAGCCTGGCAGCGGTTTGCACTTGCGCCGACCTACCTGGAGCGGCCCGTTGCAGTCGATGACGCCATTAGTTTCCGAGGTCGCACACTTATGTCGCCGCTGGTGGTGGCACCAGTCGCCTTTCAATCGTTGCTCAATCCAGCTGGTGAGCCTGGACTAGCCTTTGCGGCCGGGGTGGCGGGCTTTGGCTATACCATCTCCACTCGCTCAAGCCGGAAGCTTGAGGCGATTGCGGAGGCCTTCAACCTTGGCCAGCGTATCGAGGGCCATGAGATCGAGGGACTTCGGCCCGAGTATCAGGAGCTGTTGCGTGGCTTGGAGGACCATCGGCGCGGTGAACTCTGGCTTCAGGTCTATCAGACACAGAATCCCGCTTTTGTCCGTCAACTCCTCGCGACCGGTGCGCGGGTGGGGGTGAGGGCGGCTGCCTTAACCATCGACACTCCCTATTTAGGGGCGCGTTACCGCGACCAGGTGCATGAGTTCTCACCCATGCGACGATTGCAAGAGCTACTCGCCTCCGAGGACCGAGATGGCCCTGCCTTCGGGGCTGGCTTTGGCCCTGATGCGATCGATCAAGTCCACGATCTCGATCTCCCTGCTTTTTTCAAAGGATGTCTTGAGCATGGATTTGATCCCATGTTAAAGGGGGTCCTCTCACTTGGCGACCTCGACTCGATCGAGGGATTCCATCATGTGCCAGTGGTGACCCCTTGGGTATCCAATCACGGCGGGCGACAGAGCGATCTTCTCCCAACGACCGCCGAGGCGCTCGCCTTGTTCGCCGAGGAACGTCCTGAGGAAGAGTTTGTGGTCGACGGCGGCATCGCTCACCCGACGGATGCCCTCTGCGCGCTGGCGTTGGGGGCGCGAGTGGTTGCGCTCGGCCGTGTCGTGATGGCCGCCTACGCAGTTGGAGGCGTACTCGGAGCAATCGAGTACTTGCTTGAATTTCGGAGCCAACTTCGCCAGCAATTGGGCATTCTGGGCTATAGGGGGCTCGGATCGATTCCTCGGGCTTTTGTGCTGCCCAGACGCTTGGATGGGTGTGACTGACGTGCGTGACCGACCCGAGGTGAGCCAAGCCCAAACTGAGAACCAAGACGAGCTGCTCCTTGAGACAAGGGAGGTCATCGCTGTTTTTGACTCAGGTTTTGGTGGACTGAATATTCTCGGGGCACTCCGTGATCTGCTGCCTGGTGAGCATTTTGTCTATCTAGGGGATTCGCAACGCTCTCCGTACGGAGATCGTGAACCCACTGAAGTTCTTCGGTTTTCGCTGGAGATTTTTTCCTACCTCCGGAGTCACTATCGAGTCAAGTTGGTGGTCGTCGCGTGCAACACTGCGTCGGCGATTGCGCTTGAGACCCTCAAAGCCATGAGCGATGTGCCAGTCGTGGGCGTCATCGACGCTGCGGTTCGAGCTATCGGGCAAGCGACACAAAACTCTCGCGTCGGAGTCGTTGGGACCACAGCGACCATCGCCTCTGGGGTCTATCAGCGACGTTTAGCGCATGAGTCGGTCACGGCGATCGCCTGCCCTGGACTTGTCGACTACGTCGAGGCAGGTGCCATCGACGATCCCGCTCTCGTTGACCTTATGGGAACACTGCTAAGGCCGCTCAAGAGAGCCGGGGTAGATACGTTGCTGCTGGCCTGTACGCACTACCCGTATCTTGGCGCTCAATTTCGGGCGGTGCTTGGTGATGGGGTCATGCTGATCTCGAGCGGCGAAGAGATGGCCTTTGAGGTTCGGGAGTTGCTGACACAGAGCGGTCAGGCTGCGAGTCGGCGAGCGGTGGCGGAGCCGGTGACGTTTTTATGTACGGGATCGGTCATCGATTTCCAGGAGGTTGGGCGACGGCTCTTTGACGGCGCTCTCGACTCGGTAACCCATGTCAAGGTGGATTCGATGCGGGAGCACGCCGAGATCGCATCGACACGGGTGCTCGATAGCAATGGGCAAGAGTATGCAGACCGGGGTCGTCGACGATCTGAGGATGAAAGGAAGTGCACAAGTGGCCAAGCGTCATGATCAACGAGATCCATCTGAGCTTCGCGAGGTAGCTATCACGTTGGACTACACGGAGATGGCGCTTGCGTCGTGTCTCATCGAGGTGGGCAAAACCAAGGTGATCTGTAGTGTCTCTGCAGAGGATCGGGTGCCTCCCTGGCTCCGTGGCAAGGGCTCCGGATGGCTCACGGCGGAGTATGCGATGTTGCCTTCAGCGACGCGTGAGCGCACGGCGCGGGAGGCCGTACGTGGGAAGCAGGGCGGGAGGACCGTTGAGATCCAGCGGCTCATCGGGCGTTCGTTGCGGTCCTCAATCGACCTGCGTCGGTTGGGTGAGATCGAGCTCATCGTCGACTGTGATGTGATCCAAGCCGATGGCGGTACCCGCACCGCATCGATCACCGGTGCATCCTTAGCCCTTCGGCTGGCGCTCAAGCGCCTGGAGAGAGCGGAACGGGTGCGGGCAGGAGTTCTCATGAGTGCACTTGGTGCGATCTCTGTTGGCATCGTGGACGGTCAACCCGTGTTGGATCTCGATTACCGAGAGGACTCCTCCGCGGAGGTCGACATGAATGTGGTGATGAACCGTGAGGGTGAGTATGTCGAGATTCAAGGAACCGCGGAGGGCGCGCCGTTTACGAAATCACACCTGGTTGATCTGCTCAAGCTCGCCGAGTTCGGCATCAAGGAGCTGATCACGCGTGGTGATGAGGCACTCGCTGCCCATGGTGAGCTCTGAGGAGGAGCCATGAGCGTCATCGAGCTTGGATTGGTGACCAGCAACTCCGACAAGTTGGCTGAGATCGCCAGCCTGTTGCCAAAAGGGTATGAGATCGTGCGCCTCGATGTCGGCGAGGTCGAGGAGACGGGTTCGACCTTTGAGGAGAATGCCGCACTCAAGGCGATCGCTGGGCTGAGAGACTGTGCCATTGCGCTCGGCGAAGACTCTGGGCTAGAGGTCGAGGCGTTGGGCGGTGCTCCTGGTGTCTATTCGAAGCGCTATGGGAACTCTGACCCTGCGCGGATTGAGCGACTCCTCGGCCAATTGCAGGGGGTCGAGCCCCGACAGGCACGATTTGTGACGGTGATTGCGTTAGCGCGTCGAGGAGGGGTGACGGAGCTGTTTCGTGGAGAGGTCCAGGGAACGATCTCATCGGCACCATGCGGCCGGAATGGCTTTGGATACGATCCCGTCTTTGTCCCCGACGAGGGTGATGGTCGGTCCTTTGCACAGATGACACGACAGGAGAAAGGGCACATCTCCCACCGAGGCCGTGCTCTGGCCGCCCTGGTGCAACGACTACGAAGCGCCTCTGACCTCGGTAGTGAGAATGGCTAGTCGAGGTACGGGCCGGTCTCGATGTCGCGATCAGAGACGGAGTGCCAGCTGTCTTGGTGCGGGCGGGGAGACTCGAACTCCCACGTCTCTCGACACAAGGACCTAAACCTTGCGCGTCTGCCAATTTCGCCACGCCCGCTTCGGTGGTGATCCTAGCGGATGAGATGCGCGATCGGTTCCATCCATCGTGAGGACAAGATGAGGTGCGTTACCTTGAGCGAGTGAACTTTGCCGGTCGCTCGTCCGATTAACCTAGATCCTATGGATCATACTGACCTCACTGCCGGTTCTATCGCTGACCTGAAGGATGCTGCGAGCGTCGATCGGGGTGGCGACGTCTATCAGCAACTGCTGAAGGAGCGAATTGTCTTCTTGGGATCGGAGGTCAATCAGGTCACTGCGAACGCGATCTGTGCCCAGCTCCTTCTCCTTGCCGCAGAGGATGCTGAGAGGGATATCTCCTTTATCATCAACTCTCCTGGTGGCTCCATCTATGACGGCCTAGCCATCTACGACACGATGCAATACGTGAGCTGCGATGTTTCGACGATCACGATCGGAATGGCTGCATCGATGGGGCAGTTCTTGCTCTGCGCCGGTGCTCATGGCAAGCGGTTTGCGCTGCCGCATGCGCGTATTTTGATGCATCAACCGCTTGCACAGATGCAGGGTCAGGCGGCGGATATCGCTATCCAAGCTGAGCAGATCATGTATCTCAAGCGTCAACTCGCTGAGCGCATCTCCTTCCACACCGGTCAGCCGGTGGAGAAGATCCAGGCTGACTCAGAGCGAGACCGTTGGTTCACCGCCGATGAAGCTCAGGAGTATGGTTTCATCGATCAAGTGATCCGGACGAACTCCTACGGTGCCCCAGCTAGCGGGTCCAACTCCTAGTGAAGACCGACCACTCCGGGCCGGTGCCTGAACCCTCGGGTTATCAGCGCGATCGGGAGCTGCCGATCCATCTTGTTCGACCGTCGATGACGGTACCGCAGCGGATTGCGAATATCTGGAGGTACCGCGATCTGCTGAAGGACCTTGTCGCTAAGGAGATCAAGGTCAAGTACAAGGACTCAGCGCTTGGATTTATCTGGAGTCTCCTGAATCCGGCGATGTTCATCCTTATCTATTACATCGTCTTCCAAAAGATCCTGAAAAACGGTATTCCGCTGTTCGCGATCTACTTGGCTACGGGACTCTTGGCGTGGAACCTGTTCCAGTCGGGTGTCCTGGGCGCAACAGGTTCCGTGGTCAACAACAGCGGGCTCGTGAAGAAGGTCTCGTTTCCGCGAGAGATCTTGGCACTCGCGTCGGTCGGTTCTGCCTTCATCTTCTTTCTCTTCCAGACGGTGGTGTTGGCGATCTTTCTCATCATCTTTCGGGTTGCTCCGAGTCCGCACTTTGTCTGGCTCGTCCCCATCGCGCTGCTCGCGCTCTTGATGTTCGCCTCGGCCTTGGCGGTGCTGCTCTCAGGGATCAACGTCTATCTCCGCGATATGCAACACCTCATGGAGATCCTGCTACAGGCTTGGTTCTGGGCGACACCGGTGGTGTACCCGTTTATGGAACTTTCCAAGCAGCTCAAAGCACACGGTTTGACCTGGCTTTATCTTGCCAATCCGACGACGCCGGTGGCGCTTACGTTTCAACGCGCCTTCTATGTCAAGGCGAATCCGCTAGGTACGAATGGATCGATTGTCCATATACTTCCAAGCTATGGTCCTATGTGGTATTTGGCGGTCCTCGGGACCATCGTCGTCCTGAGTTTTATATTCTTCCTGGTCTCTGTCTATATTTTCGGTCGCCTGGAAGGAAACTTTGCAGAGGAGTTGTAGTGTCGACTGCAGTCGAAGTAGTGTCGGTCTCGAAGACCTTCCGGCTTTTTCAGGAGAAGTACACCTCCTTGAAGGAGAAGGCTATCCACTTGGGCAAGGTACCTCACGAGGTCTTCCCGGCACTCTCTGACATCAGCTTTGAGGTCGAGCAAGGGGTAACCCTTGGTCTACTCGGTCACAATGGTTCGGGTAAGTCGACGCTCCTCAAATGTATCGCTGGTATCTTGACGCCCTCTGCGGGTGAGATCCGGATCAGGGGCCGCATCGCAGCGATGTTGGAGCTCGGTGCTGGCTTTCACCCCGACCTCTCGGGGCGGGCGAACATCTATCTCAATGCAGCTCTGATGGGTCTATCCCGTAAAGAGGTCGATGCACGCTTTGATGCGATCGTGGAGTTCTCTGAGCTGGGTGGTTTCATCGACAATCAGGTCAAGTTCTACTCCTCGGGAATGTATGCACGCCTTGGCTTCGCCGTAGCCGTCAACATGGATCCCGATATCCTTCTCGTCGATGAGGTGCTCGCGGTCGGAGACGCCAACTTCCAGCTCAAGTGTCTGGCCAAGATTCGCGAGTTCCAGGAGGAGGGTCGGACGATCATCTTCGTGTCGCACTCGCCGGATCTCGTCCGGGCGGTCTGTTCGACTGCGTTCGTTCTTGACCATGGTCGACTGGTCGGTCAAGGTCCTACGGCTGAGGCGGTAGCACTGCTCCAGAAGTTCCAACTCTCCGGTTCTGGCCTGAACCACGATCCAAGCACCGAAGATCATCGACTTGAGGCCGCTATCAGCCGCGATATTCATATCAGCTCCATGATGATCAACGGTGTCGATGCGGACCGGGGGGTTGAACTCGCAGCGATGAGCCAGGTGGAGTTGGCGGTGGTGATCGAAGACGTCGCGTCGGCTGCGGGTGCTTGTCATGTCGAGGTACTCTTCTATAGCCCCGCAGGGGTCGCCTTGATCCGTGCTCACACTCGAGAGATGGAGATGGAACCGATCATCGTTCGTGGAACCGTCGAGGCCGTCGTGCAGTTCAGCTCTCTTCCGCTCGCGGTGGGGTCCTATTCGATCCAGGTGAACCTCTATCATCCTCAGAGTGGCATGATGATCGAGAGTCGCCGCTGGGATAACGGTATTATGATCGTCGGTGGTCAAAAAGGCGTTGGAGGTCTCATCGCGGCGGAGGCGAACGTCTTTGTCAATGAGGTCTCGAGCCGACACTTCCTCTAGCGGGTCGATGCCGCCAAGCTGCGCACACCTTGGCGAGCATGGGCTGACCTGGTGGGCTATTTTCGGAGGGTTTACCTTGAGTACGCCAGCTCAAGTGGGCCTGCTGGCCGGAGCTCACTCAGGTGGGTCCAGTGTGAGGGCTCAACCAGCGCGCAGTTATTGGAGGAAGGCGAGGTAGCGGTCGATGATCTGCTCCCAAGAAAAGTGGGCCATCGCATAGGCTTTGCCACGCTGGCCGAGCGTCGTGGCAAGTGTGGCATCGGTCGCCATGAGTTCGATCGCGCTGAGCAACTCCGACGCGGTGTGAAAGGCGATGCCTCCGCCGGAGCACTCGATCTGTTCGACCAGGACTGGGTTGAAGCCGTTGACGATGAGCGCAATACCGGCCCCCATCGCCTCGATGGCGACGAGAGAGAAGGACTCATAGCGTGAGGCGATGACGACGGCCCGTGCATGTCTAAGTAACGCGTTGCGCTGTGCGTCGGAGACGATGCCCGGGGTCTCGACGCCAGGTGGAAGCCTGACGGGCTCGACAAGAGGGCCAGCCATAATGAGTCGTAAGGTGGGTTGGGTGTTGCGGTAGAGCTCGGTGAGAAGGCGACTACCCTTGTCGGCCTGTAGACGCCCGAGCGCAAGCAGGTAGGGTGCTGAATCGGGTGTGGAGCCAGCGTGGTCATCGGGCACCGGTTGATCGAGCCCCAAGGGCAATACCAGCTGGCGTGAGGCACCAATCAGAAAGAGCTGATTGAAGAGCTCTGCCTCAGCGTGGGTCTGGAAGACAATCCTGCGGGCGAGCGGAACGAGATCAGCATAGATTGCGCTAGCCAATATCGGCTCTGGGTGAGCAGCTGGATGGAGCACGGATCGTGCTGGCTTCCAGCGGAGGGCATGCAGGTTGGGCCAGTACAGGAGAGGGTAGCTGATCACCCGATCAGGGTCGAGCCGATCGAGGAGCGCCTCGAACCCATCCAGGAGAGGGCCCTGGTCGGCTAGGAACTGATCAGCCGTCATGCCGGCAGGGAGTCGCCCGGTGGCCAACACCTTTGCATGGACGGCTGAGAAGTTCTCGAGACGGGGTCGGTGTACCCGCAGGCGGTGAACGATGACTCCATCCTCGGAGACGGTTTCGGCGGGTAGAGAGTTCTCCCACTCCATCGTCGTTGCGGTCGAGGTGATCACCTCGACGCGGTGACCACGGCTAGCAATCCGGGTCGCATAGGAGCGTACTGCAGTCTCAGCACCACCGACGATAGCTTGACCGTAGCGCGGCGTGACAAAGACGAGATGCATCACACCACCTCGGTGTCGGTCAGCCTGCGTATCGCCTCTACCATACGACCCCACACGGCGTTGTTGTCGAATAGTTTGATCCGCTCCGCACCGCGATCAAGGAGCTGACTACGAAGAGGCTCTTGGCTGGCGAGTTTGGCAGCGGTGGCGGTGGCAAGCGGATCATGGGGAGGCACGATGAAGCCGGCATCGCCAACGGTCTCTGGAATGGCTGAGGAGCCAACGGCGACTACGGGAAGCCCGAGTGACATCGCCTCGAGTAACGGAGCGCCAAAACCCTCGTGGAGTGAGGCGGAGACGAAGATACGAGCCACACGATACTGGTCTCCGAGGTAGCGGGCACGTAGGCCGCCGGTGAGAAAGTGAACCCGATGTCCGATCCGAAGGTCGATAGCACGTTGACGGAGACCGAGGAGGTAGTCCGGATGAAAGGGACGCCCAACGAGTGTAAGGGAGCTATCCTCGCCGGTGAGCTCTCGATACAGGGCGAAGGAGGCGAGGAGGTCCTCCTGGGCTTTGTTGGGAACCAACCGACCCACAAAGAGCCAATCTGTCGGGGATCCACGATGCTCCCAGCTCCGCTGGAGCCGGGTGAGCCGACCGGTGGTCTCTCCGTTCTTGAGGTCGTCGTAGTGGGCGAAGAGGCCGACGGTTGCTACGTCATTCGCGCCGTAGCTGACAAGCTCCTCGGCGTTGAATGCTGACACCGATAGACAACCCATCGCCTGGTGAACGAGGCGCGCTAGCTGTTGTCTGGCGCGTCGTTGCGCAATGGCGGTATCGGGGTCCCAAGCAGTGAAATACCTCTCGGGGGTGATGTTGTGATAGTACAACAACGTCCGCCCCTGAGCGAGCATTGAGGGCGCAAGCGCGGAGAAGTTCGCGTAGTGGTAGATCAGCACATCCTGGGGTCCAAGGTTCATCTCCTCGACCGGTGTTGCGTGCATTGGATCCGATCGCTTCCGATCCTCAACATAGATACGGCTGTTCGAGTCCGTGAAGTGAAGTCGATGCTGGAGTTCACGGGCGCAGTTGCCGACGGCGTCGTGGGGCAGGAGGACGGGTACGAACTGGTGGATAGTCATGGCGTGCCTACTAGTTGCTCGATGAGGCGCTGGTAACGGTGTTGTTGCGGCTCTGGATCAAAGGCACGGAGCCGGGTGAGCCCTCGCTCGATGAGTCGTGCTCGGACCATGGCATCGTTGTGGAGGGTGTGAGCTGCTAGTGCAAAGGAGAGTGGGTCCTCCTGTTGGAGGAGCCAGCCAGCGCTGCCTACAGTCTCGCTCACCGCTGAGGTTGCGAGTGCGAGCACCGGAGTCTGGTGGGCAAAGGCCTCGATAAAAGGGAAGCCAAAACCCTCGTGGAGCGAGGCGCTAGTAAAGAGGCTCGCTCGCCGGTACTCCTCGGTCAATGCCGATGGATCCAGGCCTGAGAGCAGCCGGACGGAGTCGCAGAGTCGGTGGAGAGCGATGCTCTCCTTGATGGCCGCGAGATAGCTTCGTGAGGCGGTCGATCCGACGAGGGTGAGCGTCGCGTCGCGGTCAAAGAGCTGGTGATAGAGGGCAAAGGCCTCGATCAGGAAGAGTTGATGTTTGTTGGGAAAGATGCGGCCGACAAAAAGCCAGTGCGAGTGGGTGGAGTCGATCTCGGGTGCTGGTTTGCGCCCTTGTTGGGGTAGCTCGAGGAGCGGAGGCGCGATCAAGGGGTGAAGAAAGCCGAGTTCGAAGAGGTCAACGGCGTTGTAGTGGGAAACAGTGAAGGCTCGTTGGGTCGTTTGGGCGAGCCCACCGATCTCGCGCCGCGCCTGCCAGAGTACCCGTGCGATCTCAGGCTCGAAGGGTTTGGCCAGTGCGTGAGGCGTGACGTTGTGATAGTTGATCAGCACCCGTGGTCGATCCCGCAACCAGTCGGCGATGCGGGAGTTGGTGCTGGCCTGATAGAGGTACCACACCCCCTTTGGTGGCCGATGGCGCAGCTCGGCAAAGGGGGTGGCGCACCCGGAGACGGCTTCATCAAAGTCATCGGCGTAGATGGCGGTCTCGTAACCCAACTCGCGCAGCAACGTATCGAGGCGACGGGTGTGGGTGCCGATCGCATCGTAGGTCGCAAAGGACGGGATGAGTTGAAAGATTGCGCTCACCGATCGAGCCTCGTGAGGGCGGTATCGACGTCGATCATCTGCGTGGCGGTCGTCAAGCCAGCCTCACGACACAGGAGAGTCCATGCCATTGCGGTGATTGGTCCCCCCCGGAGCGCGGCGATCGCATTGAGTTCCCTTGCGGTGGCAAGGATAGAGGGTTCGTGGTGGATGAGCAATATCGGGCCACCATCGATCACGATGCGGCGAGCCTCAGCGAGTGCGGCACGCTTGAACCAGATGGGTGAACACTCAAGCTCCACGCCGCGCAGGACTATTCCTCCTAGCGAAGCGTCCGCGCAGTGTTCGAGGTGCCAGAGGAGAGAGCTATTCCTGATGTCGAGCCCCTCGGTCGCCGCCCGATCAGCGAGCACTGGGTCTTCAATCTGACCATAGGCGAGGTCTGGGACACCTATGGTGAGCCGCTTGAGGAGCTGGTCCTGTTCGGCGGCGGCCACCAAGATGGGTTGGTCGATTGGGGATCGTGTCAGCGCTTCAAGAGCCGCCTCCTCTGTGAGCGCATTCGCGGGGAACCGGCCAAAGGCCTGGCCGAGCGCGAGGTGGGGTGCGATCCGGTCAAGACGTTGTTCCTGTTCTACGAGACGAAGCTCAAGGGCGTTCAAGAGCCCTACCGTCTCGAAGGTGAAGTTGTTGATCTGCTGGGTGATGTAGGTAAGGTACCAGCCAATCCCGGCCTTGATCGTGCGCTTGAGGTAGCTCACGCCGGGTTTTTGGGAGGCGGTCGGAACCGCGGTATCGATATAGGAGGTCGCCTCGAGGTTGAAGAGGCGATCCTTGATCGAATCAAACCGAAGGCGAGGCTTGAGCTCGTTCATGACCTCACCCATTCGTGCCTCTAGGGATGGAGGGATGACGCCGCTGCGGCGTAGCTTGACCATCTCGCGCTCCAGGCGCTCCCTCAGATCCTCCACGTGAGACCTCCCATTATCCTTGTTCGGTCGATCTTAGTTGTGCTCGCGCCAAGTGGCCATGGACCTCATCTACGATCCCTTGGTCTGGAGGTGAACTCGCTCTCGGTGACGGTTCACTCACCGCTTGTGCTAGCGTGAAGGGGGTTGGTGTTCTCTGGGTCGACATCGCGTCTAGGCGTGAGTCGCCAGAGTCAAGTTGAGGGACGGGTGTTCCGATGACTGAGGGCATGAGAACGGTAGCTGCGATGAGCAGATCGCGGTGGTGTGACTGATGCGGCGTGGGATTCACTCCAAGAGATCATCATTTGTCCTTCCATCAGGACGGACGAGTGCCATGCTTGCCGCAGGAACGCTGGTTGGTCTCGTGCCGGCAGTTGTACTCCTTCCTGCCACGAGCTATGCCAGCAGTGCTTCTCTGACCTTCACTGGCTACGGGGTTGGATCAGGCGACGGTGCCAGCCAATTTGGCGAGGCCGGCTATGCAAGTCAAGGCCAGCTCACCTATCAACAGATTCTCGCCCACTTCTACGGTGGCACCACGTTGACCACCACCAATGACCGACTGATCACGGTGTGGCTTACCCAAGGAACGGGTCGGGCGGCGACGGTGGTGGACGCCGGGGGCCTCGTGGTCAACAACGTCACGGTAGCACCGAATACGCCGATACAGGTATCCGATGCCGGGGGTACGATCTCGATCAGTCAGGGAGCGAGTGCGAGTGGTTGTTCGGCTCCCTCCGCGTGGACTCCGCTCACCACCACGACAGGCTCCCTCACCATCAGCCCGGTCAACCTGGAGCCGCTGGGCTCCATGATCGACGAGACACAGAATCAAGCCCTCGCGTGGTGTCAGCCCGGCGGTACTGTCGAGTACGTGCGAGGTAGTCTTGGAGTGACCGATAATGGGCAGGGACAGCAAGTCCTGACGAACACGCTTGGTCTCGAATCGTACGTCCGGGGTGTCATCGGGAACGAGATGCCAGTGGTCTGGGGGACACTCGGGAGTCCCGGTCCGCAGGGCCAGGCCTGGGGCTTCCAGGCACTCGAAGCACAGGCGGTTGAGGCGCGAACCTACGCTCTGGCCGTCGGGAACTCCTACCCTTTTGCACAGATCTGTGACTCTGACTATTGCCAGGTCTATGGCGGTTTCAATACTGGTCAGACGAGTCAAGCTCGCGCACTCATCGACGCAGCCCAGACAGACACCGCCGGCCAAATCCTCGAACAAGCCTCAGGTGCCCCCGCTTTCACGCAGTACTCCGCCTCCGACGGGGGTTATACGGCAGGTGGCGATTTTCCGGCTGTTCCAGACCCCTATGATGCGGGCTGCTATGCCTCGATCTGTGACCCCTGGGATCCATGGAGTCAGACGGTTGGACTCTCCTCGCTCCAACAGGCCTTCTCGCAGGTGGGTACTGTGCAGGGGTTGAATGTCCTGCAGCGTTCAGGTAATGGGACCGATGGTGGACGCGTGCTGTCGATTCAGGTGGTGGGATCGAGTGGTTCCTCCACCGTCACGGGTGCACAGTTCGCCTCGATGCTCGGTCTCGACTCCGACTGGTTTAGTGTGAGTGGTCCGATAGCGATCAACAACGATGGCAATGGCTCGCCACCTGCACAGCCCTCCGGGTCAACCGCCAGCTCCGGTATCGTGGTCGCCTCGGCGGATGGTGGTACAGCGGCCGAGGATGGAGCGACCGACCTCGGCAGCACCTACACCTACGGCATCACCGGTCTGACTGGTTCGCGTCCCCTCAACGCCCCAGTCGTCGGGGTGGCTTCGACTCCCGATGGGAAGGGCTACTGGTTGGTCGCCGCCGATGGTGGTGTCTTTGACTTCGGGGACGCCCACTTCTACGGCAGCACCTACACCTACGGCATCACCGGTCTGACTGGTTCGCGTCCCCTCAACGCCCCTATCGTCGGCATCGCCTCGACGACCAACGGCGATGGCTACTGGTTGGTCGCCGCCGATGGTGGTGTCTTTGACTTTGGAAACGCAACCTACCAGGGGTCGGCCTATTCGAAGGGCTTCACCGGCCTCACGGGAGCCCATCCACTCGCAGCGCCGGTCGTCGGCATCGCCTCGACCCCGAACGGCAACGGCTATTGGCTTCTCGAGGCCAACGGCACCGTTCTCTCTTTTGGTGATGCGGGAAGCTATGGTCAACTCAGCGCATCAGCCAACATCGTCGGCATCGCCTCGACCGCTGATGGTCAGGGGTATTGGCTTCTCGGTGCGAACGGAGCAGTCTACGGTTTTGGAGACGCCGCATCCTATGGATCGTTGAATCTGAGTGGTCAGACGGCGAGGGCGGTATCGATCGTCACTGCGCCGAACGGCACCGGCTATAGCATCATCCTCTCCAATGGTCAGGTGGTAGGTTTTAATGGCGGGCCGAGCTCTCCCGCACTGGGTCCAACAACGACCGGTCATGGGGCTCCGGTGGTCGCTGCCGCAATCCTGGGCGATCCAGCTCCAGGAACGCCACCGGTCATCAACGAGGGCAACACCGCCAGCTCCGGTATCGTGGTCGCCTCGGCGGATGGTGGTACAGCGGCCGAGGATGGAGCGACCGACCTCGGCAGCACCTACACCTACGGCATCACCGGTCTGACTGGTTCGCGTCCCCTCAACGCCCCAGTCGTCGGGGTGGCTTCGACTCCCGATGGGAAGGGCTACTGGTTGGTCGCCGCCGATGGTGGTGTCTTTGACTTCGGGGACGCCCACTTCTACGGCAGCACCTACACCTACGGCATCACCGGTCTGACTGGTTCGCGTCCCCTCAACGCCCCTATCGTCGGCATCGCCTCGACGACCAACGGCGATGGCTACTGGTTGGTCGCCGCCGATGGTGGTGTCTTTGACTTTGGAAACGCAACCTACCAGGGGTCGGCCTATTCGAAGGGCTTCACCGGCCTCACGGGAGCCCATCCACTCGCAGCGCCGGTCGTCGGCATCGCCTCGACCCCGAACGGCAACGGCTATTGGCTTCTCGAGGCCAACGGCACCGTTCTCTCCTTTGGAGCGGCCCAGAACTATGGGGATATGAGTCAGACAACGACGGTACGATCCAAATTCGTTGGGATCGTCGCCTCCGCTACTGGCGACGGTTACACTCTCCTGACTACAGATGGGGCTACCTATGGCTTTGGCGATGCTCCATCGACAGGCTCCATCGAGGCCAACCCGTTAGCGGTGGCCATCATCCGTGGCCCCGGCGGCACCGGCTATAGCATCATCCTCTCCAATGGTCAGGTGGTAGGTTTTGATGGCGGTCCGAGCGCTCCCGCACTCGGTCCCACAACGACCGGCCATGGAGCGCCGATTATCGGTGGTACGGCCATCAGCTAGCCCTGCTGTCGTCGTTGTTAGACCACCATTGTGAGATCCCCGAGGGGTGCTACCGTTCTGGGGCGGCCCTGCAGGCCGTCTGCCTCTCAGCAGGGTTGCCTCTCAGCAGAGGTGCCCATCAGTAGAGGTGCCTTCTCAGCAGGGGTGGCGTTCAATACGGTAGCCGTCTGGCAAGAGAGCGCGGGAGGTGTCGATAGATCACCATGATCGGCTGCAGTATCCGAGGACTCCACACGATGCTGGCCCTTCGGGTGATGCCACGGACGATGTCGCGGGCGACACGATCCGACTCGGTGCTGAGGGGAGGCCGTGGTCGTCCCCTCGTCATCGCGGTGGTGACAAATCCTGGTCGGACGACCAGGACCTGTACCCGCGGGTAGAGGCGATCCGCGAGACCGAGGCTAAACCCGTCGATTCCGGCTTTGGCAGCCCCGTAGAGGTAGTTTGTTTGTCGCACTCGTTCGCCCGCCACCGATGAGAGGACGACGATGAGCCCGTGCCCTTGTTGTTGGAACCGATCTGCGCAGCGTGTCAGCGCCATCGCAGGACCGGTAAAGTTGACGGAGATCGAGAGCGCCACCTGGCTAGGGTCCTGTTCGTCCGCTGGCTGGGTGCCGAGCCAGCCAGCCGCCATGATGACTGCATCGAGGGGCCGGAATCCCTCGAGCGCCTCTTGGATTGCAGGGTCGACCATCGCTATATCCGCGAGGTCAAGGGATTGTATCTCGACGGCAAGCTCTGGATAGGCCTTGAGGAGTTCTGTGCGGGTTTGTGTCAGTGAGGGCGCGTGTGGGCCAAGAAGAAGGACGGATCGAAGCGAGGAGGCACCAAGTCGTAGCAGCAGCGCGCGGGCGATCTCTGATCCACCTCCGATGACGAGCACGTGTTCAGGTAGGCCGCGGCTATCGAGCATGAGCGTTCTTAGTGGGGTGTCGATCGAGCGGGATAGGGGTTGTGGCCCCGATGGTGGGGTTGGGGAGGCCAGTCGCTGGCGCGCTAGGCACGGTTGTCCAAGTCAAAGTCGGCCTCGATCCGGTCGTAGTCGGTGGCGCTTGATCGATCTGAGCCCAAGAGCGCGATCGCTGCGTCTGTCGCGCTGGCCACCAACGGGGGTGCGATCTGCGACAGGGCGATGCCGATCAAAATCAGGTAGCTGATGTGCACATCATTGGCGTGGTTAAAGACGATCGGGATGATCGCGAGCGCGAGGATGGGGGGGCTCTCGATGGCAAATCTCGTGACGAGCACGAGGGTGAGGAGTATCGTCACCAGCACCACAAAGTTGGAGTTGAGGGTGAGAAAGAGAAGGATGGTGAGCTCGATTGCCCCAAGGATGGCCAACGCGGTCCAGCTGAGCTGGCGGACACCACGAGCCTTGGGTGCGTTTGCGTTCTCGACGGCCGCAACAAAGAGTGGGGGTAGCACGGCGAGTGGCGAATGGACGAGCCACACGGCGAGCACCATAGTCCCGAGGGAGCCGACAATGATGATTGTCGATCGGAGGGTGACCGGTATCGGAGAGGCGGGTCCGAGACCTGGACGTTCGGTGATGACGACGAAAAGGATTGGTAGCCCCATGAAAACGATGACTGCTACGACATAGAGTGGCGAGACGAGGTGGAGGTAGACGGGCAGGAGGCCTGCAGAGAGGGCCGGGAAGGCAGGGACCCGGAAGAAGAGTATCGCCCCGAGGATGGCGGCCAACGTGATGACGATCTGGGCAATCAGGTCCACCGGCAGGTAGCGTGCAACCTCAACGCCGAGAAAGGCCGCCCCGCAGATCACGAGGTAGAAGGGGATAGGCCCCTTTCGCCACTCGTCAATCTGAAAAAAGATCAGACCCGTCGTGACGGCTCCGACCTCGGGGACCACCATGGTCTGCTCATGGAAAACGGTGACGACGATCGCCATCATCGCCACCGTGATGAGGACGACGAGACCCCGTAGCCAATGACCCTCGCTCCAGTCGGCGGAGAGCCGAGTCATAATCGCGTGGTATCGATTGGCCATCCCTTTGGGATGGTGATGGGTTCACCGTTGTGCTCACGGCGGTAGTCGTTCAGGTTGCGGAGCCACTTGAGATGCTCGCGTTCTTGGAGTTGCATGAGAGTTGGGCCATCCATCTCGACAAGACGAGGATAGGCCTCGAGTTGACGGCGCGCAACCTCGATGGTGGCGCGAGCGTCGCCGAGTGCATTGTGCGCATTGTTAAGCTCTACCCCGTAGAACTCACAGAGGGCGTCGAGCTGTCTCGAGCCGCGCCGAGGAGCACTAAAAACACGGTCGATGACGTAGATGTCGAGGACTGGACCCCGCCATCCGACGTTGTAGAGGCCCTTCCCGAAGTGTCGTCGGAGCTGAGCGTCGACGATGCCAAGGTCGAAGGAGATATTCATTCCGATGAGTAACCAGCCTCGGCGACCAGCCTTCACCAGGTCATTGCCGATGTGCTTGAGGGCCTCTGGTAGGGGTTGGCCTTCGCGAGCGGCTTGTTCATCAGAGATCCCGTGTTTTGCGGTCGCCTCCGGTGAGATTGGTCGTGTCGGCGCGACAAGGCTGTAATCGTCGTGGATACCATCCTGGCTCCACCAGGTCAGAGCATAGGATACCGGCTCATCGTCGATGAGAGAGAGGCCAGTGGTTTCGAGGTCAAAGCCGAGGAGGTTGGTGGTGGCTAGCATCATGTCCATTCATACCGAGATGGCCGGGTCTTCATGTCGATCAATCGGTCGATTCTTTGGGCACAAAATGGGCGCTAAAGTGCCTGAGCGCTGGCGGTTCCTTGGTGATGCGATAGCCGCGGAGCGAAGGGGCAATACTCAGGACCTCCGCACAGACCTCAACGACGTAGTCGATATGGCTCTGGGTGTAGGTGCGTCTGGGGATGGCGAGGCGCACCAGTTCAAGGGTGCTCGGATGTTCGCTACCGTCGGGAGCGCGTCCGAACATGACCGAGCCGATCTCGCAGCCGCGAACCCCGCCGAGCTCATAGAGCGCGATCGCCAGTGCCTGGCCCGGGTACTCTAGTGCTGGGATGTGAGGGAGCAGGCGTCGAGCGTCGAGGTAGATCGCATGGCCACCGCTCGGTCTCACGACTGGGAAGTCCATCTCCTCAAGCGCATCGCCCAGATAGGCAGTTGATGAGATGCGGTAGTGGAGATAATCATGAGATACCGCTTCGCGGAGTCCCTGAGCGATGGCCTCTAGGTCTCTGCCAGCGAGACCGCCATAGGTTGGGAAGCCTTCGGTGAGAATCAGCATTGTTCGAGCCTGGTCGGCGATGGCGGTATCGTTGGTGGCGAGCCAGCCCCCGATGTTTGCCATTGGATCCTTCTTGGCGCTCATGGTCATACCATCGGCCCAGGAGTACATCTCATGTACGATCTCAGTGACCGACTTGGTGTGGTAACCCGGTTCGCGTAACCGAATGAACCAGGCGTTCTCGGCGAAACGACAGGAATCTAGATACAGCGGCACTCCAAATCGATGACAGAGCATACTGGTGGCACGGATGTTCTCCATCGAGACTGGTTGCCCACCACCAGAGTTGTTGGTCACGGTCAAGATCACGGCTGGGATGTCGCCCGCCCGCTTGGTGAGGAGCTGCTCGAGCGCCGCGATATTGATGTTGCCCTTGAAGGGCGCGCTCAGCTCAGGGTCGAGCCCCTCAGGGCAGGGGAGGTCGACCGCCTGGGCGCCGGTGTACTCGACGTTGGCTCGCGTGGTATCGAAGTGAGTATTAGCGGGAACGATCTTGCCCGGTCCGCCGAGTACAGAGAAGAGGATGCGCTCGGCGGCACGCCCCTGGTGGGTCGGGATGATGTGCGCGAAGCCAAAGAGCTCATGGACGGCAGTCTCGAAGATCTCCCATGACGGTGAGCCGGCATAGGACTCATCCCCGTGTTGGATAGCTGCCCATTGGTCGCGACTCATCGCACCGGTGCCCGAGTCGGTGAGCAGGTCAATCATCACGTTGCGCGCGGGTAGTTGGAAGAGGTTGTAGTGTGCGGCACGGATTGCCTCTTGGCGCTGTTCCCTCGTTGTCATCGGAATCGGCTCGACGGAGTGGATGCGAAATGGTTCGATGATCGTCTGATAAGCCATGAGAGGATTCTAGGTCACCGCTGTCGCTTCTCCAAGCCTGTGGGTCGCGGTTTTGCCCCTCTCGATCTGGCGTAGGCTCGATGGTATGGGTCTCAATGTACGTCGCCTCTATCGTTCGTCCTCAATGGTTCTTGGACTCACAGTTCGCAACTCTTTACGTCGGTTGCGGGTGAGGTTCACACCTGCGGCGGCTCGAGAGGCTGCATTGCGCAATGCCCGTATCGCCACCGCAGCGGATGTGCGGGCGCAGTTTGCGAACACTCGAGGGGTGATGACCAAGCTTGCTCAGATGGCAGGGTATCTGGATGCGGAGGTAGAGCCTGATCTTCGCGCCGCACTGGCGAGTTTTCAGCGTGACGCGCCGACGATGGATTTTGCCTTGGCTGAGGCCACCATACTCGCAGAGATCCCTGATTTCTATCGATTTGTCAAAGAGATCGACCCGATTCCGGTGGCGAGCGCATCCATCGGGCAGGTTCACCACGGTCGACTGCGCACCGGCGAGGAGGTCGCGGTCAAGGTCCAGTTTCCCGATGCGGCCACGTTGATGGGAGCGGATCTCGCCAATGCTGGGTTGGTCACTGGGGCGTTGAAGCTGCTCTTCCCCTCGATGGCGACGGGAGAGATGGCGGACGAGCTCGTCCTACGACTAGCGGAGGAGCTGGACTACACCAAGGAGGCGCGGCGGACGCAGACCTTTGCTGACTACTATCAGGATCATCCCCTGATCGTGGTTCCCCGCGTCTACTTTACTCTCTCCTCGCCTCACGTACTGGTAACCCAGTTCCTGCATGGGAGACGATTTGAGGAGGTTCTCGATGAGTCTCAACACGCTCGCGATGCCTATGGGGAGGTTCTCTTTCGCTTCGTCTTTCGCAGTCTGTATCGACTGTCGCTGTTCAACGGCGATCCTCATCCAGGCAACTACCTATTCTTCGATGATGGCCGGATCGGCTTTCTCGATTTTGGATTTACGAAGGAGTTCACTCAGACCGAGATCCACCTCTTTGAGTCGATGATCCAGGCGATGGTGCTCGACCGGGATAAGCCGCGCTTTGCCAAGATCGTCTATGCGGCTGGGCTCGTCACGAGGGACGATCTCGATCCGGATGCGATCGCTGACTTCTTTCGTGATTTCTACGACATCGTCGTCGAGGATCGTGAGTTCACCGTGACCAGTGCCTATGCCAGTGCACTCCTGCGACACACTTTTGATCATTCCCATCCTGTCGCCAAATACCTGAATGTTCCGCGCGCATTCGTGGTGCTTCAACGGATCAACCTCGGTCTGTATGCACTGCTCGGCTACCTTCAAGCCACGGCAAACTGGCGTGCAATCGCCAGTGAGATCTGGCCATTTGTGGCCGCGCCCCCAAGCACTCCCATCGGGGAAGCGGAGGAACGTTGGCTACGACGGCACCCAGGGCAGCGGTGAGGTCGACGGATGCAGTTGGGCTAAGGAAAGCTAACTAGAGAACGTTCGAAAACTTGAGTGTGTAAGACTCAAGAAACCTTGTATACTTTGGAATAGATGCTGTGGTATTGGCATTGATAGGAGTGGGCAGCGGTGCTGCTCGTGAAGAAGGAGGTTCATAATGGTTATGCGTGTTGATCCCTATCGGGAGTTCGATCGGATGTTCCAGTCACTGGTTCAGCGAGACGCACGAGCGGCGATGCCGGTCGATGCATTTCGGGTGAACGATACCTATGTGGTCCAGTTCGATCTTCCTGGTATCGATCCACAGAGGCTCGAGGTCACCGTGGAGCGCAATGTCTTGACGGTGCGTGCAAATCGAGAGATCAAACACGAGGAACACGAGCAGATGGTCGTAGCGGAGCGGTTCAGCGGTTCACTGGAGCGTTCGATCTATCTCGGTTCCGACCTCGATCCCCAAGGAGTGGTTGCCGACTACGCCGATGGCGTGCTGACGGTGTCGATCCCCGTCCACGAGGCGGCTAAACCTCGCCGAATCGCTGTCAATCACCAACAGTCGACGACTGCGATCGGTGGTTGAGAGGAACCTATGGAAGGCCCCGGCTCATCCGTATCGGTGGGCCGGGGAATGTTTCGCGCGTCAGGGCTGCTGTAGAGGTGGCAGATATGAAAACAATAGCGAAGGGTGCACAGGATGCGGATTGGACTGACTGGGAGCCATGGATTGATTGGATCGGCCCTCCGGGCAGCGCTTGTTGAGGGCGGTCACGAAGTAACGGTGATCGCAAGGTCGAGCGGCTCCTCACAACGTATCCGCCCCGTGGGAAGCGCGCCGAGTTCTTCCGAGCCTTTCTTTGATCCCGATGGTGGAGAGGGAGATCTTCGCGCACTTGAGGGCTATCAGGCCATCATTCACTTAGCAGGTGAGCCAATCGGTGATCATCGATGGGATGCACGGGTGCGCTCTCGAATCTACTCCTCCAGGGTCTATGGGACGCGATCACTCGTTGGGGCGTTGAAAGCCCTCGAGCAACCCCCAAGTACTTTATTGTTCGCCTCAGCTGCGGGCATCTACGGAGACCGAGGAGGTGAGGTGTTGACGGAGGAGTCAGCGTCTGGGACTGGTTTTTTGGCGAAAGTGGTCGGTGATTGGGAGGCTGAGGCGATGGCTGGTGAGTCCATCGCCAAGCGGGTGGTCTTGTTGCGCACCGGACTAGTCCTCGACCCAAAGGGTGGACTACTCGGACGGCTTCTGCCTCTCTTTAAGCTCGGTCTCGGTGGCCGTCTTGCCACTGGCGAGCAGTATATGAGCTGGATCACGCTCGAGGATGAGGTCCGGGCGATCCAGCACTGTCTTACAGAGGAGAAGGTCAGGGGTCCGGTGAACCTTGCAGCCCCTAACCCGGTTACCAACCGGGAGTTCACCAGCATACTCGCGGGAGCTCTCAGCCGTCCTGCGATCTTCACCGTGCCTGCAGGTGTGCTAGAACTGGTGCTCGGCAAGGAGATGGCGCGTGAACTGGCTCTCGTCTCCCAGCGTATCACTCCTCAAGTTCTCGAAGCCTCTGGGTTTTCTTTCTCCTCAACCAGGCTCGATGAGGCGATCGCGCCGCTTATCGCTACGACTCGTTAGTAGTCCTGTTCTTCGAGAAGTTCCTGCATTCTTGTGGCGAGGGTGGTTTGGCCGAGCTGATTGAATGAGGCGATGACGGCTTTGCGATCTTCGGTAGGCTTGTTTTGGGAGAGCTTGCGGATGCCGTGCAGCTCTCTCACGTGGATCGTGAATCCGACGATGGCTTTGAGTTGGTTCTGTATGAAGTCGTTGGGGCTTTGATCGGGGCTCCAACCGGCCGGCATGGGTGGTTCAAAGTGCGCGGTCAGCGTCGTGACCAGTGCCAGGAGTTCCTGGGGGTCGTCAAAGAACGCTATGGAGCCAGTCGCTTCGACCCGTGAGTAGTTCCACGTCGGTACGTGCTGCTGGTTGGTGGCGGTGCTCCGATACCATCGGGGTGAGACATATCCATGTTCGGCGCGGAAGACGGCGACCGCGTCCAGGTCGAGGCGCGATTGGTGCCACTGGGGGTTCGTGCGGGTGAGATGACCCTTGATCTGCAACTTCTCCCCGTCGTGCATCACGAGCAAGGGTATCGCGGTGGTCAACGGTCCAGTGGGACCGACGGTAATCAGGTCTCCAAAGGGGTGCTGTTCGGCCATTGCGACTAGTGTTGGCGCATCATCGGTGTAGAAGATCTTTGCAGGCGACATGCCATCACTCTAGCCACCCTCCAATGATCTGAGTGCAAGGCCGCCCGCGACCCGTGCCCCCTCTTTGGGTAAGTCCAGGGGCTCCCAGTAGGATGGATGCCATGCCCCTCAGACGGTCGATCCATAGAGAGATCCTCAACGAGAACCCTTCAGCCCTAAGGTTGGTTACCATTCATGGCGCAATGGATCGAGGCAACTCTTTTCGTCAGCTTGCCAGCTTGCTCCCCTCCGTTGAGGTTGTCATCTGGGATCGAGCAGGTTACGCTCGCTCGATTGAGGTTGCTCCGGCTGGGGTAGATGATCATCTGGCTGATCTTGCTGGGGTTCTCGACGAAAAGCCAGCGCTCGTGTTCGGACACTCACTTGGAGGTACGTATGCACTGTGGCTGGCGTCGCTTGGGCATCCTCACTTGCTCGGGGTATCGACCTTTGAGTCCCCGCTTCCCGGCGGCGCATGGTGGGGAGATGACTGGGATATCGACCCGCACGAGGCAGCGTTGGGCCGAGTTCCTAAGGAGCGTTCGCAGGCTCTGGCGGAAGCCTTTCTGCGACGAATGATCTCTGACGCGACATGGGAGCGCCTTCCGGAGCGTACGAAGGCCCTGCGACGGGCCGAGGGGTCGGCCTTCATTCTTGAGCTGGGTCAGCTCGTCGATGGGGGAGTGACCTTTGACCTCGATTCGATCAAGGTCGATGTCGTCGCTGGGATCTCTTCGCGTCCATCACGCCACCATCGCGTAGGGTTAGCCAAACTCGTAGACTCCGTTCAGGCCACCACCTACTGCGTGATGAACTCACGCCATGGTGTGCACCTGACTAATCCAGCTGCCATTGCAGAGATCGTCTCCCAGCAGCTCCTCGTCGACGAGGGCGAAGAAGCTAGGAAGACAACGCTACAGAAGACAACGCTCTAGAAGACAATTCAGAGTACTAGTTCAGTGGCTTGGAGACGGCGCGCTCGAGGATGTCGCTCTGTTCGAGGGCGTGCATCGCTGCTGACCCGGTTGCTGGCGATCCAGTGGCGACACGGGAGACGTGGACCAGTTGCAGGCGGTGTGCTCCAGACCGATGGAGGCGCGCATGAGCGAAAGGCCAAGCGCCCATATTCTCCGGCTCCTCCTGCAACCAGACGAGCTCGGTCGCTGATGGATAGCTCTCGATCAGCTCGGTGATCTCACGCTCGGGCCATGGATAGAGCTGCTCAACTCGGACGACTGCGGTAGGAACAGAGGTGGTGCGGTCGCGTTGAGCAAGGGCTTCGTAGCCGATCTTGCCCGAACACAAAACGACACGCCGAACGTTAAAGCGTCCTGCCTGATCGTGTGCCCACTGCGGATCGTCCAGCAATGGCTGGAAGGACCCATTGGTGAAGGCCTCAACCGGGCTCCGTGATTGCTTGGCGCGCAGCAAGGACTTCGGGGTGAGGATGATCAACGGTCGTTGGCTGGTTCGCTCGACCTGAGCACGGAGGAGGTGGAACAGCTGCGCGGCATTGGTCGGGTTCGCAATCGTCATATTCGGTCCTGCTGCCAAGGAGAGGAAGCGCTCGAGTCTGGCTGAGGAATGCTCGGGACCCTGACCTTCGTACCCATGGGGTAACATCAAGGTCAGTCCCGACTCTTGTCTCCACTTGTCATGGGCGGCAGCGATGAACTGGTCGATCACGACCTGCGCACCATTGGCGAAGTCACCGAACTGTGCCTCCCAGATGGTGAGAGCCTTTTTCTGGATCAAGGAGTAACCGTACTCGAACGCCATGGCTGCGTACTCAGAGAGAGAGGAGTCATAGATCATAAACCGGCCTGGTACGACACCATCGGTTGGTGCCCCAGCGTCGTCGCGTATCGCAGCCAGCGGCTGGTAGGTCGCACCGGTCTCATAATCATAGAGGGCGGCATGACGATGTGAGAAGGTTCCACGTCGCGAGTCTTGGCCGGAGAGGCGCACGTCATGACCATCGAGCATGACGGTGGCGAAGGCAAAGGCTTCACCGAGGGCCCAGTCCACCTCGCCCTCCGCGTAGAGCTCCGCACGTGTCTGGAACTGCTTGGCAAGCTTGGGGTGTAGCGTGAAGCCCGCTGGCGTTCGGTTGAGGACGTCCACGACATAATCGAGGCGCTCCTTGGCGATCCCAGTCTGGACGGTCTGCACCGCGACGTTTTGAGGTGGTGGCGCTGGCAGGTCAGTTGGCTTCGGAGGTGCGGCCTCCCGGGTCTCCACCAACGCCTGTTGGAGACGTGCAAGGTAGGCATCGAGTGCCTGCTCCCCCTCCTCCACGGTAATAGCTTTGGATCGGACCAGGCGCTCAAGGTAGAGCTTGCGCACCGAGGGTTGGGAGTCGATCACCCTGTACATCACTGGTTGGGTATAGCTTGGCTCATCACCCTCATTGTGTCCGTGGCGTCGGTAGCAGACCATATCGACGACGATGTCCTTATGGAAGGCCTCGCGATAGTCCATGGCAATCTGGGCAGCCCTCAACACCGCCTCGGGATCATCGCCGTTGACATGAATGATCGGGGCCTGAATCATCTTGGCGATATCACTCGCATAGACCGAGGATCGCGATTCATTCGGATTAGTTGTGAAGCCCACCTGGTTGTTGATCACGAGGTGAACCGTACCACCAGTTCGGTAACCGGGTAGTTGTGAGAGGTTGAGCGTCTCTGCTACCACTCCTTGTCCGGCAAAGGAGGCATCTCCGTGGACGAGAATACCCAGGACGGCAAACTCGAAGAGGTTGCCTCGAAGATCTTGACTGGCCCGCACCATCCCCTCTACCACGCCGTCGACTGCCTCCAGGTGTGAGGGGTTTGAGGCGAGAGTGATGGGTACAGCGGTGCCATCGGGTGTGTAGTAGGTTCCCTCGAAACCCTTGTGGTACTTGACGTCTCCCGATCCCTGGACTGATGTGGGGTCTAGGTTGCCCTCGAACTCCTCAAAGATCATGCGATAGGACTTGCCGACGATGTTGGCAAGCACGTTGAGTCGACCGCGGTGGGCCATGCCGAGTATTGCGGAGGTAATCGACGCGCGTACCCCTTGATTGAGGACCTCCGTCAGGAAAACGATCGCGCTTTCCGCACCCTCGAGACCGAAGCGCTTCTGTCCGATGTAACGGGTTGAGAGAAACTTTTCGAACGCTTCAGCATCGTTGAGGGTGGTGAGGATGCGGAGCTGATCCTCTTTGGTCAGGTTCGGGCGGACCCCCTCGACTCGGTTTTGAATCCAATGCTTCTCTTCGGGGTTCTGAATATGCATGTACTCGTAGCCGATAGAGCCACAGTAGCTATCGCGTAGCAGCTGCAAAATCTCTGCAAGACTCGCCTCGGTCGTCCCCGCGAGGCCATCGGTTAAAAAGACACGGCTGAGATCCCAAACGGTGAGTCCGTAGGTCTCTGGGTCTAACTCTGGACTCATCGTTGGCTTAACGAGGTTGAGTGGATCCAGATGAGCAAGCAGGTGACCGCGCACGCGGTAGTTGTTAATCAGAGTTTGGACGTGAATCTGCTTTTCGGCCCGCTCAGATGCGTCGCCGGTCAGGGATCCATGGTCGGGAGACCAGATAGCGGGCGGATATGCAATGTCAAGAGAGGAGAAGATCTCGTGGTAGAACCCGTCCTTACCTTCGAGGAGAGTGGCGGCATCAGCGAGGAACTGACCGGACTCCGCCCCTTGGATGATGCGATGATCATAGGTCGAGGTGAGGGTGACGGTCTTCGATATTCCCAGTTCACCAAGGGTGCGAGGATCAGCGGCACCGAACTCAACTGGATAGCCAATCGCACCGACACCGATGATGGCACCTTGTCCATTCATCAGTCGTGGGATTGAATGTTCAGTGCCAATGGTCCCGGGATTGGTGACGCTGACCGAGGCACCCTGAAAGTCGTCAACGGTAGCCCGGTTCTCACGAACCTTCGCGATCAACTGATCGTAGGCGACGAGGAATTCATTGAAGGTTTTGGATTCGATGTTCTTCAGGACTGGGACCATCAGCGTTCGCTGTCCGTCCCGACGGACGATGTCCACCGCGACGCCGAGGTTGATGTGGGTAAAGGTGCGAACTGAGGCCTCAACCCCATCGCTGGCAGGTACGAAGCTCGCGTTCATCCTGGGGTGTTTGGCGAGTGATTTGATGATGGCCCAGGTGATTAAGTGACCAAAGCTCACTTTCGGTCGGCCTTCACGACCCAGTTGGTTGTTGATGATGGATCGGTTGATCTCAAGTGCCTTTGCGGGTATCACTCGGACACTTGTCGCGGTCGGTAAGGTGAGGGATTGGTCCATATTGCGGGCGAGGGCGAGCGCGGCACCACGGAGCGGATTGAGGGTGGTGTCGTCAGATCCCGTGGGGGTGACTGGATTTACCACCTGCGGTGGTGATGCGCTTGTCCGAGAGGTCGACCCATCGGCCAGTGTTCCAGTTGGCGTAGCGAACGGCGGCGTGGGTCGGTGGTTGCCGTTTGTTGCAGGAGGCGTCGTGTCGACTGTGGGTGCAGGGGTAATGTCGGAGGCAGAGTTGACGATGGGTTCGGGGCTGGCTGCAGTCTGTGTGGAGTTGTTGTGATGAGTAGCGACAGCCTGTTCTGTGGAACCCTCGGTAGCGACGGCGTCAGTCACCGTCGAGTTAGCGAATCTCGGGCCGATATTGCGACTCTTGAAGTACTGCTGCCAGCTCGCTGGGACCGATTCTGGATTATCTCGGTAATGGTCGAGCATCTCCTCGACGAGCCAGTCATTGGGTCCAAAGTCAGTTTCAAAGGTATCTACCACGCCTATTAAGTCTAGTCATCTTTCTTGGTCGATGAAAACTCCATACCGATCCACACTATTCTCACGATACTTCGGGGTATCCCGAAGGTTTCGATGATCGGAACCGTCATGGGATCTGCGCCCTGGTTTCCGGTGCTGGCAACTGGTCCTGGTCAAGTATTGAACGCTGTGCGTCGAAGTTCTAAGAATGGGTAATGGAAGACCACGATTTGGTGTGATCGAGGGAATGGACACCGCACGTAACATCGAAACCAGGCGACAGGATGTCCTGCAATTGCGTGAATACGTCCGTACTATTCTGACCGGCGAGCGCTCCTTTGCGATGCGTTTTCAATCGATCGCAAATGTTTTTGGACCTCGGGTGGTGGGCTACGAGATGCTCACGCGTTTTGATGTACCGGCACCGGTTACACCGGATCAGATCTTTCTTGAGGCAGATGCGATCGGACTCGGTGCCGAGTTGGAGGCTCTCATCCTTGCGCGGGCCTTCAAGGAACGCCGCCGCGTACCTCGCGATTGCTTTGTCACCGTGAACGTGAGTCCGCATCTACTCGACCAACCGATCTTGCGAACGGTGTTCGATCGGGATCTCAGTGGCGTGGTGGTTGAGCTGACTGAACATGTGCGCGTAGTCGATGTGGAGGCGCTCCGTGATTCGTTGACCTGGCTGCGAGCGCGGGGTGCCCTCATTGCGATGGATGATGCCGGATCTGGATACGCCGGGCTGCAGATGATTACCCAGGTTCGTCCAGATATCGTCAAACTCGATCGGGAACTAGTGAGCGATATCGACACTGACGAAGTCAAGGCACTCATGTGTGCTTCGTTCGGGGACTTTGTGGGACGTCTGAATGGCTGGTTGCTCGCCGAGGGGGTCGAGACCCAGGCAGAGTTGGCTCGGGTGGTGCAGATCGGTGTGCCGCTGGTCCAGGGATGGGTCATTGGTCGGCCAGCTCTGCAGCCAGAGCCGTTGCGGGCCGACCTCGCTGAATGGCTGCATTCTTACAATGATTCCCGTCAGGTTCGAGTTGATTCTCTGTCAACCTTGATGGACCCCGTGGCGATCCAGTCAGAGACACCCGATGCAGCGCCGGGGGCGACATCGCTTGAGGATATCTCGGCGGGTGCATTGGGGGAAGCGGGCGCAAGATGTGCAATCTGTGTCCTTGGAAGAAATCAGGAACTGACGCGAGTACTCGTCCCCGACCAAAGTGGATGGCGTGTTCTTGTCGGGTGCATGGTTGCGCACCCGGAGGAGGGAATCCGAGAGGTGGCGATTCGGGCGATCAATCGCCCGGTCGAGAGCCGGTTCGATCCGATTGTCTGTGTTGACGAGCAACGCAACCCCGTGGGGATCATCCGGATGGAGAGGATTGTCAGTTTTCTCGCTGACGTCTTCACTCAGGGCGGTCCGACGGTCGGGGGTGTCTGTTAGGTCTGTTCTTGAGCCTTTGACTCGATTGAGCTCTATTGGGTCGGTGACTCGATTGAGTCCTCTTAGGTTGGTGACTTGATTGAGTCAAGATGGTGCCGATAGGGCTCTGGCAGGAGAGCGACCAACCGTGCTAGGGTGTGGGCCGGCGTCTCGTCATCATGTTCCTCAAGCGTGAGCGAGGCCATCGACTGGTAGGTCGAGATCCGGCTTTCGAGCAACGCTTCGAGATGTCCGCTCCGAGCGAGAGGCCGGTCGGCCCCGCCTTCAATCCGCTGTTTGGCGGTCGTTGGGCTGATCTTTAGGTAGACGACGTAGGTTGATTTCAGGAGTTCCTGTGTGGCCTGGTGTAAAATCGCGCCACCACCGAGTGCGAGGACACTGCACTCACGCGCGGCGACGGTGGCGACCACTCGATGCTCGAGTTCGCGAAACTGAGGCTCTCCCAGCGTAGTGAAGAGGGTAGCGATGCGCTGACCGGTGGTCTCCTCCATGAGGACATCGCTGTCAAGAAAGGTTGCGTCGAGCTGCTGCGCTAGAAGTGCGCCAAGGGTACTCTTACCGGCGCCCATGAAGCCAATGAGCACAACTTGGGGCCATCGAGGTGTTTTTTTGATGCTCGCTATTGCTCTCATTCTCCGGTGTCAGTGGGTAGCTCTGTAGGATCATAACAGCTCATGCCCCACACGCACTCGTGAGCACCACGAGACACCAAACCTTTGTCGAAGGGCGACACGCGGTGATCCTCTCATATCGATGCGGCGGGTTGGTGGCGGAGATCGCACCGTTTTACGTGATGATGAGTCTTTACGTGATGATGAGTCGGCCTTTTTCGCTGCGTATCTTCCTACCTCTGCTGGGGCTGGGTCTATCCCTTTGCGCCTAGTTGGATCCCAAACTGGCCCATTAGCCCGACCGCGGCGGCAGGCAGGGCCTGACGACTTGCCTTTGGCGCTGAGGCGACGTCGAGGATTTGGCGGGCGAGACTCCCTACGGCATGGCGCTGGTGCCCTGAAGGTCGCGCTCACCCCACCCCATGTACTCGAAAACCAATGTTTAAGGAAACCGGCAAGTGTGCCGAGGTTTTGGTGTGTCGTAACCAAGGTGCCTGCGCGGACAGGCTGGAGGAGCTAACAACGATGAAACGGTTCGCTTGCGGAGATGTGATTGCCGGATGTAGCTGGACAGCACAGGTTGGCGATGAAACCGAATTGATGTCCATGATCGCTGATCACGTGGCCAAGGCACATGGTATAACGACTATCGATGACGAAATCCTCGCCGTGGTGCGAGAGCATATCCAGCTCGTAAGCTGAGCGCGGGTGTAGTCTGTGTCGGCCCGGCAGCCTCGGTGCTGTGGTGAGGTGGGCGCAGCTGGCTTGGTGACAGCGGTGCTTCCTCAGGGTGATCAACGCAACCTTCGGAGCCACACTCAATCAGCGGCGCCCCCCGTGTTCCGGCTTCGCTACTGACGTGGGGGATGGAGACTGTTGCTGCTAGGGTGTCTGGTCGATAGTGGTAACCCTGGTGCTGGCAAATCCCTGTCAGGCAGGCTGTTCTGCCGAATGAGCCTGATCGGCTAGGGCTCCGGCTGGATAGGAGAGGAAGAGATCGACCATGACGTCCTATGATCCTCGGGAGTTCATCCCGCACCGTCCACCGTTTCTGTTGGTCGACCTGATCACCGAACTAAGTCCGGGTCTGTCGGGTCGTGGCAGTTATCGAGTGCCTGACGACCTTGCCATCCTCGCCGGCCACTTTCCGGGTAACCCTGTCCTGCCGGGGGTATACCAGGTCGAGGCCATTGCTCAACTCGGGGCCGCGGTGGTGTTGAGTGACGAGCGCTATGCAGGGTCCCTACCTCTTTTCGGAGGTATCGATCGGGCTCGTTTTCGACGCGTGGTTCGACCGGGTGAACTGCTTGAACTCACGATCGAGATGACGAGTGTGTCGGCACGCGCCGGCAAGGGACAGGGTCGTGCCACCGTGGATGGAGAGCTCTGCGCTGAGGTCAGCCTGTTCTTTATCATCGCACCTGCTGGGTCCTAAGGTGCGATTTGCAACCTGGAACGTCAACTCGCTTCGCGCGAGGCGTGAGTTGGTCGCCCAGTGGCTCCGCGAGCATCAACCAGACGTCCTTTGTCTGCAGGAGACAAAGGTGAAGGATGCTGAGTTTCCGGAGGATCTCTTCGAGGACGCCGGCTACCACGTTGTCCACTGGGGCGTATCTGCCTGGAACGGAGTCGCATTGGTGACCCGTGAGCCGGTCGAGCAGTTCGGGCGTGGGATCGTTGACGAAGATGAAGAGGCGCGCTGTATCGTAGGGGTTGTCGAGGGTATTCATATCTTCTCGGTGTATGTCCCCAACGGTCGGGCCCTGGACGATCCTCACTATGTCTATAAACTGGAGTGGCTCGACTCGCTTCGTGAACGTGCGATCGCAGAGATGGAACTTGGCCCAGTGATCATCGCGGGGGATTTCAATATCGCACCTACTGATGCAGATGTCTACGACCGAGCTGCTCTCGAGGGTGCCACCCATGTCAGTGAACCCGAACGGTTGGCGCTGCGGAGAATACTCGATCTCGGCTTGTTTGATTGTGGGGCGACTCTCTCGGACCCGGCCGAAGGGCCTCACTTCACTTGGTGGGACTATCGTCAAGGAGCTTTTCGACGTGGTATGGGTATGCGTATTGACTTAGTCCTGGCCTCGGAGTCACTTCGTGCGAGTGTGCGCTCGGTAGCGGTCGATCGACTAGCTCGCGCCGCTCCCAAACCATCGGATCATGCGCCGGTCGTGGTGGAGTTCGAGCACAGGAGCTAGCGAACTCGACTGAGCTCGCCCCAGAGGCGATCGATAAGTTCTGTTGACTCTCTCAAAAGTGGAGTAGTCACCGCCGCGGCGACCGATTCTCGATCGGAGGGATGGGAGCGAGAGAGCTTACGCAGATCGGAATCTGAGAGGACAAGATAGGAGGCGAGCTGACGCTCCTTGCCGACGGTGACGCGCCAACGATCGAGCCGTGTCGCAACGGAGGGGTTGTCAAGTGAGTGCAGAATGCGCGCCCGTGGCTCTGCCCCCTTGATATCGAGGTGAGCGAGCATCGACGATGGTCCGCGACTCGGTCTTGACCAGCTGATGGCGAGAGAGTCCGTCGCTCTTGTCATCGCAACGTATAGAAGCCGTTGCTCTTCGGCGAGTGCCTCCGCCGAGAGCCCGTGGCGTGACGGATAGCTTTTATCGCCAATACCCACAAGGTGTACGTGGTGCCATTGGAGACCCTTTGCGCGATGGAAGGTGGTAATGCTCACCGCGTCTACCCCCTTCACCTGCAGTCCTCGCAGTAGCTCTTCGAGAGCAAAGTGATCGGAACGGGGATCCTGCCTGCGTAGTTCATTAGCAACCTCAAGCAGTATCCGTAGGTTGGTGGTCCGCTGTGGGGTTGATGAGATCAGTGTCTCCTCAACTATGTCGCAGATCTCCGTGATCTGGAGTCGTTCCATTCGCGCCCTTCGCATCAGCTCGATCACCTCCGGTGCTGAGGCGAGCGGAGTAAGGCCAAGGACGCTGTGGGGGATATCGAAACGACGAAAGGCGTCCTCGACAGGGGACAGTTGACGAATCGTTCGCGCAAGAATCGCCATTGAGGAGTAAGGGATGCCGCGATGATGCAGTTCTACTACCTTTCTGGCTACCTGCTGAGCCTCCGCCGTGACCGAGTCCGCCCCGACGAGGTCCGGAGCCTGACCCCCTTGACGATGGGCTCGGGCGTTCACCCCCAGGTCATCGGTGGTGATAGGACCGGCAGCTGCGACGAGGGCAGCGGTGCTGCGGTAGTTGGTCGAGAGTGTGACACGGGTGAGAGTCGGGATACGGCTTGGAAGTCGGGTCATCAGCGCCGGATCCGAACCGTTCCAGCCGTAGATCGATTGGTTTGGATCGCCGACGACGGTGAGTCCAGAGAGGTCCTCACCCATCCACCGCTCGATGAAGCGGAGTTGAAGAGGGTTGACATCCTGAAACTCGTCGATGTAGACCCATCGTGCCTGGAGTCGGAGTGCCTCGCCGACGCCGTCACTGCGTCCAACGACATCCGCCGCCAGGCGCACTACGTCGGTGAGGTCCATCAGGCGTTGGCGCGCTTTGGCGCGCTCGAGCGTTGCCAAAACGGTGATGAGTTCGGTGGGGTTGGGAAGGGCGATGAGCTCGGGACTAGCTTTGAGGCTTTCAGCATCGTGGCCAAGAGAGCGGAGACGTTCGATCTCACCCATCACGCTACGGCGGCGCGCCTCAGTGAGGTGTAACCCTAGGTCGCTAAGGAGGACGTTTGCGTCGCTGATGAGATGGGGGAGCGGCCTGTTGAGCATGGCATAACCCTCGCGGACCAACCCAAGGGCGAGCGAGTGAAAGGTGCCGCATGCTGGTGCTGGTCCGTCCAGGAGGCCGTAGAGACGCCGTGAGACCTCCCATGCGGCTGCTCGCGTGAAACTGATCGCTACCGTCTGCGTGCTGCGGTTGGCCTGAGTGGTGATCTGGTAGGCGATCCTGTGGGTGATGACGCGGGTTTTGCCTGAGCCAGCCCCAGCGACGATGAGCAATGGCGCTGGTGCTGTGACCGCAGCTCGCTGTTCGGCGCTCAAACCCTCCAGGAGTTGTTCCGGAGCTGTCATCATCTAGTGAGGTGCTGCTGGAGCCGCACAGCAGAACCAGGGTTCGCTCATAACGGCGGTGCTCGGCGCGCTCACCTTGGGAGTGCGGACACACTGAGCAGAGAGGCCGTTTGCCTCATAGACCGCCGTGACGATCTGGGCGAAGGTGGTCTCGAAGCTGTCCTCACCGGCCTGGGCGGCTAGCTGATAGAGCCGATCGCGGAGACGAGGTAGACGTTCATCCTGGTAACGAACGGTATAGCCCATGACGCTGGCGTCGTAGGGGCCAAAGTCGGTCTCGTTGACCGGCAACAGTGAGTTGGTGGGGGTGAGCAGTTCGATCGAGTACTGGATAGGTTCTACCACCTGAACGAGGTCTGATTCGACGATGAAGTCAACGATGTCTACCAGGTCGCCCATCGTGGTCCACGGGGTAAACGGCACGAAGGTCGGATGCATGGCGACGCCGTTGGCGTAGAGCAAATCTCTGGCGACTGACACGTCGGCTGCGGTGTGACCCTTGTCGAGGTGAGCGAGAACGTCGTCATTGAGACTCTCGACGGCGGAGATCACGAAGTTGACGTGACTCGCCGCCAACGTTGAGAGGAGGTCTCGATGGCGAAGAATCTCAGAGATTTTGGTGGTGATGTCGAAGGTGACCCACGGTGCCTTCTGAGCCAAGGTGGTGAGGACCTTCAGCGAGTGCTTCGGAGCGTTGAGGAAGTCAGGATCTCCAAAACTGA
Source organism: Actinomycetes bacterium (assembly GCA_021822605.1). Lineage (GTDB taxonomy): Bacteria > Actinomycetota > Acidimicrobiia > Acidimicrobiales > Acidimicrobiaceae > Ferrimicrobium. The sequence continues at coordinate 54,632 of JAKAQL010000002.1, forward strand.
GATGCTGGGCACCAGCTTCGATCTGCGCGAGACCGTCCGCGATGACCGCCTCGGCATCGTTGATGGCAATTCTCCCGTTCCAAATGGCAGCCACCGGACAATGGAGGCACCGATGTCGGCAGCCTACCGAGGTTTCAAGGTAGCCAGTGACAAGGTCTTGGTTGGCAATCCTGACGCTGCGATAGCTATCGAGCCCCATGAGCGGTGTCCGATTGACACGGTACGCTCGTCGACCCGTCGCCTTTGGAATGCCAGGCTGGGCAGAGACGGAAGGGTGCTGTACCAGTGTCGCAAGTTCAGCAGCGGTAGCTCGGTTCAGCCAGAGTGCCGCCGGTGGATCCTGCAGTGATTCCTTCAACACGGTGGCATAGAGCCCCACCACGATCAGCTGTCGTTCTGGTTGATCGTGATCAAGGGAGGCGAGCAGGTCCCTGGCGACGAGAGCGCCGGTCAACATCGGTGCGGTGAGGATGACCCGTGAAGCACGATTGATCGCTTCGATGGCGACTGAGAGTGGAGTCTTTGCCATGTCCAAAACCTCAAGGGAGCCCTCAGGTAGTTCAGCGGCGACCTCGGCGGCAAGCTGGGGTTGGTGGCCGAGTTCGTAGGTGGAGATGAAGAGCACAGACATAAGACCAGTCTACTGGTCAGAGTCCTCAGCGACAGGGTCGATGACGATGGTGAGGTGGGCGCTCGCCACAGCGAGGGAATGGCTCACGCTGGTGTGCGTCAACCCTTCTGCGAAAATGAAGCCAAGATAGCGATCGGTGAGAGGTGGCGGATAGACCAAGGTTCCTGGATTGACGGTGATCTCGACGCCTGTGATACCGCTGGTCGCCAGAGCCATATCGATACCCCTGACCTCGCGAAAAGTTCCCATCCTTGGCGTGGGGATCATATAGATGCCGACTGACCTATTGTGGCGTCGAATGGCGCTCCGATCTCCAAGAGCCCGTTGCAAAATGATATCCTCAAGGCGCTGTCCATCACCGAACTGAATCGCTGCGGAGCAGCGACCGCCAATCGATCGTGGAGCGAGCTCCAGGATGGTCGCGCGCCCATTGGTAAGCCGTAGTTCCGCATGAACGGGCGTGTCTGCCAATCCAAGCGCACGAGCACCACGTTCTACCGCGTTCGTGAGTTCTCGTTGCTGTCCGGGTGCGAGCTTGGCTGGCCCGAGATAGGTCGACTCCCAAAAGTAAGGACCCTCGCCGATATCGGGTTTGGCAAAGATCATCAGGACTTCGAGATCCTCGCCGTTGAGAATGCCCTCGACGGCGAACTCGGGCCCCTCGACGTAGCTCTCGAGCAGTAGCGGTGCTGTCGGGTCGATGGCATCCTTGAGGATCTTCAGATCCTGCGCGAGGGTGGTGTTGGTAACCCGGATGACACCGCGAGAGGCCGTTTCATGCGGTGGCTTCACTATGAAGCTCTCCCCAAGGCCAGCAACGATCGCATCGATTTCGTATTTGCTGACGAGCGAAAGGGACCCAAGCGTGGTGACCATGTACTTGGGCTGGCTGAGTTCGGCCTGGCCAAGTACCTCTCGAAGTGAGAGCTTGTCGACGGCACGCTCGACGGCTTGGGCTTTGCCGATCGTGAGACCGAGTTGGTCGCTAAGGGTTGCCGCGAGGCGCGTAGAGGTTTCGTCGATGCCGATCACGAGCGTTGGTGCGAGGTCGAAGAGGGTGTTGACGAGGAACGCCAACTCTTCCGGGGGTGGCGACATGCTGCTGACATGGAGACCGACGTCCCCGATGGGAACACTAGCGTCGGTGAGCAGGGTGAGTCGCATGCCTGTCCGCGCCGCCGCCTGTAGAAAGGCGTCGGCGCGGTAGCTCTCAGCCGGTACGACGAGGACGATGTGTTGCATGTGTCTAGAATGGTACTACGAGTAAAGGTAATTGAGTTCGGTTCGACGGGTCGGCAGGCTGTCTGTTCGTCGGTTCGCCGCAAGAAGGCCACTTCAACGAAGTGAGGAATGGGAGCGATGAGCGATTTTAGAGTTACTGATGCAGCGGTGGGAGTCGTGCTGGATGCGCTGGCTGATGAGGGTACGACTGACGCACTGGGGCTTTGGGTAGAGGTCGCTGGCAACGATGGGACTTCATTCATGTATGACGTCTATTTCCAAGAGTTGGCCCAGGTCGATTCCGAGGACTTACGACTGCGTTTTGGCGAACTGAGTGTGGTCATCCCTCGGGATTCCATCTCTCGGCTCGCCGGGGCAACTCTTGAGGTCGGTGCTGACGGGGAGCTCGCCATCACCAACCCGAACACTCCAACCCCTGAGGCAACGGACCTGCCTGATCTGGGACCGGAGGCACTCGCCAACGATCTCGCCCTCCGCGTCAACGCTATTCTCGAGGAGCAGGTCAACCCGGCGATCGCCGCTCATGGAGGTTACGCCGAGCTAGTAGGAGTCGTTGAGGAGCGTGCCTACGTTCTCATGGGTGGGGGCTGTCAGGGTTGTGGCTTGGCCGCCATGACGCTGTCACAAGGCATCGCGACAGCGATTCAGGATGCGGTCCCAGAGATTATCGACGTGGTTGATGTGACGAACCATGCCGCTGGCAATAATCCTTACTATCAGCCTGCCAAGAAGTAGGCTGGTGTCACCCAAAGCGCACCCGTGAGAGTTCGCACTCGTTACGCGTCGCACTCGATACGGTTGCGCGCGTTGGTGACCTTGGGGTATGAGTGGTCGTGATTAGACGAAAGGGCCGTCCGAAGTTGTTGGATGGGTCGTCTTCGGTGGTCCAAAGATGAGCGCCTGCGCCCCATCTTGGAGCCGTTACCCTGAAAGCCTCTGTTTGAGAGTCGGTAGGGGTTGGCTTGCGAATGACACCACACCTCTGTCGAAGTGTTAGTTAACTGCTGGTAGGGAATGTCGGCAGGCTCTGATGCGGGGGAGAAGCGGTTGACGAGGGTGGGCGTCGATCAATTCGGCCCGCGGGTGATCAAGGGATCCGGGTGGGTCAGGGGGTTCATTCCCACTAGACCGCATAGAGAGACTGTCGGAGGCGTCATGTGTGCCCTGCGTTACGCGGACCGAGCAAGCCTGCCAGGCTGAGCTTTGGGCAGAACAGTGTTTGGTTGAGGCCATCCTGGGGTCGGCAGAGGTTTCCGTGACCGCACCTCCGTTGAGCACTGATGATCCTTCGGCGTTGTCGATACGTCACCCAAGCCGAGGATGTCGGTCACCCGGCCGACACAGCTTGTAGTAGTCCTAGTGGGCAACTGAACCAAGCTCCTATCGCGGGAAGGACCCCGCCTGCAGAGGCGGGGTCCTTCGCCCTCATTGATCGTGTACCGTTCGCGAGAATACACAGCTACTATTGTGCCTTGGCGAGTTCAATCTCAAGAGTGATGGTCACCTTGTCACCGACGACAACACCGCCGCCATCCACGGCTGCGTTCCATTCGATACCAAAGTCCTTGCGTGACAGCTCTCCGGTAGCGCTGAAGCCGGTGCGCACGCCACCATAAGGGTCGGCTTGCGTCCCATTAAACTCCAGATCGAGCTCGATTGGCTTGGTAATCCCTCGGATTGTCAGATTTCCAATCAGTTTCCAGTCGTCGCCGTTGGGGCGGATAGCAGTCGATGCAAAGTCGATCGTTGGGTACTTGTCGGATTCAAAGAAGTCAGCACTTTTCAAGTGGTTGTCACGAGCCTCGTCCCTGGTCGTGATCGAGTTGGCCTCGATCGAGGCGGTGACTGAACTCTTGGTCACATCCTCGTCGATGGTGATGTTCGCGGTGAACTTTTCAAAGTGACCACGAACCTTCGAGACCATGAGGTGGCGAACGGTGAACTCCACACTCGAATGTGCGGGATCCAAGTTCCATGCCCCTGGCTCGATTCCTAGATCCTTCGCCGACGTGCTTGCCATGTCTTCTTCCTTTCCGTTGTCTGTTAGACTGATGAGTTAATTGTAGACGAATTAATTGCGGGTGCAACCATAATATGCAAGAGTGTGCGAATTCCAGAGTCCAGACAACTACCCTTGGGGCCTTCAGGTCCTTGTTGGGGGCCCACGCGCGGCTCTTATGGCAGCTTGACCTCCAACTCAATGCGCGCCACGGGCTGAGTTTTGCCGACTTGGAGGTCATGTTGCATCTGGAGGCTGCCGAGGGGGGAGAGCTGCGCCTCTCTGAACTTGCGCAGCTCGCCTTATTGTCGCGGAGCGCACTTTCTCGAAGGGTAGATTCTCTGGTCGGACAGGGGTGGGTGCTGCGACGCAGCTGTCCTACCGACCGACGAGGGACCTTTGCGGTGCTTACTGAGTCTGGTAGAGAGAAGCTGAAAGAGTCGGTGTCCACCCATGATGAGGTGCTGACAGAGATGTTGACTAGACAGCTTGCTGATGGGGAGTTGAGTTCTCTGCGGGGAATGCTCGACCGAGTTCGCGAGGATCAGAGACAGCTCAGCTGAGTGGTGAAGGCCAAGAGACGTCGTGTCGGGTGGGTCGAAGCCCGGCCGCCGCGCACAGCTGGTCGATCTGCTGATTGGAGGAGGCGAGGCGACGTCCGATAGTAGACGCAGCGCCACACCCACTTTCTCTCCAGAAGGAAGCGTTCTTGCCTTGTGCTGCTGACGAGGCTTCCGGGGGAGAGGTTGGCCTGTCCTATTGCGGTCGAGATTAGTCCATTGGCGTGGTGAAGGTCTCCCCAAACTTGGCAAGCTGGGCAGGTTCGAGGCCCAGTGCGACAAGATAATCGGCAACCGAGCCGTAGGTGTGTTGAAGGAAACTGAGCGTTTGGAGCGCGGTCTCGGGTGTAGACGCTACGACCGATGGTGGGAGGTCTTTCCAGCTCGCCTTGTCGATTTCAGGGTCGTTTGCTGCTAGCACACGGCGCAGCGCGTATTGAGTGAGAGCATAGTCGGTGGCGACCTGAGCATCTGAGACTTGCGCTATCGCGAGTGTCAACATCGCCACGATTCCTGTTCGGTCCTTTCCGGCGGCGCAGTGAAAGAGAAGCGGCCAGTTATCAGGGTTGACTATAGCTGACATCGCCCCTCTGAGCGAGTCTGACTGGCTGGTAAGAATCGCACGGTACACCTTGGCGAGGTAATCGCGGTCCGTCCGATCGAGCTCGGATGCGACTGAAACATCGATGAGAGGCAGGTGGAGAAGTCGCTGGCCCTGGGTTGTCTCTACGTAGCCCTGCTGTTGTCGTTCCTCATCTGATCTGAGATCGATCACGGTCCGTAGGTGGAGTTTTGCAAAGAGTTGGCTCCTCGACCTATTGGAGAGGCGAAAGAATGCCTCCGATCTGAAGAGCAGACCTCTGCGAGTGGCGCGACCATCTATCGTTGTATAACCACCGAGGTCTCGGAGGTTATACAGGCCTTCCCAGGGAAGAAATTGGCTGGGCAAATCAGTTGTCATCGTTCTATGCTAGAGGCCGACCCCCCCCGGAGAGAGGAGGCCGGCCTGATGGTTAGTTCAGAAGAGTTGAGCGATCCTTCTTAGGTAGGGGCCTACCAGCCAGCTCCAGCCGCCGTGCTGTGCCAGCCGCTGCCAGCGGTGGTGCTAAGACTAGGCGCGGCTGCACACGTTGGTGCTGCGGTTGAAGATGGCATGCTGTAGTAGTAGGTCCCTGCTCCAGTTCCCTGCGCGACATCTTCGATTCCAAACATTGTTCCAGATGCCGCTGCTTCGCTGAGACAGACGTAGACTGGAGGGGTTGTGGCTGACCCACCTGTGGTGACGGTGATCGCTGCAGGCGTGGTCGTGCTACCGCTCGTACTAGCAGTGAGTGCTTTCGTGTAGGCGGGATCGAGCTGAATCAGTGCGGCGCTGTCGGCGTACTGTTGGTTGTTGGTATAGGCTACCGATTCTGAGGTCAAGAGGTTCCGTAGGTCGGTCTCTGCGGCCTTGTTCTGGGCCGAGGTGCGGGCTCCGAGGAAGGTTGGGATCGCGATCGCGGCGAGGATGCCCATGATCAGGATGACCACCATCAACTCGATGAGTGTGAACCCGGACTCATCACTTTTTGTCAATTTCCGATAAATCTGAGACATCCTTTTCTCCTTGCTGGCTTTCACGTCTCCGTGCACCGGTGTTCCGGTACCCCCTCTGCTTCGGCGCGCTGGGAGTGAAAACTTGAATGAAATTAACGCTAGGAGTGAGAATTATGTGTTGTGGGGGCCGACTGCTTGCTTGGGCACCATTCAACTCGACAGCGATTCCGTCCGAAGGCTCTAACCATGGGTGTGGTAATCGGTCTTGTCTTTGGCCTGATCGGCGGATCGGCGCTGACGGCGCTGACCTTCCGGGTCCCTGCAGGTCTCCCGCTGGTGATGGATCGGTCAAAGTGCCCATCCTGTGCGCACCCGATTCGGGCTCGCGACAACGTGCCCGTGTTTGCCTATCTTTGGCTGCGAGGAAGATGTCGTGATTGTTCCGTGTCCATCCCCCTGCGTTACCCCCTGACCGAGCTTGCCGGTGGCGCGATCGGAGTGATCGCCGCAATGTACCCGGTGGATTCGGTCGACAAGGTTAGCTGCGGTCTCGCACTCCTCGTTGGTCTTGGGGCGGCCTTGATCGATCAGAAGACCTACCGAATCCCGAATTCGCTCACCTACCCAACAGCAGTGCTTCTCGTGCTGCTCGGATTTGTGAATGCCTTGTTCTCTGGGCATTGGAGGGCCTTCACCGTCACCGTAGTCCTGGCGATAGCGGTGCTCGCCTTCTTCGTTCTTCTGCGCTTGGTTTCGCGTGGTGGCATGGGCCTCGGCGATGCGAAGCTGGCGGCAGTGTTAGTTCTTGGGGTCGCTCCGTTCGGTGCCTGGAGTGTTGCGGTAGCCATTCTGGTGAGCTTCTTTGTTGGATCGGTGGTTGGGATCGCCTTGATCCTTGCGAAGCGGGCTAGCCTCCGGGCTCAACTGCCGTTTGGCCCGTTTCTCACCTTTGGGTTTGTTATTACTACTCTTGGTGTGGGTATTTTTCACTAGCAGCGCATTTACGGGTCAACTTTCTCGGCGTTCTGGTCGATAGGCTCTTGGGAGTTTAGCGAGGATTCAAGGATGGAAAAACTCATACTCTTAGAGATCGGAGCATTCTCCATCAAGGCGTGCGAGATCGAGGTAGGTCGGCGGGCACGCCCACCGCTTTGGCTCGCACATCGCGTCTTACCCGATGGTGCCGGAGAGCATCCGGAGAGGGTAGTCGAGACCCTTCGTGGCCTCCTCCATGATGCAGGAACCCGAACGAAGGCGACTCGCCTGATCGTGACCGACCCGGATCTCGTCGTTAGAAGTCTCAATGTGCCGAGTTCAGACAGGAACGAACTCGAGATGACTTTTGGCTTCGCCATGACAGAGGTACTGCCACTTCCACTCGACGAGCTCGTAGTCGACTACGAGACTGCTACCAAAGGGCGGTCCGCAAACCCAAATGTCATAATGGCTGGAGCTCCGAAGGCCATGATCGCTAAGGCTATCGATGTGGCGGAACGCAGCGGCCTACGTGTCGATTGGGTCGATGTCGGCCCGTTAGCAGCAGCTCGTGCTGTGAGTGCACTTTCACGGACTGAGGGCGATGGTTACTACCTAGTAGTGGTGGGTGCAACCACCACTACCATCGAGGTGGTCGTTGGCGATCAGCCGCAGCTCGTTCGCTCCATCAGGATGGGCGGCGAACTGATTACGCAGGAGATCGCGCGACGTCTGGAGGTCGCCTACGAGGCGGCAGAGGGTCTCAAGCGAGTGGTCGCCCTCCGAGTACCTGAGGAGAGCGACCAGCTGGATGGCTTCGTGACGGCGGATGGCATCGTCGCCGATGGCGTGCGTTCCATCGTTCAAGAGGTTGCCTCCTCGATCGATTACTTTGCTATTCAACGGGGCTACACCGATATCGACCGACTGGTCCTCGTTGGTGGATCGTCGGCAGTCGAACAACTTGGCGTGGAGTTGGGTGACAAGCTCCAGCTCAAAGTAGAGCGACCGGGACCGCGTCAGGTGTTGCGACTCATCGAGGCTGACTCCTTTGTCGAGGACTCAACCAGTAACTGGGTCGAGATGACCGGCGCTGTGATGCGTGCACGCACCCACGAGAAGGGTGCCAAGCTCGTCAATCTTTTGCCTGCGCGGGTGCGGGCACGCCGTCAACGGCGACGTCAGTTCGCATTCCTGGGCGCGCTGGGTGCGGTGTTAGTGGGTGCGGGCGCACTGCTCACACTGCAGCGTTACCAACAGCTCCACCAGGCGCAGGAGGCACAAGCGTCGCTTGGGACCCAGCTCGGGGTGTTGACGGGGCAGATGTCTCGCTACGCACCGTATGGGACCCTTGCTGAGGGGGTTGCCACAGCGAGAGCGACACTCGCTCAACAGCTCAAGTCGTCGATTGATTTTCCACAACTGCTGGCGCAGATCGCTGGAGCTACTCCATCCGACTCGTGGCTGACGAGTCTGAGCATTCAGGCTCCGACAACCTCGACGGGGGGTACTTCGGGGCTAGCTGTCAGCTTTAGTCTTGAGGGCTGCTCGCAGCTCGCTCCTGCTCACTGGCTCAGCTCGATGAGTAGGCTCGATTTCTTAGCGAATCTCTGGGTCTCGTCATCAACCCTTACTCCCTCGGGAAGCGGCGGGTCTTCGTCCTGTGGGGTCGGTGTACCCTCAGCCGAGATGGTTGAAGCTGGGATGACAACCTACCAGGGATCGGCCGTCATTTCGAATGACTTCGCCCAGTACCGTAGCACGTCCTACCTGCGGCAGCTGGGGGTGTCCTCGTGAAGTTCACTCGGTCAACGATCACGACGGTCCTAGCCAGTGTGCTGGTCATCGTCGTTGGCGCAGGGTGGTACTTTGGTCTCTACTCGCCACTGACAGCTCATATTGCCAGCACTCAGGCCCAGGTGGGCGTGGATCAGACGCAACTCGCCAATGATCGCGTGCAGCTGGCGCAGCTTGTCGATGACAAACGCAGTGCGGCCCTCTTGCGCGCACAGCTTGAAGCCCTCACCTCTGCCTTGCCGACGACATTCTCACTCGCGAGTTTCATCAGTCAGGCGGACGCAACCGCGAGTAAGGCCGGTGTCCCGTTGCTCCAAATCACCCCATCGCAGCCAGGTGCTGCGCCTAGTACCGTGACTAGCTCCGCAAACGTGCCAGGGGTCAGCTCGGTCGCTTTTACTGCGGAGGCGACGGGTACGTTTGTCGAGCTGATGCATTTTCTCCACGATCTCGATCATCTTGGGGAGTTGCTCAATATCTCGACCATCCAGCTCTCCGCGATCTCTGGTGGTGCGAGTGCGAACCCGAAGATCGATCTTTCCTTTACCGGCGCCGTTTACTACCGCAGTTAGGAGATGTGAAGATGACCAGCATGGAGATTGCATCACTCCTGGAAGAGCCGGAGATCCCAGGGTTCGACCAGGAGGGAGATGCCCCTCGGCGGTCACGCCTGTTCATAGTGGCGGTGGGGGTGGCCCTGCTTCTAGGGTTGGGTCTAGGTGCGTACTTTCTGGTGAGTTCTCACTCATCGTCCGCCAGTGGCTCGTCGCCTGGCATCCAGCAAACGACGGTTCCCCAACCTGCGACGGCCCGAACGGCCCCAGCACCCATCGTGGTCCACACTGGGGGCGGAGCTCCTGTCCCAAGCAGTGGCTACTTCACCGTCAAGAATCCCTTTGCGCCCAAGATCATCCAGTCCGGTCCGGCATCGTCTCCGCTGCCGAGCGGCTAATGCTTCCGAGGTGATCTTGGCGGTGGGCTGCTAATCTCTAGCCATGCTTAGGTATCTCACGGCTGGTGAATCACACGGCCAATCGTTGGTAGTGATTGTCGAGGGGCTCCCGGCTGGTCTGAGTGTGACTGTCGAGCAGGTTGGTGCCGAGCTGGCACGGCGACGACTTGGTTATGGCCGTGGCCCGCGAATGCGCTTTGAGGCTGACGAACTTGTGCTGCTCGCTGGCGTGCGCCATGGGCGCACGCTGGGTTCGCCAGTCGCGATTGAGATCAAGAACTCGGAGTGGGAGCGCAAGTGGACCACAGAGATGTCGCCTGCGCCAGGTTATCCGGCAAAGAAGCTGACCAAGCCACGGCCTGGCCATGCTGATCTCGCTGGGATGCTGAAGTATGGTTTTGATGATGCTAGAGATGTGTTGGAGCGTGCCTCTGCGCGAGAGACTGCGGCGCGAGTAGTCGCTGGCGCGCTAGCCAAGGCGTTGTTGTCTGAGATTGGCATTCATGTCCTCTCTCATGTGGTCCAGATCGGAGAGGTCAGGGCAGAGCGAAGCACCATTCCGTCCCCGCAAGATCTAGAGCGCATCGATAGCTCGGAGGTTCGTTGTCTTGAACCTGAAGTCGAGGAACGCATGATCGCCGCGATCAAGGCTGCAGCAAAGGTTGGGGACTCCTTAGGTGGCTCGGTTGAAGTCGTGGCTCATGGCGTCCCTGTGGGTCTAGGTAGTCATGTGCATTGGGATCGAAAACTGGATAGTCAACTCGCTGGCGCGCTCATGTCGATCCAGGCTGTGAAAGCAGTCAGCATCGGTGCGGGCATCGAAGTGGCCAGGCGACATGGATCCGATGCGCACGACGTGATTCAGTTCGATCCGGTAACCGGCCACTACCTACGCCCAACCTGGCTCTCCGGTGGAATCGAGGGCGGCATCTCAAATGGCTCTCCCGTTGTCGCCGAGGTATGGATGAAACCACTTGCCACATTGAATCGACCGGTGCTCGAGACCGTAGACACAGCGACGAAAGAGTCGGCACTGTCCTTTAAGGAGCGCACGGATGTAGTCGCGGTGCCGGCGATGGGAGTCGTCGCCGAGGCGATGGTTGCCCTAGTGCTTGCGAACGAGGCAACGCGAAAATTTGGTGGCGATTCGATAGCCGAGCTGATCCGGAATTGGGAGGGGTTCCTTGGGCATCTCTCGGAGACACCATCGGCTGTATCCGAGAGCGAGGAACATGGAGCACCCGAGACTGGATCCGTTGTCGATGTCTGAACGCGGGTCGCTGCCGTCCTTTGTGAACTCTGCAGATTTAGACGGAGAACGAGAGCCGGTGCGACGTTATGGTCTGGTGGTGGGGGGAACCGAGACCCCAGTGCTTCTCGGTGCCCATGCATGGGACTCCTTGGCCGAGCTGATCCCTGCCCATTGGTCTCGCATCGTGCTGGTTACCCAAAGTGCAATCCCTGGAACCTTTGCCCTCTCGTTCGAGGCGACATGGGTCCTCATCCCAGCTGGTGAAGAGGCTAAAAAGGCCTCTGTAGCCGAAGGGCTGGCACAGAGCTTGGCCGAACTCGGGTTGGATCGCCGATCGGGACTTATCGCCGTAGGTGGCGGAGTCGTCACTGATCTCGTCGGCTTTGTCGCCTCGACCTACATGAGGGGTATCGAGTACCTGAACGTGGCTACGACACTACTTGGTATGGTGGACGCTGCGGTTGGTGGCAAGACAGCGGTCAACCTTGCAGGAGGAAAGAATCTCTACGGCACGTTCTGGCAACCGACCGCCCTGCTTTGCGATCTTGCCTTCTTAGCCACGCTGCCATCACGGGAGTGGAGGAGCGGAGCGGGTGAGCTCGCGAAATACAGCTTCTTGACATCGGATCCAATCGCGGGTTTGGGGTTGGCCCAGCAGATCTACGCCGCTCAGCGATTAAAGGAGTCCTATGTCGCTGGCGATGAGCGTGAGGCTGGGCGCCGTAGCATTCTCAACTATGGGCACACTCTGGGGCACGCCATCGAGGGAGTCATGCTCGCCAGGGGATTACATGCTGACATCTCCCATGGCGAGGCGGTGGCCATTGGTCTTGTCTTTGCGGCAATGGTCGCCCAGCGTCTCGGGCGAATCGACGAGGAAAGAGTACTTCTGCATCGTCGGGTGGTCGAGGGGTATGGCCTTGAGCTGTCACTCCCAGCAGGGCTCAGGACCGAGGAGCTGGTCGACTTTATGCGCCGCGACAAGAAGAACTACGGTGGGTTTAGCTTCGTTCTCGATGGTCCACACGGACTTGAGCTCGTCCATGATATCGATGAGTCACTCATCCGTTCCACACTTGAGGAGTATCTACGAATGGATGTGAAGCGTGGAAAGGACTGAGGCGGCGTTGGCGCCGCCCATTGAGCCGTCGCGTTCGATCGCACTGGTGCATGGGCCTAACCTGAACCTCCTAGGCCAGCGGCAGCCAGAGATCTACGGCGCCACGACGCTGGATGAACTCACACAGCTGGCGCAACGAACGGCGAGCGACCTCGGCTATGGGTTTCGCAGTCTCCAAACCAACAGTGAGGCCGAATTAGTCGATGCAATCCATACCCTCGATGCCCAAACGGCAGCACTGATCTTGAATGCGGGCGCCTTTACCCATTATTCCTGGGCGATTGCTGACGCTATCGCCTCGAGGCGTATCCCTACCATTGAGCTACACATCTCCAATCCGGCGGCTCGCGAGGATTTCCGCACGATCTCCGTGCTCGCTGCCGTGGCGAGTGGATCAATCGCCGGATTTGGCTCGATCGGTTATGTGCTCGCCGTGCAGGCAGCAGTACTGCTCGATCAAGGCAACGACAGTCGGCACGGCTGTGGATTCGCTGGGTCTTAGGCTTGTGTATCCAGATAGCGTTGGCAGCGGCATTAGTATCGACTAAGTAATCCCTGGCTTATTGTGGGTTCTTAGGTCCATCTGATAGCTAACGCTGTGATATTGGTCGTGGACATTACTAGCGAACCCGACTGGCCGGGGCATGGAGAAGGAGCATTGTGTCGCCGAGACCGCGTAATAGAGCTGACTACACCCTCGCGGAGGAGACTCCGAAGAGACGACGACGACGGCTTCTCTGGGTGGTGGCGGTCGTCGCAGTGGCGGTCATTGTGGAGTTGTTGATCGTCTATCCCAATAAGATCACCAAGGTACAGCAACAGGCTGACTTCAAGGGTTTTGTCGTCTCGATGCGGAGCGACGTGCTTGGCTGTCAGGTCGCCCTGCAGGATGGTTACCACGCTCTTGCCCGGATCCACGGTGGGGATACTAAGCAGCTGAGTGTAGCCAACACGATTCTTCAGCAGGACGAGGCCTACTGCACTCTTGCGGTGAACTCGGACCTGTACAATCTGGCCACGCTTTCCCCGCCCAACGACCTGAATCAGTTCAACTTGACTCCAGTCGCACACAATCTTTACGCCTGGGCCTATCCGGGCGCGGCCGGTATTCTGGCGGACTCTGAGACGCTGCTCACCCAGCCGGATAACCACGGAGCGATCCAGAACCTCCGCACTCGTCTTCACAACATGGATATGTTGCTTAACTCCGTCAACGATGAGTTGAGCAAGGTCTCGGCTGAACTGCACCTCACGCCACAGACCGTGAAATTGAATCCGCTCACGGATATGCCGTCTTTTGTGCGTACGCAACTCTAGCCGGCTGGATGAGTTATTGCGAACAAAGCCGCAGCAAGTCGGTGTTGTGGATCAGCACGGGGTGGGTTGGCATTGCGAGGCAGAGCACCGTGTGTCGCGGTCATGAGTGATGTCTGCGCGAGCGGCTGGCGTTGACAGAGGAGTCGTGAGCCGTCTATGGGCTAGCCCTTTCGGGCGATACCGGAGGCGCGGTACGATACTGACTGGCGACGGCCGCGAGAACGCCGTTGAGGAATTTGGGCGAGTCCTCAGTGGAGAGGAGGTCGGCCAACCTCAGCGCCTCTGCGATGACCACTGAGGTCGGTATCTCGGGTTTGAAGCGCAATTCCCAGACACCAAGGGTCAGGATTGAACGATCGACAGGGTTGAGGCGACCGAGGCTCCAGTCGTAGAGGTGATCGGTGATGGTGGCTTCGATGGTAGCCTGCTCGCGGTCGATGGCGGCAATTCGTTCAGTCACAAACGGGGGATAGGCGCGAGCCTTGTCGCCTAGGACTGCCATCGGTGACAGCTGGCGCAGCAAGGATTCGTAGAGAATACTGACCACTTGTTCTCTGAGTACGCGAGAGTGGTCAATGGCATCCGCGTGTGAGTGGTGCTGGGTCATAACCTAGGCACGGGTTAGGTACTCACCACTTCTGGTGTCAACCTTGATGCGATCTCCCTGGTTCACAAAGAGAGGGACCTGGACGATATACCCGGTTTCCACTGTCGCTGGCTTACGGGCGCCTGAAACACGATCCCCCTGAAGCCCAGGTTCGGTCGCGGTGATGGTCAGCTCGACAGCCGCAGGGAGCTCCACTCCAACGATCGTCCCCTCGTAGGTGGAGATCGTTGCCATTGCGTTCTCGATCAAAAAGTTTTTAGCCGTTCCAAGGGAAGCCTCTGAGACGCTGAGCTGCTCGTAGGTTTGGGAGTCCATAAAGATGTAGTCGACCCCGTCGTTGTAGAGATACTGCATCTCGCGCTTGTCGATGATCGCTTGCTCGATCTTCTCGTCGGCACGGTAGGTTCGGTCAATCACCGCTCCAGTGCGGAGGTTTTTGAGTTTGGTCCGGACGAAGGCGCCCCCTTTGCCCGGCTTGACGTGCTGGAATTCGACGACGGTGAAGAGACCATCAGAGATCTCCAACGTCATTCCATTCTTCAGGTCGTTCGTGGTGGTTGAGACCGACATCGATTTCTCCTCGTAGTAATTGACTGGGCATTGGTGAACGTAAGTTTTTGATAGACGGCAGGACCTGCCTCGTGTCCCCATTCTACCTGCCAGGTCGCTGATTCAGTCGAAGGTGACCCCGAGCTCCGATGAGTGGGAGAGCGAAATGGGTGCACTTTCTGTGGTGAGATAGAGATCCTCCAGTCGAATGCCGAAGTCTTCGGCGTAATAAAGCCCTGGCTCTACCGTGATGCACATTGTGGGTTCGACGGCTACATCAACCGCTGTCGAGGTGAAGGGAAACTCATGAATCTCCAGGCCGACGCCGTGGCCGACCCCGTGGAGGAGATGCTCTTCGACGCCTTGTTCACGGAGATACCCACGAGTTGCTACCTCAACTGCGTTGACACGGTTGCCAGTTCGCAGCTGTGCCACACCGGCAGCCTTGGCTGCGGTGACGATCTCGTAGGCACGGCGATAGCGATCGGGAGGAGTGCCAAGATAAAACGAGCGGGTTGAGTCCGAGCAGTAACCGTCGACCATCGCACCGAAGTCGATGACGACCGGCGTAGGGGCCTCGATGCGTTGACGCGTTGGCTGGGCGTGGGGGAGTGATGTACGTGGTCCGGATGCCACGATCGTTGGGAACGATACCCCTTCGCCTCCACATTCACGCACGTAGTATTCGAACCAGCCGGCGAGTTCGAGTTCGGTAGGTGCGTTGGCCAGGTGTGACAGTGTCTTGACGATCGCTCGGTCGGCGATCTCGGCGGCTTCACTGATGGCGGCAATCTCACTCGGTTCCTTCTTCGCTCGCATCGTTGCGAGCGAAGCTGAGACATCGGCGAGTTCGTAACCGGAACGCTGGAGTGAAAGATAGTTCGTGAGACGCAGGGATTGCAGGTCCACCGCGACCGACGACGGTATTCCAAGCGTTATAAGTACCCCATCAGGACCAAGAAGAGGCTGCGAGTCAATGAGGAGATCGGCACCGTGGGTTTTTGCCTGAAAGGCAGCCTGTTCGAGGTAACGCCCATCTGTACACAGATAGATCGCGGGCTCCGGGTGACGTCGTACCAGGAGGGTTCCGTTGGAGCCGCGGAAGCCGGTCAGGTAGTGGATGAACTCTAAATGGTCGCTGAACAGGAAGTTTGCGCCGCTGACATCCAGTAGGTGCGTGATTTTCGCGAGGCGGGTTACGCCGCTGGTGCCCCTAGGGACTTCTGAGTGCTTGCTGTGATTCGGCAGGGAATTGGAGGTTTGCGTATGCAAATAATTTGATCGCATTGTCATTTAGGCTCGCTCTCTGTGCTAGATTGGTCTCCATTGGTAGAGACTCTACTGTGTGCTGATGGAGTTCCACGAGTGCATCGGTAGCGTATCGCGTGTGTGCAGGGGCTGTGTGTGTTGAATCGCGTAGAGGATGAGGTATAGATGAGAACCTTGCCGTTGTCTGAGGGCAGTTGGGACTGGACCAAGACCGTAAAGGGTTATGTCGGTCTTACCAAGCCACGTATTATCGAGCTGCTTCTGATCACGACAGTTCCGGCGATGGTGGTTGCCAAACATGACCTTCCCTCAATTTGGTCAATTGTCATCACCGTGGCCGGAGGGACGCTGGCTGCCGGTGGCGCCAATGCGGTGAATATGTGGTACGACCGCGATATCGATGCCCTCATGAAGCGGACGAAGAATCGGCCGCTGGTGACCGGTGCTGTCTCACCAACTGGGGCGCTCATCTTTGCGATAGCCTTGGAGGTTGTCGCCTTTGCGATGCTCTCCTTCGGTGATAACGTCCTCTCTGCATCGCTCGCCCTCTCGGCCGCACTCTTCTATGTTTTTATCTATACGATGTGGTTGAAGCGCTCCACTTCACAGAACATCGTGATTGGCGGTGCTGCTGGAGCAGTTCCTGTTCTCGTCGGCTGGGCCGCGGTTACCGATTCGCTCTCCCTTGCGGCATGGTTGATGTTCCTCGTCATCTTCATCTGGACACCACCACACTTTTGGGGCCTGGCCTTTCGTTACTCTGACGACTACAGCGCGGCGGGGGTGCCGATGCTCCCGTCCGTCTCCACCCGGAAGCGTTCGGCACGCGATATCTTGATCTACACCTTCGTCTTGGCTGCGACCACCGGGGCGCTCGGTTTCGCCGCTCATCTTGGCTGGGTCTACGCCGTTGCTGCGGTCGCACTCAATGCGGGCTTCATCGGGTACGCCATCAAGCTGTACCGGGATCTCACCCCCAAAGTAGCGATGCGAATGTTCTCCTACTCCATCACGTATCTTTCATTGCTGTTCATCGGGATGGCGGTCGATGTGGCGGTGCGGGGTCACTGATGACGGTGCACGAGCCACTTGAGCGGCCACGGGTCTCTCGTTTCGGACCTCGAGTGTGGATCTTTTTGCTCGCGGTATCTGCGATCATTGTCGTTGCGTATGCGGTCTATGCCGCGTCACTCTCCGGGGGAAGCTCAGCGACGGCATCTGCCTCGTTAGGGTCGATCTCACAGTCCTCCTCTGGTAAGTCACCGCTCGTCGGTAAGCCGGTGCCAAGCTTTTCGCTACCGGAGCTGACGGCTGACGCGAAGCCAGCCTCTGGCTCATTGTCTCCTGGAGATTTCTTGGGCCATCCCCTCGTGATCAACTTCTTCGCTTCGTGGTGTACAGCTTGCCAGGCAGAGACACCGATGGTTGCCACTGTTGCTCAAGGTTTGGGCCAGAAGGTCGACTTTCTTGGTATCGATGAGAACGATACTCCCTCTAAGGCCGAGGCGTTTGTCGCCAAGGATCATGTTGACTACCCTGTCGTCACCGATCACGCCTCGCTTCAGGGCAAGTATCTCCTGATAGGTTTGCCGACCACTGTCTTTGTTGCGGCGAGTGGCAAGGTCGTTGCGGTGGTGCAGGGTCAGATGACGAAAGGGATTCTGGAACATTGGGTCTCTCGGATTGAATGACACAAGTCTTCGGTGAGTGATCACCGGAACCGGCCAGTGGATCGATGAGGTCGTTGGTCGCAACCCTAGTGAGGGGTGTCGGGTTGGATATGGGAAATTTGGGATTGAGAAAGGGGGTGAAGGTTGAATAAGGGTGCAAGAATTTCGATTGTTCTTGTCTCTGCCGCAGTCGCCGTTGGATTGATTTTGTTTGGTATCTTTGGGTATCTACGAACCTATCCGCCGACGGTTGTGTTTACGCCTTCTCCTACGCAACCACATACGGTTGATGTGACGTTACAGGTTGAGGGAGCAGTTGGAACAGGGCCTCACCCAAACTGGGTGGGCTGGTACGCAAAGGATGCACAGGGTAAGTGGGTTCGTACGACCCTCTATCAGGTGCCTGAGAAGACCTATGTGCACGTGACGGTGTACGAGTATGATTCGGGCGGTCCGCTTCGCAATCCATACTGGGGCAAGATCACGGGCACGGTTGGAAACGATGCTGTCTTGAACGGCAAGAAGGTAAGTGTGCTTGATGCTGCCGAGGGAAATGGCATTGGTCATACGATGGTCGCTCCTGCGTTGAACCTGTCGGTCCCCATGTGGGGGCTGTCCGGCACCGAGAAGACCTTCTGCCAGTCAGGGCCTTGTACGTTGGCGAACGCGCACAATACGGAGACCTTTACCTTCTACACCGGCAACCATCCGCATAACTATCGTTGGCAGTGCTTCATTCCGTGTGGCGCTGGCTTCCTGAATGGGAACGGTGGCCCGATGGCGGAGACCGGCTACATGGCAGGCTTCTGGAAGGTGGTGGCCTGATGGCGGTGACCCAAGAGGACATGAACGAGCGCAAGGCCTACGCAAAGAAGGCCGGTTGGCGGATCTTTGCGATCTGGCTCGTGCTGTCGCTTATCGGTGTAGCGCTGGTACTCTATGTTTGGGGACCACATATGCCTCCAGGCGATATGACTACCTCTGCTGCCAGTCAGCAGTTCGACTTCAAGGTTCTGACCGCGATGGTGGTCCCGGTGCTGTTGATGGTCTGGGTCTATGGGGCTTGGTCGTTGATCAACTTCCATGCGACTAAGGATGATCGTGGTGATGGGATTCCATTGCGTGGAAATCGCAAGGTTCAGGGTATCTGGTACGTTGGCTCTGCAGTGCTGGTGCTATTCCTTGCGGGCTTTGGTACCTATGAGTTGATCAACGGAAACGGTGTTGGCTCTGGTGAAGGTCCCTCTCCGATCTGGAAGCCGACGGCGAAGCACATGTTGGTGGTTCAGGTCATCGCCCAACAGTGGCGCTTTACCTACCGCTGGCCTCAGTTTGGTGGGATGGAGACGACCTCCATCGATCTGCCGACCGACACGACGATCCAGTTTGACGTGACGTCGCTCGATGTGATTCACGACTTTTGGGCGTATCAGCTCGGTGTGAAGGCTGACGCGAACCCTGATGTCAATAACGTTGCGTACACGACCACCTCAAACCAACAGGGACGTTTCACGGTCCGCTGTGACGAGCTCTGTGGTATCTGGCACGGTGCGATGTATAACTATGGACATGTGGTGTCGAAATCAGCGTTCTATTCATGGGCGTCAAGTATGGAGACGCAGAATGCTTCGGTAACGAAGCTTCTGCCTCCCTTCGCGACTACCTATACTCCTTCGTACTCCGGTGCGGGTGGAGGTTATTATCCGTCGTATGACCCTAACGGTCATGCGGTTACGTACTAGAAGGAGCTTGTAAATGGCAATTGACATGACGCCAGCTGCCGGGGTGGGTTCTCCAACCGATCTCGAAGCTAGGGGCCTCAAAGCCGCCAAGCCTTGGTTCACTGGCAATATGCTCACAGCCTTCATAGGTGGGGCGATCGGCTACGCCTTTGGACACTGGCTCGGTAACGCCATTGCTTCGAACTATTCCGTGGTTGCCGATGGGGCTGGCAATGAGGTAGCGATCTACCTCTCACTCATCATCGGTTGTCTCGGGTGGTTCGTGGGGCTTGGTGCGCTGAACTATCCGATCCAAAAGCTTTTGGGTCTAGAGCCGATCGATCCGCCGAAGAGTGAGAAGCGGTCGTTCTGGGAACACTTCACCTATTCGACCGATCACAAGGTCGTCGGCGTGCAGTATCTGTTCGGCATGTTGCTCTACTTCCTCGTTGCAGGACTCTTGGCGCTTGGTATTCGTACCGAGCTGCTCTCTCCGGTGAACCACATCTGGGCTCCGGATACCTACATCGAGATCGTAGGCGAGCACGGCACCATGATGATGATGATGATGACCTCTGTCATTATGGGTCCATTCGGTAACTACCTGATTCCGCTCATGATTGGGTCGAAGAAGATGGCGTTCCCGCGCCTTGAGGCTACGTCTTTCTGGTTCACGGTTCCGTCTTTCTTCATTCTGCTCTCTGCTCTATGGCAGGGTGGTTTCCAGTCTGGTTGGACGGGGTATGCGCCGCTGTCGATTCAAGGAGGTCCGGGTCAGAGCGACTATGATGTCGCCTTCGCCTTGATGGCACTGTCGATGGTGGCGGCGTCGATTAATATGACAGCAACCATCATTAACTACCGTGCTCCGGGTATGCGTTGGTCACGTATGCCAATCTTGGCATGGGGTATGATCACTGTGGCCTTCACAATGCTCCTCTCCGTGCCGGTCCTCTTCGATGGACTGTACGTGATGAGCCTCGATCGAGGTGTGCGCACCGCAATGCTCTATGCTGGTCACGGCGGTAGTTCGTTCCTTTGGGAGAACTTGTTCTGGTTCTTTGGGCACCCGGAGGTGTATCTGCTCGCGTTGCCTGGCTTTGCACTCACGGTCGAGTTGTTGCCGGTCTTTGCGCGCAAACCTATCTTCGCGTTGAAGACATCGACGGCTGGTCTCATCGGGGTCGCCGTGTTGAGCTTCTTTGTCTGGCAGCACCACCTGTTCATGTCGGGGATGAATCCGGATATGCGCCCGTTGTTCATGTTGACCACCGAGTTGATCTCCATCCCTACTGGATTCCTCTATCTGGTGGCGATGGGTACCGTGTGGCGTGGCAAGATCCGCTTCGAGGTGCCGATGTTGTTCCTCTTGGCGGTGTTCTGGAACTTCCTCTGGGGTGGCGTCACAGGCGTCTACAACTCGGACGTTCCGGTCGATGCGCTCGTTCATGGAAGCTTCTTCGTGATGGCGCACTTCCACTTCACCATTATGGGGCAGCTCATCTTCGCGGTCTTTGCGGGTGTCTACTACTACGTCCCGTTGATCTTTGGTATCAGATTGAATGACAAGCTTGGAAAGATCAGTTTCTGGATCATCTTTGTGGCCTTTAACTCGACCTTCCTCCCGTTGTTCATGATCGGCCTGTTGGGTCAACCGCGGCGTGTCTTTGAGTATGCCCTCCGTTTGCAGCACCTGAACCAGTGGGTTTCGGTCTCTTCCTATGTGTTGGGCTTTGGTATTTTGCTGTACGTGATCAACCTCATCTGGTCGCTCGCGGTCACCAGAACGCCTGCTGGCCCCAACCCGTGGGAGTCTCGAGGTCTCGAGTGGCAGGTTGGGTATCCGGTGCCTCGTGATAACTTCGAGAAGGTACCAGTTGTCCTTCGGGATCCCTACGGTTATGGAACCGGTGATGACACACCGGTGGCGGACCTGAATCCTGTTGGTGATATGGCAGCTGTGGTGACAGGAGGTGATGCATAATGGCGACTGATGTTCAGTCTTCTGATGCACAGCCGGTCATTGACGAGGAGCAGTACTATCATGATGCCCAGTTGGGCGCGCTTTGGACTGCTTCCCGTACCCTGATTCCGGTCGTTGCAGCGACATTCGGTGGCATCTATTTCGCCTACTTCTACCTGCGATCGCTGAACTCGAACGGGTTGTGGGATCCACATGGGGCAACGGCGTCGAAGATCATCGGGTTGTCGGTGCTGCTGCTTGTCCTCGCTGGTACTGCATTCCAGCTGATGGCTGGGCGGCGTTTACGCCGAGGCTTTAGTACCGACTTCATCGTGGGTACGGCTTCGAACGTGTTATTCCTGGTACTTGCCACCGGGCTGCAGATCTGGGAGCTCACGCGGCTCCCATTTCCGCCAGCTGCCAGTGGTTATGCAGGGGTCTTTATCGCGTTCGCCCCGATTGATGCTCTCGTCATTGGACTGAGTGCATACTGGGCCTTCACGCTCATGATGCGGGCGATTCGTAGCTATAGCTTCTATCGGGCAGATGGTGGTATTGGGGTCTCGGCCCATCGTGCCGCAGAGAACTTCAGGGCGAATCTTGATGGTTTCGGAGCGTACAGTATCTTCTTTGCGCTGATGTCGGTGCTGTCTTGGTATCTGTTCTACGTTCTGCATTAGTCGGTTGAGCGGTTGTTGGTAGTGACGAGGAGGAGCCAGGGAGTGTTGTTCACAACAGCGAGTGAAGGGATTGGTGCATAATGATGTCGTTCGTTGTCGATACCCTTCTCTCACTGTTGTGTGTGCTCGGTGGTCTGTATGTGGTTCGGCGTGCAGGTGGCGTGCGCGGCATGGGAGGACGACTGGGGGTAGCGGTGCTTGCACTGGGAGTCCTCATGAATCCGTTCTCGGTCGCCTACGCTACTCACTCCCTCTGGTTCCACTCGTTGCTTCTCGTAATTGTCTCGCTGTGGCTCATATTGGTTGTCCTCTCCAAGGAGGTCATCCGCGGGATCGACCGTATCAGGGATCGAGGTCGTTGGGCCGTCGTCGGTCTCCGGTGGGTCTGGGGGCTCGTCGCACTCCAGGATGTACTCCTTTGGGTGGGCTTTCAGGATGGTTTTGAACATGCCGCGACGAGTGACCCACTGCTCCTGGCACTGTTGACCTACGTTGAGGTTTTCGTTACTGGGGTGGTGGTGTATCTGCTCTCTGGTGATGGCCGACCTCAGGTGACCCACGTCCGCCAAGTGATCATCGCTTGGTCCTCGGCCATGGTGACCATGGCCCTAGGGGTTTCGTTGGGGCTTTCTGGTCCTTGGTTTGGTTTCGTCTCGGCCTCCGCCGCGGCGCTCCACCAGGAGGCGGAGCAGCAGATCGCTGCGGTGATCTTCGTTATCCTTGGAGGTGCTCCTTGGTTTCTTATTGGCACCCAGAAGATGCGCCTTTGGCTTGAGTCAGAGGAGCGTGAATCGGTGGTTAGTTTTGTCTCGCCCGTGCATCGCTTTGGGCGCTCGGTAAAGGTTAATCAGGTGAGGCGGGGGCGCGTTGAAGGGAGGTGAATGATGTTCGGAAGTGTGACTGGGTATACAGCTGGTGCTGATATGACTTTTGCCATCCCGATTGGTATCTTTGCTCTGTCGGTGCTCTATGGCTTCTTTGCAAGGAAGAAGTTATCTAAGCGTCGATAGGTTGAAGGCTGACGAAGAGCTCCGGTGTTTCCGGAGCTCTTCGTCGTTTTCGTCCCCTTGATCCGGGGAGTCGATGCAACGTGTCCGGCGGCGTCGGTACTCCTGGTGTTCGTATACGGGATCGTACCAGGAGTGAGGTGATGCGATTAGGATCGTATGGACCGTTAACTGAGTCCAGTGAGGCTCAGACGGAAGGAGATGCATGGCACGGAGTTCGGTACTTTTAGACGCGGTGGATGTCGAGCGTGCAGTCGCCCGGATGGCTCATGAGATCATTGAGCGGTTGCATCTATCGCCCGCTACGCCGCGATCATCGTTATCGGTGGTGGGTGTGCGCTCGGGTGGGGTCTGGCTTGGCCAGATGTTGTCTGATCGGTTGATGGAGTATGCCAAGCTGGAGATCGCCTTCTCGGAGATCAACATTGCGTCATTCCGTGATGATCGACCTCGCACCGCGGTTGTTGATGCCGTTGGGGTTGACCAACGGCTACCCGCAGAGGGTGGAACGGTCATCCTCGTTGATGATGTGATCCAGAGTGGGAGGACGGCGCGGGCGGCGCTGGAGGCGATCCTCTCGAACTATCGGCCCGCCTTGATTCAGCTGGCGGTGCTGGTTGACCGAGGACACCGTGAGCTTCCGATCTGCCCTGATTATGTGGGCAAAAACCTTCCCTCGGCGCTCTCAGAGTACATAGCGGTAACACCTGAGGGTGTCACCATCCATCGAGCGTAAGGAGGGTTTGGATTGCGGACACTCTTTGTGGGTGGAGTTGTCTTCACCGGTCGCGAATTTCGATCGACTGATCTGCTGGTGGTGGATGATCGTATCGTTGAGATATGGGCGGGTTCACGCCGTTCCGACGTGGATAGAGTGGTGGATTGTCGCTTTCGAGTAATCGCGCCTTCCTTCATTGACCTCCACGCTCATCTTCGTTTTCCCGGGGTTGATGAGGTCGATGATCCTGCGAGTATTGTCGCTGCTGGGCTTACTGGTGGCTTCGGTGTGATCGTCGCCATGGCGAACACCGTCCCCCCCATCGATCGCCTGTCGCGATGGGAGGCGGCGCGAGCGGCATATGAGGGTCTCCCAATTGAGGTCATCCAGGCCGCTACCGTTACGATGGGTCGGGAGGGCCAGGAGCTCGTGGACTTCACCGTGCTGGTGGAGGCTGGGGCCCAAGTTTTCAGTGATGATGGTTCTGGTATTCAACGAAGCGATGTGATGCGTGATGCTCTGCTGGCCTCCGCGTTCTACGATGTGCTGATCGCCCAGCACAGCGAGGATGCGTTCCTGGCTGGGGACGGGGTCGCGAACGAGGGTCCCTTGGCAGAGACGTTGGGGCTACACGCGATACCGGAGGTCGCCGAGTCGGTGATGGTTGCTAGGGATATCGAGTTACTGAAGGTGATCCCAGGACGACTGCACCTTCAGCATGTGACCTCGCGTGAGTCGTTGAATCTGTTCCGACAGGCAAAGCGTGAGGGCCTACGCATCTCCGGGGAGGTCACCCCCCATCACCTATTGCTCACCGACCAGTTGGTGGCTGCTGGTGACTCGAATTTCAAGGTGAACCCACCCCTGCGTTCCCTCTCCACCCAGATGGCGTTGGTGCAGGGGGTCTTGGATGGGACTTTTGACGTGATCGCCACGGACCATGCTCCTCATCCGCCCTCGCGCAAGGATCTCCCCTTTGCCCAAGCCGCCTTTGGGCTGCTTGGGCTTGCTGAGGCGATGCCGGTCGCCTGGACGGCGCTTGGACGCAGATTACCGAGTGGGTGGAATGGGTTATCCTTCGATCAGGAGCTGTCGGGCCCGGAGTGGAGCGCGCTTGGTCATCTGCTGGGTGCGCTCACGACTGGACCAGCTGCCATTCTGGGCCGATCGAGTCGATTGACGCCCGGTGCTCAGGCGGATCTGGTGGTCCTTGATCCCAATGAGGGGCCGAGAGAGGTCCCGAGCCGTTGGTATCGTTCGAGTAACTCCCCTTACCGCCAAGAGAAACTCGTAGGGCGAGTCGATTCGGTTTGGCTTGCGGGGCGCCAAATGGTTGAGGAGGGCGAGGTGGTCACGCGTGTCTGAAGATAGGCGAGACAGCGCTGATCGGGCGGCCGAGACGGCCGGTTCTCCGACGCGGATGCGGGGAGGCAATGAGGATGGACGGAGTCAGACGACCGTCGATCTGGGGTCCAGGCGACGGCATGGTTGGGTGGGCGACGAGGATCTCGCCACGACGCCAGGTTGGTTGGTTCTCAAGGATGGTTCTCGTTTCTCTGGGGATTTCGTACACACCCGCCAGTCGAAGGTGTCTGAGCCAGTCATGGCTGAGGTTGTCTTCAACACGGCGATGAGTGGGTATCAGGAGGTGATCAGTGATCCCTCCTACTACGGCCAGTTGGTCTGTTTCACGACCGCGCAGCTCGGTAACTACGGAATCACCGAGGCTGATTTCCAGAGCAGCAAAGTATGGGTCGGGGCGGTGCTTGCACCGCGTTATACGACGCGCGTCTCGAACTTTGCAGCCGAGCGCTCACTTCTCGAGGTACTCGAGCTCGCCGGTGTGCCGCTCTTTGTGAACTTCGATGCACGTGCACTGGTGCGTCATCTCCGGGATGTCGGGGCCATCCCGGGCCGATTGACGACAGAGGATCCTGAGGAGGCGTTGGTGCAGGTGCGCGGGGCGGTGGGCACCGACGGCAAGAATCTGGTGGATGAGGTATCGACAACCTCTGGATATACCATCGCGCCAATTGGTGAATCCCACAGTGGGTCAGGATCTAGGCTGGTGGTGATCGATTACGGGATCAAGCGTGCCATGCTCGCGAGCCTTACGGGTCCGTGGGAGATCATGGTCGTGAATGCAGGTCTTGGAGCTGCCGAGATTCGAGCCCTTGATCCATCGGCAGTCTTTCTCTCCAATGGACCTGGCGATCCGGGGGCGCTTGGTGAGAAGGTTGCCACGATCGCGGCACTGCTCGGAGAGGTGCCGATCGCTGGCATCTGCCTTGGTCACCAGCTGCTGGGTCTCGCCCTCGGTGCTGCGACCTATAAGCTCAGGTTTGGTCATCACGGATCCAACCATCCAGTGGCTCGGCTAGATGATCGCAGCGTCGCAATCACGGCACAGAATCACAACTACGCAGTCGATGAGGCCTCCCTTGCGGATTTGCCGGTGCGAGTCCAGATCACTCACCGCAACCTCTTTGATGGAGTCATCGAGGGTTTTCGATGCCCCGAGTTGCGGGCACTCAGTGTCCAGTATCATCCGGAGGCGGCCCCTGGTCCGCTTGAGGAGCGCCGCTTTATGGCGTCCGCGATCGCTGACCTTATCGATGAGCGAGGCAACGGGGATGCCTAGAACGACTGGAATCGGATCGGTATTGGTGATCGGGTCGGGACCCATCGTGATTGGGCAGGCCAGCGAGTTTGACTACTCAGGAGTGCAGGCCTGTCGAGTGCTTCGTGAGGAGGGGATTCGAGTCATCCTCGCCAACTCCAACCCTGCAACGATCATGACCGATCCTGAGTTCGCCGATGCAACCTATCTCGAACCTCTCACCTTAGATGTCATGATCAAGATCATCGACAGAGAGCGGCCAGATGCACTGCTTCCAACGCTGGGTGGCCAGACTGCCTTGAACCTCGCCATGGAGCTCGACGCCAGCGGAACCCTTGCGCACTATGGAGTGAGGATGATCGGAGCCAAACCTGAGGCGATTCAGGTCGCTGAGAGCCGTGAGGACTTCAAGCAACTCCTGATCTCGATGGGTTACGAGCAGGCAACCATCAAAGGTGGTACTGCCCACTCGATGGAGGAGGCCAGAGGTATCGTCGATACTCTTGGTTTCCCAGTGATGTTGCGTCCCTCCTTCATCCTGGGCGGAGCAGGAACGGGTATCGCACACTCAGAGGAGGAGTTCCATCTGATGATGGAGGCTGGGCTGCAGGCCTCTCCGGTCAACGAGGTGCTGATCGAGGAGTCCATCGCCGGCTGGAAGGAGTTCGAACTCGAGGTGATGCGCGATGCAAACGACAACTGTGTCGTTGTCTGCTCGATCGAGAACTTCGACCCGATGGGTGTCCATACCGGGGACTCCATCACGGTAGCGCCCATCCAGACGCTCACCGATACGCAGTACCAGGAGATGCGGTCGCTCTCCTTTGCGGTGCTTCGGGGTGTGGGTGTCGAGACCGGTGGATCGAATGTCCAGTTCGCGGTTGACCCCGCCACTGGTCGGATGGTCGTGGTTGAGATGAACCCTCGAGTATCGCGCTCCTCGGCCTTGGCATCGAAGGCCACTGGCTTCCCGATCGCTAAGATAGCGACCAAGCTCGCGCTCGGTTACACGTTGGATGAGATCCGTAACGATATCACGGTGGTGACACCCGCAAGTTTTGAGCCAGCGCTCGACTATGTAGTCGTGAAGATTCCCCGCTGGGTGTTTGAGAAGTTTGAGGGGGTCCCTGAGGTCCTCTCCACATCGATGCAGTCGGTTGGTGAGGCGATGGCGATCGGTCGCAGCTTCGCCGAGGCACTCCAGAAGGCGCTGCGTTCGATTGAGCGTTCGCGTGATGGCCTCAACGGTGATGAGGGTGAACAGGTCTTTCGACAGTTGAGCGATGAAGAGCTCCTCAGGGAGTTGGCCATCGCCTCTCCGAGTCGGATCTTCCTGGTCGCGGAGGCGCTGTACCGCGGTATTGGGCTCGATACAGTGCACGCGAGTACGCGCATTGATCGATGGTTCCTAGGCGAGATCGACCGAATCGTTCGGACTCGGCGGTGGTTGGAGGGTTTGTCAGGAGAC
Source organism: Actinomycetes bacterium (assembly GCA_021822605.1). Classification (GTDB taxonomy): domain Bacteria; phylum Actinomycetota; class Acidimicrobiia; order Acidimicrobiales; family Acidimicrobiaceae; genus Ferrimicrobium. The sequence continues at coordinate 82,285 of JAKAQL010000002.1, forward strand.
CTCGCAAATCTGGGGTATCGTGAGATGCTCGTTGCACGGCGGGCAGGCTTCGGCGATGCGCAGTTGGGGTATCTCTTCGGGATAGATCCTTCACAGGTGAGAGCACGGCGCCTCGCCCTCGGGCTAGCGACGACGTACCAGTCCGTTGACACCTGTGCTGGAGAGTTCGAGGCCCACACCCCCTATTTCTACTCCTCCAACGAAGAGTCGACTGAGGTCACTGGCTTCGATGCCCCGACGGTGATCATACTTGGTTCGGGTCCAAATCGGATTGGACAGGGGATCGAGTTTGACTACTGTTGCGTGCACGCGAGTTTCGCGCTCCAGGAGATGGGGTACCGTACGGTGATGGTCAACTCGAATCCTGAGACGGTCTCGACCGACTACGACACCTCCTCCCGGCTCTACATGGAGCCCCTGGCACTCGAACATGTGTTAGACGTCATCGAGACTGAACGGGCGCAGTCGAATCTGCGGGGTGTGTTTGTCGCCTTCGGCGGTCAAACGCCGTTGAAACTCGCACGTCATCTCGATCCGACACTCATCCTCGGAACCTCTGGCGCTGCGATCGACCGAGCAGAGGATCGCAACCTATGGTCGGCGCTGTGTGAGTCGTTGGGTATTCTACAACCGCCGGGAGCCACGGTGACGACCCTCGATGAGGCACTCGAGGCGGCGGCCAAGGTTGGCTATCCGGTGCTGATACGCCCCTCGTATGTGCTCGGTGGTCGTGCCATGGAGATCGTGGCCAATGAGAGGGATCTGCGCCATAGCTTCGCTCGGCTCGCCTCTCTCGCCGATGAGGGTCAGATCTCGCAGTCACGCCCGGTGCTCATCGATCGGTTCCTCGAGGACGCCATCGAGGTCGATGTCGATGCCGTGCGCGATAGGACAGGGGAGGTTCTCATTGGGGGCATCATGGAGCACGTGGAGGAGGCAGGTGTCCATTCAGGTGATTCTGCCTGTGTGTTGCCACCGGTGACACTTGGTCCCCCGGTGTTGGCGCGGGTCGAGGAGATCATTCGGGCCGTCGCGAATGAGCTCGATGTCGTTGGACTGATCAACATGCAGTTTGGTATCCAGAATGAGACGGTCTATGTGATTGAGGCAAACCCGCGAGCCTCACGAACGGTGCCCTTCGTCGCCAAGGCGACCGGCATCCCGTTGGCAAAGATCGCGGCTCGACTGATGGTGGGAGAGACCCTCGCTGAACTGCGAGCCGCAGGGGTCACGACCAGCCGACGTGGTTCGCATTACTCGGTGAAAGAGGCGGTCCTTCCCTTCCATCGGTTCCCAGGGGCTGACTCCTTGCTCGGTCCCGAGATGCGCTCTACTGGCGAGGTGATGGGTGTTGACTCGACCTTCGAGCTGGCTTTTGCAAAGTCACAGATCGCTGCCGGCACGGTGTTACCCCATGAAGGTATGGTCTTTCTGTCCCTTGCGAATCGAGACAAGGCGAGTGGCCTGGCCCTTGCACGACAACTCGTCGAACTTGGTTTTCAACTCGCGGCGACCTACGGTACGGCAGGCTATCTTCGGAGTAATCAGGTACCGATCGAGGTGCTGGTTGACAAGGTCCATGAGGAGCAGGTCAAGGATATTGGCACAGCTCGTGACGGATCCGTCGATGCGGTTTGGTTGTTGAACTCCAGGCAGGTCGTGTTGGTCATCAACACGCCAGAGGGTTCGGGGCCGAGAGTTGATGGCCAGCGGATACGGGCGAGCGCCCAACGTCTTCGTGTTCCTTGTATCACGACCATGTCGGCGGCGCTAGCAGCGGTCGGTGGGATTCGTGCGCTGCGGGCATCGGGGTACAGCGTCGCTCCGATCCAGGAGTATCACGGGTGACCGATGGGGTAGATCTTGGGGTAGATCTGGGTGGAGTGCACTTAAAGAACCCTATTATGACGGCGGCGGGTACCGCCGGCTATGGGACCGAGTTCGCCAATGTCATCGACCTCGGCGCGCTCGGAGCCCATGTGGTCAAGTCGCTGGCCATCTTTGCTCACGAGGGCAATCCTCGGCCACGACTCGCACCCCTCCCAGGTGGCATGCTGAACGCTGTCGGCCTGCCGGGTCCTGGCATTCAGGCTTGGTTGCGAGATCATTATCCGTCGTTGGTGCGCTCTGGTGCGACCCTCGGGGTCAGTATCTGGGGTAGGACGGTTGACGACTATGGGGAGGCTGTCGAAGTACTCGTTGCGGGCGCACCAGAGGTAGCCTTCATCGAAATCAACATCTCCTGCCCCAACACCGAAGCGGGCAATCGGCTTTTCGCCCATGATGTTCGCGCAACCAGGGCCATCGTTCGTCGGTGTCGCCAGGTTTGTTCCCAGGATCTCTTCGTCAAGCTCTCTCCAAACACCGAGCAGGTGATCGAGGTGGCACAGGCGGCACTTGAGGCAGGTGCTAATGGCCTGGTCGCCATCAACACCGTCTTTGGGCAGTGGTTGCAAGATGGAGTGCCTGCGCTAGGTACTGCTCGAGGTGGTGGGCTTTCCGGTCCCCAAATCCATGGGATCGCCTTGCGTATTGTCGCTGACTTACGATCTCACTTTCCCGATATTCCTATCGTTGGAGTGGGTGGTATTAGTTCTGTTCACAGTGTTATTAGTATGCTCCTGGCCGGAGCGGATGCGGTTCAAATTGGGACCGCCAACTTCGTCGATCCGCGGCGATCACAATTGCTTGTTGAGCAGCTAACTGCTAGAATAAGAGGGGTTGGTAAAGCTTCTCTTCGAGAATATTTGGCTAGTTACTCTGCCCCATAGCATCGTTGGTTGGCCCGCTGACCCACATCGGAGACGCTGGCACGCCTTTGGGTCCGGTGCTTGGCAGGAACGTGCGTTCTGCTGGAGAGATCAAAGGAACAGAAAACGCAGCCGGGAAGTGCGAAAGGCGATATCTATCGATCCATGGAAGGGTCGATCCATGGAGGGGTCGATTCAGGTCGGACCCGAGGCAGATGGAGGATCATGCAACAAAGAGGGGACCGCGTCGCTGATCGGCATGGTCACAACAGGAAGTGGTGAAAAGACCCATGTATACACCAATGCGAGAACATTTTGTGCTAGCGCTGGATCGTGATGATAGTGTCGCAGCTCTTCGACTGGCGAGTAGTCTTCGTGAGTACTTTGCGATCGTCAAGGTCGGACTGGAACTGTTTGTTGCCGCTGGCCCCTCCGTTGTGTTCTCATTGAGAGAGGCGGGGTTTCGGGTCTTTATCGATCTCAAGCTCCACGATATTCCGACGACGGTGTATCGCAGCGCGCGTGTACTAGGAGCGCTCGGTCCCGCCTTTGTGACCATGCATGCCGCTGGCGGCGTCGAGATGTTGCGGTTGGGCGTGCAAGGATTGATGGAGGGCGCAGCTGAGGTGGGGGAGGACATGCCGATTGCCCTGGCAGTCACCGTGTTGACCTCTGAGCCCGCAGCGGAGGAGGGTCTGCTCGAGACTCGCATCTCAACAGCGCTTGCGGCTGGGGTACAGGGGTATGTCGCGGGCGCCCCGGACCTGAGCGTGACGAAGATGGTAGCGCCGAGGATGATCTCGATGGTTCCTGGCATTCGAGCGACAGGTGCCCCCACCGATGATCAGGCGCGTTCGGCTACGGTCAAGGAGGCACTAGCGGCGGGGGCTGATTATCTCGTGATTGGGAGGATGCTCACGGAGGCGGCGGACCCCATCGCAGTCGCTGACGCCCTGCTGTCGGACGTTTAAGGGTAAAAAACTGGGTTTTTACTGTTTTCTTGTCAAAACGGTCCCCTTGAGCTCTGGCGTCTGCTAATTTGCGCTTATGCCATTGCCACCACAGTTGACACCAGAACAGAGGGCCGCAGCACTTGCAAAGGGTGCTGAGGTGAGAAGAGCCCGTGCCGAGGTGAAGGAACGCCTCAAGATAGGGAGTTTGCCGCTTGCCGACTTGCTTGCCGATGCCGAAAACGATGAGATCATCGGAAGAATGAAGGTGCTCTCGGTGCTCGAGTCACTTCCCGGGATCGGAAAAGTGAAGGCTCGCAGGATTATGGAGGAGATCGGCATCGCCGAGACTCGACGAGTCCAAGGGCTTGGAGCAGTGCAACGCAAGCGTCTCATCGAGGAGACCAAACGCAAGCCTCCGGTCGAGGGGTAGGAGGAGTAGGGCCACCGATCGTCGTTCTCTGCGGACCCGGTGGGGTCGGGAAGGGGACGGTAGCGGGAGAGGTCGTCAAGCGGCTTCCGGGGTTGTCGCTCTCTCGGTCGTGGACGACCAGGGGGGTCAGGCCCGGTGAGGCCGTCGACGCGTACACGTTCGTGAGCCGTGACCAGTTTTTGGCGGCTGCCGATGCAGGGTTCTTCTTAGAGTGGGAGGAGTTTAACGGAAACCTCTATGGGACTCCACTGAGTTCCGTTGAGTCCGGAAGGGTTCTTCTCTTGGAGATCGACGCGAAGGGGGCTCGCACGGTGCGGGGAATCTCTCCCACTGCGTTGATCATCGCCCTTGAGCCGCCTTCGCTGGCGACGCTGGGTGAACGGATGACACAACGTGGAGATGATCCCAGTCAAATTGAGCGTCGACTCGCTATCGCTGCTGATGAGATGGTACTAGCGCGAGAGGTCGCCGATTTCCTGCTAGTCAACACCGAACTCCACCACACCGTTGACATGGTGGTCTCTATGATAGAGGATTGGTTGACGTTGAGAATCTGAGGGGAGTGAGGGGGTGGCGTCTTGGCGGGTTGATCCTGGATCGGGCTGAGGTTAGCACTTTTCGTCTTGGTGATCCAGCGATCCAAGGCATGGAAGATATCCAGTGCCTGCGTTGCTTCTCCGGATAGAACTCGGTAGCACGATGCTGCATTCGCGTGTGTTGATCAGCTCGAGTTGGTGAGGTCGAGTCCGAAGAGTGGTACAGACACTGGTAAGCTGAGCGCCGGCTGTGTCTGCGTTTGGAACCGACCCCGCATGCAGCGGTGCGTACGTCCCAGGGTGATTTCGTCAGTGATGGCCAGATGAGCGCTCTTGACATGGCGAGGTGCTGTGTGGAGGTGTGCTCCTGTGGAGGCGCCTAGTCCGAATATGTTCGTTCTTGGAGATGGTGATGATTCCCCAATCGTCAGGGGAGTCTGGGTCGGCAAGGGCGGACTGTCGGACGGTGAGAGCCGGCGGCCTGGCATCTGCGAATCCTTGTGCGTCTAGTCGTTGGTTCCGGGGTTCTCGCCAGGAGCCCGAGGAGGTACAGTGTCGGGGGTTCTCGCCAGGAGCCCGAGGAGGTACAGTGTCGGGGTCTTTGCTTGAACGCCCGGGCCACCAGATGAGGGACGGGCGAACACGGTACAGCGGTCGAGGAGTGACATCGCCGGTCTTGGTGGAGCCACGAAGTTACAGCAGGGCCGCCAGGGTCTCTGCGAGGTTCTCGTGCAGGATAGGGCCGTTAGTCCTGAGGTGCACGGGTCAAGATGCCACTCTGTGATGGGCGGAATGGAAGAAGTTAGTTGGCGGTCGAGCGTATCCAGGGGAGGTAACCTTGCGGTGGCTATCGTCAAAAGGGACGCGATCGTCAGGAATGGAGTTGGGCTGTGAAAATAGTGACCCCGAAGGAGAGTGCGGACGGCGAGACGCGGGTGGCCTGCGTTCCGGACACCGCCGCCAAAATGACCACGGCCGGTCTCGAAGTTTGGATGCAGGCAGACGCTGGCACGGGGGCCAATCTTGGGGATTCTCAGTATGCCGAGGCGGGTGCTCAGATCTCCCCAGAGATTGTAGATCTGTATCGCGGTGCTGATGTGGTTCTGCGAGTGCAGCCGCCTACCGCGAGTGAAGTCGCTGTCCTGCCGTCAGGGGTTGTGCTTATCTCGATGTTGCAGGTCGCACGCAATGCGGAGCTGCTCCGATCGCTAGCTGCAGCCGGTGTGACCGCCTTTGCGATGGAGCTACTTCCGCGAATCTCGCGAGCCCAGTCGATGGATGTCCTGTCGTCCCAGGCGTCTATCGCAGGGTACAAGGCCGCATTGATGGGCGCTGACTACCTCGACAAGATTCTCCCAATGCAGATGACGGCGGCCGGCACGATGGCGCCAGCTCGGTTCTTCGTGCTCGGGGCTGGCGTCGCTGGCCTCCAGGCGATCGCGACTGCACGACGCCTAGGTGCAGTGGTTGAGGCATTTGATGTCCGGTCTGCTGTCCGTGAGGAGGTACAGAGTCTTGGAGCAAAGTTCGTGAACGTCGAGGTTGCCGATGCAGAAGGATCCGGTGGTTACGCGAAAGAGCAGTCGGATGAGCAGCTCGAACGTCAACGATCGCTCCTTGCGGAGCGAGTCGCCGCAGCTGACGTCGTCGTGACTACCGCTTCGATCCCAGGTCGAAGTGCTCCAATACTGATCACGACCGACATGGTCCGTGCGATGAGACCGGGGTCGGTCATCGTGGACGTAGCGGCAGACAGTGGAGGCAACTGCGAGTGCACCGTGCCCGGCGAGGTGGCGAAATTCGAAGGGGTCACCATCGTTGGCGTCAAGGACCTCGCGCGGACGGTCCCTTACCACGCCAGTCTGACGTATGCGAGAAACCTTTCGAACTTGGTGCTCTCTCTCGTACACGAGAATGAGCTCGCGATAGATCTCGACGATGAGATAGTCAATGCCATCTGTGTCACCCACAAAGGAGAGCTGCGTCATGGGAAGTAGGTATAGGAGTCAGTTCGGTGGAAGGGTCGCCGATGTCGTCGTGTTGGGAGGTGTCCGATGAGCAATGAACTCATTGGTTACCTCACCACCTTTGTCCTCGCTGCCTTTGTGGGTTTTGAGGTGATCTCCAAGGTGCCGACGATTCTGCACACGCCGTTGATGTCTGGGTCCAACGCGATCCATGGGATCATACTCGTCGGGGCGATCGCTATCGCGATGCGTGCAACCGGCCCGCTGCAGCTCACGGTCGGCTTCCTGGCGGTGCTGCTCGCGACGATTAACGTCGTCGGTGGGTTTGTCGTGACCGATCGCATGTTGGAGATGTTCAAACCGCGCCAGCAGCAGAACAAGCCGGGAGAGAGCGCCCAATGACCGCGCATGTCTTTCTAATGGCTACCGCAGGGATCACGCTTCAACAGGGGGTTGATCTCGCCTACCTCCTCGCATCAATCGGCTTCATCCTTGGTCTCAAGCAGCTGAGCTCGCCCCGGAGTGCCCGGAAGGGCAACTCGACAGCTGCCGTTGGCATGGCGATCGCCTTGATCGCCTCTCTTTTTGTTCTTCACCCCACCAATACCAAGATCGTGATTGTGGTCGTTGCGGTGGCGATCGGCGGCGTGGTGGGTCTGGTCTCAGCCCGCAAGGTAAAAATGACGGCGATACCGCAGATGGTGGCGGCCTTCAACGGGGTAGGCGGCGGAGCTGCGGCACTCGTCTCGATCGACGAATACATGCACGTTTCTCTTGCTGCTCCCGGGATCGTGTCGATTGTCGCGGTGATCTTTTCCGTGGTGGTTGGCTCGGTCAGCTTCGCCGGGTCGATCATCGCCTTTCTCAAACTCCAGGAGATGATGTCGGGGGTGCCGATCACCTATCCAGGTCAGCGTATCGTTAATGGGGGTCTCGTCGTGGTGATCCTCGGACTCGTGGTCTACCTCATCGGAGTCCATGCGAGCGTGGCTGCTCTCGCGATCATGCTCGTGGTCTCGATCCTGCTCGGTCTCGGTTTCGTTCTCCCTATCGGTGGGGCTGACATGCCGGTCGTCATCTCTATGCTCAACGCCTTTACCGGGGTTGCGGTTGCAGCGAGCGGTTTTGCCATCGGTAACACTGGGTTGATCGTCGGAGGAACGCTCGTCGGGGCCTCTGGAACGCTGCTCACCAAGATGATGTCTGACTCGATGGGCCGTAGCCTCACTAACGTCCTCTTTGCTGCGGTTGGAAAGCCGGTCGCGAGCGAAGGAGGCGGAGCCGGTGACGCTGGTGAGGTGAAGAGCTACCGCTCCGGTAATCCAGAGGATATCGGTGTCCTGCTTGCCTACTCCCAGAAGGTGATCATCGTTCCCGGATACGGTCTTGCCGTGGCCCAGGCCCAGCACGTCGCAAAGGAGCTCGCCACGACCTTGGAGGCGCGTGGAGTTGAGGTAACCTACGCAATTCATCCCGTAGCCGGAAGAATGCCGGGCCACATGAACGTGCTCCTTGCGGAGGCGGACGTCCCCTATGACCAGCTCAAAGAGATGGATCTGGTCAACGATGACTTCCAATCGACCGATGTTGTCCTGGTCGTGGGTGCAAACGATGTAGTGAACCCTGCGGCGAGAGAGGTGAAGGACTCCCCGATCTACGGGATGCCGATTCTCAACGCAGATCAAGCCAAGAATATCGTCTTCTTGAAGCGATCGATGCGCCCTGGGTTTGCTGGGATCGATAATCCACTGATGTATGATCCAAAGACGATCATGCTCTTCGGAGACGCAAAGGACTCGCTCACCAAGCTCGTCGCGGCGGTAAAGGGCGCTTAAGGCCTGGGTGAGGAGGCGGTGGCGGTCTATTGGGCGCTTGTCTCGCGCACCCGACAACCGTGGCGGGCAGACACAACACCGGGCCGATCAGCTGGGCCGATCATCTGAGAGAGGCTCTCGCTGTGTTCACGAGTGCCAGAAACGGTTCTCATGCTGTACGGCTCTCATGTATCATCGCTCCATTCGGTGAGGCTAGCTTGGGAATCTCTGTGTGTTCACCGGCGATCCACAGTTAATTTCGTAGGATCTGCTTGTTTCGGTAGTATTGGGGGTAACGCGGCACAAGGCAGCACGTAAGAAAGGTAGACCATGGGTTATATCGACGGAGTTGGGCAGGGACAACACCGAGGATTCACTAGGGGATCATGGTCTCGGCGAGCGCCTGCGGGCCGACGTATGATCGCCAAAACGTTCGGATGCTGCCCTCTTCAGGAGCCAAGACAGCGATGACCTTACCTGACGTCACCCCGCTCCCTGATTTGTCGCGTGGACGATCGCTCACCGGACCAAGCCGTTCGAGGAGACCGATCTATCTCGATCTGTTACCCCCGTGCAATGTCGCCTGCCCTGCCGGAGAGAATATCCAATCGTGGCTCGCCCATATCGACGCTGGTCAGTTTGAACAAGCATGGCGACAGCTCGTGCTTGATAACCCATTTCCGTCGATCCATGGCAGGGTCTGTTACCACCCCTGTGAGACCAGTTGCAACCGTGCGGAGCTCGACAGCGCGATCTCCATCCATGCGGTAGAACGATTTCTCGGCGACAGTGCTTTGGAAAATGGTTGGGAGTTTCCGCGTCCTAGTCAGCGCACGGGGAAGCGTGTTCTGATCATTGGCGCTGGACCGAGTGGTCTCTCGGCCGCCTACCACCTCGCACGACGCGGCCATGAGGTCGAGATCCATGACGCCGGTGCTGAACCTGGTGGGATGATGCGTTACGGGATTCCTGCCTATCGGCTCCCCAGAGCGGTGCTTACCGCGGAGCTAGAACGGATCTCTTCCCTTGGTGTCCGAATCGTCGGAGACCATAAAGTCCTCGACCTGGAGGAGGAGCGACACGAGGGCGGTTTCGACGCGGTCTTTGTAGCAGTCGGGGCACACCTCTCGAAACGGGTAGATATCCCAGCCCGTGATGCTGGCCGGATCCTCGATGCGGTATCGTTCTTGGAGGACGTCGCGACTGGCGAGCCTCCGGTAATAGGCAGAAGAGTTGCCATCTATGGTGCAGGCAATACCGCCATGGACGCGGCCCGAACCGCACGGCGGCTCGGTGCGGATGAGGCGATGATCGTCTACCGCCGAACCCGTGCTCAGATGCCCGCTCATGAGGAGGAGGCCAGCGATGCCGAACAGGAGGGGGTCCGCATCAACTGGTTGAGGACGATCACCGCCTTTGATGGGCCCGAACTCACGGTCGAGGCGATGGAGATCGACGACCAAGGAGTTCCACACCCGACCGGACGCTTCGAGCATCTTGCGGCCGACACCCTGATCCTGGCGTTGGGACAGGAGACCGAGAGTGGCTTCTTGCGTTCTATCCCAGGCGTGGAGTTCAGTAGCGATGGAACCGTGAAGGTCTCCGATTCGATGATGACCGGTCACCCGGGGATATTCGCCGGTGGCGACGCCGTTCCTGCCGAACGGACGGTGACGGTGGGGGTTGGACATGGCAAGAAGGCAGCTCAACACATCGACGGCTGGCTCGCAAGGCAACAGAAGGAGGACCAACCCAAACAGCGGACCGCTACTTTTGATACCCTCCATCTCTGGTACTTCGGTGCAACGCAGCGCCGCGCCCAGGCCGAGCTTGCACCGGATGAGCGGGTTACCGATTTCTCCGAGGTCGTCGCGGGGCTATCGGCAGAGGAGGCGAGCTACGAAGCTGCTCGGTGCCTCTCCTGTGGGAACTGTTTCGAGTGCGATGGCTGCCTCGGGGCATGTCCAGAGGACGCGGTGATCAAACTGGGGGTGGGTCAGCGCTACCGATTCGACTACGACCGTTGTACCGGCTGTGGAACCTGCTTCGAGCAGTGCCCGGTTCACGCTATCGAGATGATTCCAGAGGAGGGCTGATGCGAGTAACGGTAGATGGGAACGAGGCTGCGGCCTCTGTAGCCTATCGACTCAACGAGGTCTGCTGCATCTACCCGATCACACCGGCCTCACCCATGGCGGAGCTTGCTGATCAGTGGTCGAGTCGAGACGGGATGAATATCTGGGGCAGCGTCCCTACGGTGATCGAGATGCAAAGCGAGGCCGGCGCTGCCGGTGCTATGCACGGGGCACTGCAGGGCGGTGCGTTGTCGACGACCTTTACCGCATCACAGGGACTCCTGCTGATGATTCCGAACATGTATAAGATCGCTGGAGAGTTGACCTCAACGGTGTTTCACGTTGCTGCACGTTCGCTTGCTGCACAGGCGTTGTCGATCTTTGGTGACCACTCCGATGTCATGGCTGCGCGCCAGACTGGCTTTGCCATGCTCGCCTCTGCGTCAGTGCAGGAGGCCCACGATCTGGCGGTCATCGCGCAACGAGCCACACTCGAGGCTCGCGTCCCGTTCATCCACTTTTTCGATGGCTTCAGGGTATCTCACGAACTCAATACCATCGAGACGCTCTCGGACGATGATCTTCAGGCTCTCATTCCCGTAGAGCTCGTCCAAGCGCACAGATCTCGGTCAATGTCGCCCGAGAACCCCTTCATCCGAGGTACGTCGCAGAACCCCGATGTCTACTTCCAGGCACGTGAGGCGGTGAACCCCTACTACGCCGCAACCCCCGGCATTGTCTCGGAGGCGATGGACCGCTTCGCCGAGAGGACCGGTCGGCGGTATCGCTTGGTGGAGTACGTGGGGCACCCTGAGGCGGAACGCGTGGTGGTCGCGATGGGTTCGGCGGCGATAACGCTTCGCGAGACGGTGGCCAACCTGAGTGCAAACGGCGAGCGAGTAGGTGTCCTCATCATTCGTCTCTACCGGCCGTTCCCTGCTGAGGATGTCGTCGAGGCTCTACCAGCGAGCGTTCGCAGCATCGCGGTCCTTGACAGAACGAAGGAGCCGGGCTCCTTTGGCGAACCGCTCTTCCTCGATCTCCTCGGCGCGATCGCCGAGGCCTACCAGCACGGCGAGGTCGGTGTGATGCCGTTGATGATCGGCGGGAGATATGGTCTCTCCTCCAAGGAGTTTACCCCGGCGATGGCAGCCGGTATCTTTGCGGAACTCGCCCGCGATCAGCCACGCCGGCGCTTCACGGTTGGTATCAACGATGACGTCACTGGGACCAGCCTTCCTTACGATACCTCATTTGACATCGAACCGGCCGATACCGTGCGGGCCGTCTTCTTTGGTCTCGGATCCGACGGAACGGTCGGAGCTAATAAGAATACGATCAAGATTATCGGTGCTGAGGCTGACATGTTTGCCCAGGGCTATTTCGTCTATGACTCTAAGAAGTCGGGTTCCGAGACCGTGTCACATCTTCGTTTTGGGAGGCATCCGATCCATGCTCCCTATCTGATCACCGAGGCGAGCTTCGTCGGCTGCCATCGCTTCGAGTTCCTCTCGCGTGCGGAGGTCCTCGGAACCGCTGGGCATGGCGCGACCCTGTTGCTGAACGCACCCTACCCCGCGGATCAGGTATGGCAGATGCTCCCTCGACGGGTCCAGGGTCAATTGATCGACAAGCAGATCCAGCTGTTTGTGATCGACGCCGGTGCTATAGCGACAGAGGTAGGGCTCGGAGGTCGGGTCAACACGGTGTTGCAGACCTGCTTTTTCATGTTGTCCGGCCTGATGGATCAAGAGCGTGCCATCGAGCAGGTCAAGGCCTTCATTCGTAAGAGCTATGCGCGACGCGGAGAGCGGGTCGTAACGGCCAACCTGGCTGCCGTGGAGCGAGCGCAACAGGAGCTCAGGAGTGTCCAGATCCCCCAGGAGGTGACCTCGACCATTGAGGTACCGTCCCTTGTTCCTGCGAGTGCACCGGAGTTCGTGAGGAAGGTCGTTGCGAAGATGATGGCGGGGGACGGCGACGAGTTGCCGGTGAGTGCGATGCCTGCGGATGGCACCTGGCCAGTCGGCACCACCGCTTTTGAGAAGCGTAACGTCTCTGACATCGTTGCTAGCTGGGATCCCGAGGCCTGCATTCAGTGTGGGAACTGTAGTTTTGTCTGCCCGCACAGTGTGATTCGATCGAAGTACTACTCGACCTCTCGGCTTGGGGAGGCGCCGGTGGGATTCAAGTCAGCTCCACTCAGGGCGAAGGGCTTGCCAGGAACCTCGTACACCCTGCAGGTGTACGAGGAGGACTGCACCGGATGTGCGCTCTGCGTCGAGGCCTGCCCGATCACGGTGCCAGGTGGACAGGGCCGTCGAGCGATCAATCTAGCCCCCAAGGGCGAAGAGATGGATGCGGAGCGGAGTGCGGTGGCGTTTTTTGAGTCACTTCCTGCCATGAAGCGTTCCAGGATTGACTTCGCTACTGTTCGGGGTACGCAGTTTCTTGAGCCACTCTTCGAGTTCTCTGGAGCCTGCTCAGGCTGTGGGGAGACACCCTATTTGAAGTTGCTTTCTCAGCTCTTTGGCGAGCGGGCAGTCATCGCCAACGCGACTGGGTGCTCCTCGATCTACGGTGGAAACCTGCCAACCACACCGTGGACGAAGGACGCCACAGGGCATGGACCAGCCTGGTCAAACTCGCTCTTCGAGGATAACGCCGAGTTTGGGTTGGGTTTTCGCCTGGCTGCCGACCAGCACGCCAAACTGGCCAGAGAGCGTGTTCAAAGGCTCCGAAGTGAGCTTGGCCCTGATCTGGTGGATGCGATTCTCGGAGCCCCCCAGCGGACGGAGTCAGAGCTCCAGGATCAGCGCGAGCGCTTAGACGAACTCAAACGTCGTCTCGAAAAGCTCGATAACCCGATTGCCCAGGATCTATCGAGCGTGGTCGATCATCTCCGACGACGGAGCGTATGGATCGTTGGCGGGGATGGCTGGGCGTACGACATCGGTTCTGGTGGAGTCGACCATATCCTCGCCTCCGGCCGGGATGTCAACATACTGGTCCTCGACACGGAGGTCTACTCGAACACCGGCGGGCAGATGTCAAAGGCTACACCCCTCGGAGCGGTAGCGAAGTTTGCAGCGGCTGGGAAGACGGCAGAGAAGAAGGACCTTGCGTTGCAAGCCATGGCCTATGGAAGTGTGTACGTTGCCCGGGTAGCGATTGGGGCGGATCCCCAACAGACACTGCAGGCTTTCCGCGAGGCGGAGGCGTATGAGGGGCCGTCGTTGGTGATCGCCTACAGCCACTGCATCGCGCATGGGATCGATATGCGCAAGGGTTTGGACCAGCAGTATCGGGCTGTTGCCAGTGGCTACTGGCCCTTGGTGCGTTACGATCCAATGATGCGTGCGATGGGTGAGAATCCATTTCTCCTCGATTCACCGCGGCCTCGTTTGGCGTTTGCCGACTACGCGCAGCGAGAGCTGCGCTACTCGATGCTCGCCTCCTCGGATCCGGCGGAAGCGGCTCGACTGGCAGGGCTGGCCCAAGAGGCGGTCGACCAACGATGGGCTACCTATGAGGAGATGGCAACGCGCCCGGCCCATCGCTTCCCAACGGATGGGCGTAGGGATCGAGTATGAATCTATCGACCAGGTACATGGGTATCGACCTGAAGAACCCCGTTGTCGCTTCCGCATCGTCACAGACCTACACCCTCGAAGGGGTTCGACGCCTCTCGATGGGAGGCGTTGGCGCCATCGTGATGCACTCCCTCTTTGAGGAGGAGTTGCTCGCCGATGCGGAGCAGCGAGCGCGGCTCCTGGAGGTTGGGTCCGAGAGCTTTCCGGAATCGCTGTCGTACTTTCCTGATCCCTTGCCATCCAAGAGGGCTCAGCAGTATCTCGAGTTGCTCGAGCGCGCAGTGGCCACGGCCGAGGTGCCGGTGATCGCGAGTCTCAACGGCGCCACACCTGGCGGTTGGACAGCACATGCCCGAGAGATGGAGGACGCTGGTGCTGCGGCGATTGAACTCAATATCCACATGGTGCCTGTTGGCCCAGGTATCGATGGACGCAGGGTCGAGGAGCTCCACGTCGAGATCCTACAGCAGGTGAAGGCTGCAGTGCACGTGCCCGTTGCGGTCAAGTTAAGCCCCTTCTTTAGCTCCGTTGCCCAGATGGCATCCCGTCTCGATGCGGCTGGTGCCGATGCGGTGGTGCTTTTCAGCCGGTTCCCGCATCCTCGTATCGACCCTGAGTCACTTGAGGTGATTCCCGGCGTTGACCTCTCAAGTCCCGTCGAGTCTCGCCTTCCACAGACCTGGGTGGCGCTTCTGCATGGACATCTCCAGGCTGCCATCGGAGCGAGTGGCGGGGTGGAGGGGGTTGAGGATGTCGTGAGTTACCTTCTTGCTGGGGCTGATGTGGTGATGACCACCTCGGCGTTGCTGCGACATGGGCCAGAGTATGCAGGGAGTCTCGCGGAGGGGCTTGCGTTATGGATGAGCCGAAAGGGATTTGATGCACTCGATCAGGTTCGGGGCCTACTGGCGGTTCCGCAGGGTAACGATGCCGCCACCTGGCAACGGGCGCAGTACGTGGATACCCTTCGCGTCGCCAATGCGAATTGGCAGGGCCCTTGGTGACAGGGCCTTGCTCATTGGCCCTTGGTTATGGAAGGGCCTTGGTGACGCCGCTTTCGTGAGCGAGCGGCCTCATTCTTTCACGGGTATGTCGGGTTGCTGGCCCCCAACAGATATCCACGCCAGCTACCTGGCCCGAAGTTCCCCCCACTGCCCCGATCAATACTACTCTCTACCTGGGTGGTTGTGGTTTTAGCCCTGCCTGCAGATAGCCAAGACTCGGTGAGACCCGAAAAAGCTCGAAGGCACGTTGTCACAAGGGGGTGGGTTTGGTGATCATAACAAAGGAGTCAAGCTCGGTGTCTTTGGGGGTAATACGGTTAACCACGATGGTTCCTAGATTCTCCATGAGGGTGCTAAAGCTATTGGACTGGCATCTGAAAGGCGTTGCGCTTGGCACTGGCCAAGGCAGCACTCCCTGACCGTTAACAGCTGGGGCGACGGGCGAGTCTCGTAGGGCTTTGGAGCTCTCTGGGTTATCGTCTTTGAATAACCCTCAGCAATTTTGGTGATGACTTGTTCTGGCGCATGTTTTTTGCTCAACATGAGCTTCCCTCCCGTAACTATTATGGTCGGTCCTCTCACATTCTGGGTGGTTTATCTGGGCTGGATCACTCCAGTATGCCTCCTCTAAGGCTGTCATAGCCTCTGCAACGTTGTTGAATCCAGTAAGGGGCCAGAGGGTCTTTAGATCATCTTCATCGCCTCCGATCCGGCTAGCGAATGCCTTGAGCAAGAATAGGTATCGCGGAGACGCGACTCGAACGGTTAACCATTCACTCTCAAAGAAGACATTAGCTTCATGGTCATCACCAGGAAGAAACCCCTTGACTCCATCATTGAGCCACGACTCTGGCATGCCACGAGTGTCGGCGATCTCTTTCGCAATTTGGTAGACGATTGTCTTTGGTTCAAAGACGGCATCAAGATCGCGTGTCAGCCGTCGCGGTGAATAGCACAAGCTCATGGCCGAGCCTCCCACCAAGAATATCTCCGCCTTCGTGTTCCGTGCCTCGAGCGCAATCGACAATTCATTGAGTGGTTCCACAACTTGTTCCCGGTCCAAATAGATATCTTCAGACATGGGCTAGCGCCGAACGTGGGAGGAAAACACCCCGACAGGCAAATGCTGCTGGCGTATCGATAAAGCAGAGCGGTCTTAGACTCGGTGTATCGGTCGCAAACCACCACTTGTCGTCCACCGATCGTTCGGGATTAAGAGCCCAGTGTGGGACTTTCAACCCATGATGGAAGGCAAGATGCTCGGCAAGTCCAGCCAGCATCGCATCGAACGCCCTACTCCCAGTGCTGCGAGGCTCGATGTCGAGCATTTCATGCCTGACGTGGTCGTTCGCATCCTCAAAGTCGATGCAGAACTGCTTGACGCCACGGACAGCTTCGGGCCAACCGTACCGATCCAACGCCACTGTGATGGCACCTGCAAGGTCATCCATTGTCACTCCTTCAGTCTACCAGGGGGGCCAAACTCTCTATCTTCACCTGCAACTGCTGCACAATCCCACCCTCACCGAAGACCTTCTCGCGCTTGGACACCGAAACCCACATTGCCCGCGATGCAAATGTCCAACCGAACCGCCGGTTGCCCACCATAAGAACAGTAACTCCGCAAACATTACGGGGGAAGATGAAAGTACGGAACACGGTTCGAGGTGGGGCAACTCTAGCCGTTAGTCTTGGACTCACTAGTGTCGGAACTGGGATGGGGTTGACGGTGAGTCATGGAGTCATGGAGTCATGGAGTCGTCGTATCAGTCCGGCGCTGCTCGTGGATCAGAATCGCCGCTCCGATACCCACGGGGTATCGATCGAAGTTTCATGACGAGAGAACAAGCCGCCAAATTGGGTATCCATCCTGGGATGCCAGGGCCCAACGGAATCATACCGATTGTTAAACTCAGCACGTTGAGGATCCAACCTGTAGACGCGTAGGGATGCAATCAATTTGTTTGCATCACTGTCACTGGTCAGGGGCGTTTCGTTCAAGCGTGGAACACAAAGTCATAGTTCGCCAATTACACCGTGACGTTCGCGATCTACTGGCTCAACGGTAAGGTAAGATCGGGGCGACCTATCGTCGCTTTTGTACCGTTCCGGGAGGCTGGGCCTATGTAGACTTGTCGCCGGAGGAGCACTATCTTAATAATGGTCAGGCGTGCAACACTTGGTTTGCGCACTCCGGCGAGCCCTGTGAGACAATTTACAGCTAGCGAGGGTTGGTATAGAGATGCGGAGCAGGCGTAAACAGAGGAAAGCAGAACGACTCAGGCGGGAAGAGAGCGATCGGCGAGCAGCGCTCGAGGCTGGCCCTGGGAAACCGGGTCCAAACGGTACTACCCCGAAACGGGTGTTCAACAAGACAGTTCCTCTACGCGAGAGGGTCATAATGGAAATCTCGCGACGCTGGGGACGGGGCTGACGGCCAGTCATACCAGCGGGGCCACGCGATCATGTCCCGGAGGCACAAGTGGAGTCGGACCAGCAAGTCCAAGTTTGTCAGTGAATCCTAAACTGTAATGCCATCCTGCCTGGGGAGTTGGGACGAAACAACCTAAACTTCCGATGATGTGAACTCTCCTACTTGTCGATAACGCTCATGTCAAGACCATGACCCACCAATCTCTACCATTCCTGAGAATGCATGCCTACACCCATGACTACCCAAGGTAAGAAGATGATGCTCAAGGCTCAATTTGGGGGTGAGATAAGGCTAATTTGGGTGGATCACTCCAGGGGGACTTCGGCCTAGCTGGTTCGAGTGTGCGAGCGATTCGGGATAACGCTGCCTGCGTGTGGGCGAGGGTTGATCTGATGAGGGACGACTAGAATATCGGCTGTGGCAGGTCAGTTGACTGGCATGCCACAGATCGTTCGCGCCGGTTACGGAGTTCTACAACATTGAGGAGCCAACTATGGAACGTTCAAGATCGATGCTTATGCCACCGATCGAGGTCCTTCTTGAGGAGACAGGATCAAAATTTATCCTCGTGTCTCTCGCCGCGAAGCGAGCGCGCCAGATCAACGAGTATCGTAGCCGACTTGGCGATGGTCTTGGGACGCTGATCCCGCCGCAGATGGAGTCGGATGCGGCGAAGTCACTCTCGCTCGCCTTCGACGAGATCGCTGCCGGTAAGATTGTCCCCGAATTTCGTGAGGAAGTAGTCGAGGAGCCGACCGACGACGACGAACCAGAGTAATGGTCACCCTCCTCGGGTAGTCGTCATCGTCACCGGAGGAGTCGCAGCGTTCAAGTCGCTGGAAGTTATCCGCACCCTCTGCGATCTGGGGTATGAGGTCGAGACGGTTCTGACCGAGGCGGCAGAGCAGTTTGTCGGGGTGCAGTCGGTTGCGGCTACAGCTCATGCGTCGCCCTATCGCGCAATGTTTGGGGCGTCACCCTCTCCGCACACTGAGTTAGCCGAGTGGGCCGATCTTGTGGTCATCGTCCCGGCTACCGCCGATTTCCTCGCCAAAATGGCCAACGGCTTTGGGGATGACCTGGCTTCGACGTTGATCTTAGCCTTCGATGGACCAGTCGTGGTGGCTCCGGCCATGCACTCGGCGATGTGGGAATCCAGCTCAACGCAACGCAATATCGCGACGTTAATTGCAGATGGTGTGCATGTCATTGGACCTACCCAGGGTCGACTCGCTGGTGGTGACGTGGGCGTTGGTCGCCTTGTCGATCCCTCCTGGGTTGTGGAGGCAGTCCGATACTGGCTCGAACCGACTGCAGCGTCGTTAGCGGGTTGGCGGGTGACGGTGTCGGTCGGCGGTACTCGTGAGGCGATCGACGCTGTCCGCTTTATCGGCAATCGTTCGAGTGGGCTGCAGGGATATGCACTTGCCCAGGTGGCAGCTGTCGCCGGTGCGACGGTGCAGTGCGTCGCTACGGTTGATCCACCGATGCCAGCTGATCTCATTGAGGTGGTGCGTGTTGAGAGCGCGGAGGAGATGTTGGTGGCGATGCGCCGTGCGCAGGCAGACAGTGTGCGCTCGGGCCCACAGGTACTGATTATGAGCGCAGCCGTCGCCGATTTTCGGGTCGCAGAGCCCTTCTCTGGCAAAGTCAAACGGGCTGACAGGGAGCGACTTGAGCTGTCGCTCATCCCAAACCCTGATATCTTGGCCGAGCTGGTCGCCCATCGCGCCGATGGGCAGCTGATCGTCGGATTCGCGGCCGAGGTCGAGCACCTTGAGGAGAGTGTAGCCCACAAACTTGCGGTCAAGGGTGTCGACCTGGTGGTCGGCAATAACATCGCGGTACCTGGATCGGAGTTTGGCTCGACAACGAATGCGGTGTATCTTCTCGATCGCCTGGGACGTGCACAGCACGTTCCCCTCGCTCCAAAGGCGGAGATCGCACGGGCTATCCTTGCGGCGATTACGGCACTGGCTGAGGTCTAGACTGGTCACAGATCTGTAACTGTTGGGAGCATGATGCGTTCATACCTATTTACTTCGGAGTCCGTGACCGAGGGTCATCCTGACAAGATGGCCGATCAGATCTCCGACGCTATTCTCGATGAGATACTCGCCCAAGACCCTATGTCTCGCGTCGCTTGTGAGACCCTTCTCACCACCGGTCTCGTCGTCGTGGCGGGGGAGATTACCACCGAGGGGTATGTGGACATCCCGAAGATCGTACGTCGCACGATCTGTGACATCGGCTATGACAACGAGACCTATGGTTTCGACGGCAACACCTGTGGTGTGGTGGTCTCTCTCGACGAACAGTCGCGAGATATCGCCAACGGTGTGCTGACGGCCTACGAGCGGCGAGCTGGTCAAGGAGACCCACTCTCGTCACTCGGAGCGGGCGATCAGGGGATGATGTTTGGGTTTGCCTGCGACGAGACCCCTGATCTGATGCCGTTGCCGATCTGGATTGCCCACCGCCTCGCTCAGCGTCTCACGGAGGTGCGGCGTGCAGGGCTCTTGCCATACCTGCGCCCAGATGGCAAGACGCAGGTCACCGTCGAGTATGAAGGTTATCGTCCAGTTCGAATCGACAAGGTGCTCATCTCGACGCAACATCAGGCCGGTATTGACTTAGAGACGCTCCTCAAGCCCGACTTGACCTCGATTGTGATCGAACCAATGCTTCCTCGTGGCATCGATGTTGAAGGCATGGAGGTGTTGACGAACCCCACTGGCCGCTTCGAGATCGGCGGACCGCACGCCGATACTGGCCTGACGGGGCGTAAGATCATCGTCGATACCTATGGTGGTGCCGCAAGGCATGGCGGTGGAGCCTTTTCGGGGAAGGACCCTTCAAAGGTCGACCGGTCGGCGGCCTATGCAGCTCGTTGGGTCGCTAAGCATGTAGTCGCCTCCGGCGCGGCGAGTCGTTGCGAGGTCCAGATCGCCTACGCTATCGGTGTCGCTCACCCGGTCTCCATTATGGTCGATACCTTCGGTACCGAGGTCGTCGATCCGGCCAAGATCGAGGCGGCGATCCGCACGATCTTCGATCTTCGACCTGCCGCCATTATTGAGGCGCTTGATCTTCGCCGTCCCATCTATCGACGTACCGCCGCCTACGGGCACTTTGGTCGGACTTCGGCCGGTTTTACCTGGGAGGAGACCTCGCGATTGGATGCCTTCAAGGCGGAGCTTGGCCTCTAGCGTCGTTGAAGTCGTTGTCGAGATTGTCGGGCGGCCGGGACCGTACCGGTATCGCTGGCCGGAGGAGCTCGGTGCCCCAGCCCTTGGCGATGAGGTCATTGTTGGGTTACAGGCCCGGCGGATCGCTGCGTGGGTGACGGCGATCACTGTCGATGACGATACGAGTGAACTCAAGGAGGTCTTGCGACGTCGGCGCCCAGCGGTGAGTCGTCGGGCTTTTGAACTCTCGTTGCTGGCGGCCAGGTGGTATGTCTGCTCGCCCGTCTATTTTCTACGCAAGACCAGGAGTCGCCGGATACGGGATGCAGCCGCGGTCGCTGTGGCGCTAGGCGAACGCCAAGCCGCTATGGTCGGGCACGCCGATCCATCACGCCAAGACGGTGCCCATGGCAGCCCAGTCGGTACGAGCCCAGTCGGTACGAGCCCAGCTCTTACTAGCCCAGTCTTGACCGATAGCGCCTGTGGGCGCAGTACCCGTGGTGGCTCAGATGATCGAGCTGGTGCGAGCGCAGGGACCGGTGCTACGGATCTAGGGCGAGAGCCCATGTCACCGTTGTGGTACGGTGACCTCAGGGATGCACTTCCTTGGCCGGTTGCGTTGGCACCGATGGATCTCATCTGGCACGCGATGGGGGCGAGCTCGATTGAGACTGCACTCACCTATGTACGGGAACGTTCTGGGGCTAACGGTATCATCGTGTGCCCGACGCAGCGGCAACGCGAACGGATGCTCTTGGCACTGATCAGGGAGGGACACAAAGCAGGCGACGCGGAGGCCGATTGGTCCAAGGTCGCACTGGGGGAGATCGATGTGGTGGTAGGCAGCCGTTTCGCCGCCTTTGCCCCATTGGCCGCGGTTGACTACCTTATCGTCCTTGACCCGGTTGATCCTAGTATGCGGGAACAGTCCTCGCCCTACGCTGGCGGCCTTGAGGTTGCTCGCCTGCGAGGGTCCCTAGAGGGTATTCGGGTGACTGTCATCACGGCTGCTCCCCCCCTTGGAGTGGCAGCAACCGCGAAGGTCTACCGCGAACCTTTTCGGATTGAGGCCCAACGCTGGCCAAGGTTCGATGTCATTCGGACCGCTGAACTCGATCCAAGTCGGGGCGTGGTCGGTGCGATCCTCGATCGCGGTTTGGGGCGCGACCCGTCACGGCGGTTGGTGGTGATCGTGCCGAGCGCCGGCTGGCGCGGTTGGCTTCGGTGTCAAAGCTGTCAGACACTGCAGCGCTGTCCAAAGTGCCGGGTTCCCCTGTCGCCACTACACCTTGAGGTGGAGCGTCCCGGAATGAATGAACGACTCAGACTGATACGCCAAGGCATGGTTGCCGATGCGATGTGGTGCTCAGGCTGCCGCGAGCGCTTTCCTCTGCGTTGCCTGGAGTGTGGAGGTCACAGAGTGGCATTGAGTTCGCTCTCGGCGGAACGGGTGCGCTCGTTGCTCGCAGGTGCCACCAGTGCCCCGGTGGAGGTGATCACCGGCGACGATGACCCCTCACCTGACTGGAGGATCGTCGTTGGGGGCTATGGATTGCTCGATCGGATTGACAAGTGCGATGTGGTGGCGCTCTTGAATGTCGAGTCGTTTCACGGCGTCTCCTCGCTCGAGGGTCTCGCGCTTACACTCTATTATTGCAACCGTGGGGCTGCCCTGGCCGAGCATGCCCTCCTCTTCACCGATGGTGGCGACGATGATCTCCTCGCCGGTCTTGAGTCACGCCAACTGCGGCCACTCTATCGGAGAGAGCTCGCATCGCGCCAGCGTCTGGGGTTGCCGCCATCGTACTCTATCGTGCGGATGAGCGGGTTGCGGGCTCGTGCGCTTGTGGATGCACAACCGAGTGAGCTGTTCGAGGGCGTTGAGGTGATCGTTGAGTCGGACTCGAGCTGTCTCTTCGTTGCTCCAATGGGCATTGACCTGCATGAACGCCTCGAACAGGCCAACTGGCCTACCGATAGCCGTAGCTGTCGTTTCTGCTTTGACCCGTTGGAGTTGTGAACAATCTGAAGGATTTCGGTATACAGATAGCGCCATAACGGACGGTGAGGTTCCTGGTTCACCGGGTGGGTGCGGTAGAATCTGAGGAGTTACGGCTCACGCCGTGTGTGCATAAAGGAGTGAGAGATGCCTGGGATGGGGAATCCGAGCCTTGGCTCATTTGGGCTAGCGGCTCCGTTCTATCACCGTGTCGCGCTGGAGGCACTGTTGTTGGCGGTGGTCGCCTTCGTCTTGATCGCCGCGCGTTTCCTCCTCTATGGCACCGCGTTTCGTAGCACCCCAGCACTCGCGGTGAGAGGCGGAGATGAGGCTGGCGTCGCGGTGAAGACCAAAGAACCACGGGCTCGCGCCGTCTTACGCTACGGTTTTGGTGCCCTCTGGGTTCTCGATGGTCTGCTCCAGCTGCAGAGCGCCATGCCGTCGTCGATGATCTCCCAAGTCATACAGCCGAGCCAAGCAGGTCAGCCCCATTGGCTGATCACGCTGATGGGGTGGGGTACCGACGCTTGGATTCGTCACCCTATCTGGTCGGCTTCGGGGGTGATCTGGCTTCAGATTGCGATCGGCCTCTGGCTCCTGTTAGGCCGTGAGGGCTGGTTCTCCCGTCTGGGCTACCTCTTCGCCGCCGCGTGGGGCCTTTTTGTCTGGGTTTTCGGCGAAGCGATGGGACAGACCTTTGGACATGGTGGCTCCTGGCTCTTTGGTGCGCCAGGAGGGGTGCTATTCTACGTGATTGCCGCACTCATTCTCCTGGCTCCCTATGCCTGGTGGCAACGTGACAAGCTTCCCCGTTGGGTTCTCGCTGGCATCGGGGTGATGCTGATCGCCTTCGGGATCCAGGAGGCGTTGCCGGGCCGAGGTTTTTGGAGTTTTCAGATCCCGGATATGGTCAAGTCGATGGCGGCGGTCCCACAGCCTGCCATCATCGCCGGGAGCCTGCGAGGATTCCATCGCCTTCTCGGTGCTCATGGTAGTGCCGTGATCAACGGTCTTACGGTGGCGATACTCGTGCTGGTCGGCATCTCATTGCTCACTCGACGGGGTCTCCGGGTGAGCATCCCTGTCTTCGCCGTCTTTTCTGTCTTGGTCTGGTGGTTCATTCAGGATCTTGGCTTCCTTGGGGGTACCGGGACCGATCCCAACTCGATGATTCCCGAGCTGGTCTTGGTCATCGCGATGGTGATGGGACTCGCCTACGCTGAGGTACCTGAGAGTGCACCGGTACACCTCTGGCCAGAGACTCTGGGTCAGGCCGGACGACTCTTCGGCGTGTGGGTCGTCGTTCTGGCGGCTGTTGGCTTGGTGCCACTCGGCTTCTCCGCAGCCGATACCAGCTACTCCATTGAGGCAGCGCTCGCCACCTCCGGCGCGCCGTTCCAGATCGATCGACCAGCGGCTCCGTTTACGCTGCTCGACCAGTCGGGTACTCCCGTCTCCTCGTCGCAGTTCAAGGGTAAGACGCTGATTGTGACCTTCTTGGACCCGGTCTGTACCGACACCTGCCCACTCATCGCCTCTGAGCTTCGGGAGGCTGATGAGCAGCTCTCCCCATCCCAACGAGCCAATACCGACGTCATTGCAGTCGCCACCAACCCGATCTTCCACTCGGTGAGCGCGGTGCATCTTTTCACCGACAGAGAGGGTATGTCATCCTTGCCCAACTGGTACTTCCTCACCAGCCCTTCGCTGAAGACTCTGGCCGCCGTGTGGCAGAACTATGGTGTCGGGCTCTCGGTACCCCAAAATGGTGTGATGATAGTTCACCCCGACCTGGTCTATATTGTCAACTCGGCAGGGGTGGAGCGATGGATGATCCCTGCGGATCCCTCTGACACCAACGCTATCCAGTCGAGTTTTGCCTCGCTCGTGGATTCGCTCGTGAAGGGAGTGCAGTGAACAAACCCCGATGTCAGGACTTGGTCCGCGTTGCTATCGAACTCGATAGCACATGGAGCAAGGGCATCGCCTCGTGAAGATTCGACGGCTGATGAGCTTGACCCTCTCTCTCGGGGTCGGTAGCCTTGTGTTGGCGGCGTGTGGCGGTGCATCGAGTGATAGCGCTCATCAGCGGCCTCAATCGCTCGCTGCGAACTACGCGACGGTGCTCGAGTCGCCGTCTGGCAATCTCTACACCGAGGCGCAGGCGTACCAGCATGGACAGGTCCTCGAGGCCAAGGATGGCGTACTTCGCCTGATGACGCCCGAGGGTGTCTCCACCCGTGGGGGAGTGAGCCTTGCACTGACCCCAGGCGGGGCGACTAGCTGGGCGGCGGTGATGGCCGAGCTCGAACTCTACGTGAGTCCGATCTACGTCGGCCCGATCGACGACTGGAATGCAGCAGAACTCCCCACTGCGGTCGCCCCCTTCCCTGGATCGGTCCTACCAGTTGATGCCAGGAGCGCGGTGGCGATCGTTGGTTCGAAGGCTCATGGGGCCAGCCACCAGGAACTCGTCAGAATCTCAGCAACGGGTTCGGTGACCCAGATTTTGGCCACCAACCCTACCCTCGAACACCTTGGATCCTCTGCGCACTGTTCAGATCCGACCTACGAGAGTCTTACCGGGTCCTTCTCGAATCCGATGCTGCTTGCGACGTGTAGCTCAGGATCAGAGGTGGCGTTGGTGTCACCGCTTGCTGGAGATGGCTTCGCCGATCGCGCGCCAAAGGGATTCAGGTACCTTGGGGTCTCAGCACTGGATGAGCTCACCGGTACCTCCGATGCAGTGGCGGCGGCGGTCGTGGCGCCTGTTGGGGGCGGAACCGACGAGGTTGAGCTGGTTGGGCTGGGGGCTGGGACCTCGATGGCAAAGCTCCCAGGACGACCTACCCAGTCTCCCTCCTTCGCGGTCTCATCGAGCGGCGAGTGGGTGCTGGTGCCGTTGGCGGGAGGAAAGAGCCAAGTGATCGAGTTTTCGCGAACCGGGTCTGTCCTCGCTGATCTGGCTGGGCCGAAGGAGGGGCAAGGGATTGGGGTCTCCAACGGGGGCCATGCCCTCGTCGTCGCCGCGAATCCAAATGACACGACGATCACGCTGTGGCGTGACGGGACAAGTGGTTTTGTCAAGAGTGGTTCACTCTCGGTCCCAGAGGGTGTGAACGGCTAGAGTCAATCACTTCGGCCTCACGCTCTTGCTACTAGGTTTGTCCGCTGGAACGTTCAGCCCCCAGCGGGCCCTAGGCACTGCATAGCCGTTTGCAGTCGACCACGAGCATCGCTGGGTCCTTGGCATCAAGGCAGCTGAACGAAGAGGGTATGCTGGGGTCGCGATTGAGCGATGTATCGGGGGAGCTCCAAGGGTTGCGCACATGCTGTGGCCATGCCCCTCATCATGCACGACGAGCTGCATCCGATGGTCCGTTGCTTCAACGAGCTCAGGGATTCGCGGATCACCGAGCTTTGTGGTCGGAGCCGGTGGCCGGGGTGACGACGTCCTCTTTTGTTCAGGCAAAGGGGTGTGGCGGTTCTTGAATCGGGGAGACGGTTGGAGTACTCTTTGGGTTCGTGATCTACTGGGGTTGATCGGTCAGGTTTTGGCCAGACCAGCAAGCACACGGCTCTCCCTCTGGCCCCCGTCAGGCAAGGAAGAAGCCCAAATCATCCGCTTCGCCCAAGACCTTAGGGAGGGTTTGGTGCAGGTTAGCATGGTACTGACGGGCGAGAAGGGTGGTAACCATGAATCAGACGTTGGTGCTTCATGATGGGCGGATACTTGAGTACTTTGACTCAGGTCCAACAGATGGAGCGGTGCTCATCGCACACCATGGTACTCCAGGTTGCGGTGACCCGAACGCGAGAGAACGGCAAGCCGCCTCCCAACTGGGAGTGCGGTTGATCGCACCAAGTCGGCCTGGGTACGCTGGCTCGTCTCGATCTGTGGGTCGAACCATCGCCAGCATTGCGGGCGATGTGACGGAGCTTCTCGATGCGCTGGAGATCGAGCGGTGCTCCACCTATGGAGTCTCCGGCGGAGGTCCCCATGCCCTCGCCTGCGCTGCCCTCCTTCCTGATCGTGTGAACCGCGCAGCCTCGATCGCCGGAGTTGGGCCGTGGGATCAGGATGACCTTGATTTTCTTGCCGGCATGGGAGAGGATAACCTCGTCGAGTTTGGAGCAGCCGCGAACGACCACGCTGAACTACTCACCCTCCTCACCACACAACGCGATGCCATGATGGCAGCTGGACTATCTGAGGTGCCGGAGAGTCTGTCCACGCTGCTGCCCCCGGTTGACGTCACTGCTGCCAAAGAACTCGGCAACTACCTGGTCGAGCATTTTCAACGAGCGTTGCAGAGTGGAATCGAAGGCTGGTTCGATGACGATCTTGCCTTCACCCAACACTGGGGCTTTGATCTCCAGAGCATCTCTATCCCGGTGAGTATCTGGCAGGGAGGACAAGACCTGATGGTCCCAGGCGCTCACGGGCGATGGCTCGACAAACACATCGCTACCGGAGAGCTCCACTTCGAGCCAACCGAGGGGCACCTCTCTCTCCCGCTTCACAAGGAGCCTGCGATCTTTACCTGGTTGGTCGGCTCTGATACCGCTCAGTCGTGGAGGGACGAGTAACCGAGGGAAGATTGACGCACCCTTGGCGAACCGTTCCTCCGATAGCTCCGACCGCCACCGTCCACCGAAGAGTCAAGGAGCGGGTGTGCTGCGAACGACCCGGGTGTCAATCCGGTGCGCCTGAACCACCCCCACTCGGAGCGTGGCTTGCGATCACTGTGGGCTCGACTGATGATCTCGCTCCAACGTGAGGTGCCATTCCTCCAGAGATTGGATGCTCGGTTTCATTCTCCAGCCGCGGGGGCAGGGTGCTAGGTCGAGCCACTGGGCTGCCCTTACCGCCTTCGAGGGCAAACCTCTCTACCCTCATCGGCACTGCCCAAGGAGCGTCTCCGGCTCAGCCCGGAGTCCCCCTCATCGCAAGGGGACTGTGGTCTTCGTTCGGACGTGGGACTAGCCTATGGTTGCGGTCATGAGTCCGATCATGGTGTAGATAATGTGACTGGCTGCGATCGCTGTGATCTCGGCGTGGTCGTAACTCGGTGAGACCTCGACAAGATCTGCGCCAACGAGGTTGATACCTCGGAGTTGGCGAAGGAGCTTGAGAATGTCGCGGGAGCTCGGGCCACCGGCCTCGGGGGTCCCGGTGCCTGGGGCGGCGCTTGGATCGAGCACGTCGATATCGATGGAGAGATAGACCGGCGCATCTCCGATGCGCGCTTTGATGCGGGCTCCAAGGTCAGGGATCGACGCATCGACGAGTTCATCCGAGGTGATGATCTGAAAGCCGAAGCCAGCATCGTCATCGAGATCGCTCTTGCCATAGAGCGGGCCTCGCGTGCCGACGTGAAAGCTCCTGTCCTCGCGTAAGAGATCCTCCTCGAAGGCACGGCGAAATGGGGTTCCGTGGGTGTAGGGAGCACCGAAGTAGGTGTCCCAGGTGTCGAGATGGGCATCGAAGTGAATGAGCGCGACCGGTCCATGCCGCCTGGTGACCGCTCGCAACAAGGGGAGAGCGATGGTGTGGTCACCGCCGAGGGTGACGAGGCGGTCAACGCAGGTCTGGAGCTCCCCTGCGCGTGCTTCGATGGTGGCGATCGCGTCCTCGATGGAGAAGGGGTTGATCCCCATGTCACCGGCGTCGGCCACCTGAACCCTGCCAAACGGGAGCAGATCCATCGCTGGATCGTAGGGCCGTAGCAGCTGCGAACCGGTTCGGATCGCGAGTGGGCCAAAGCGAGCACCGGGTCGATAGGAGACACCGGCATCGAACGGTGCGCCGACGAGCGCGATGCTGGCAGTACCCACCTCGGCCAGGGTCGGGAGGCGAGCAAAGGTAGTTGCGTTGGAGAACCGTGGCTCCTGCAGCGAGTTGCGTGGTCCGATGGGTTCCATTGATGCCTCCTTGGATGGTGACCGTTGATGATCTTGGCTAGTAACCGTAACTCGTGACATTGACTGTCGATGTCGGCGAATGACTCCGCTGGCTACTAGCCTAGAACCCGTGGCAATCCTCGCTATCCGAACCATTGGTGACCAGGTTCTTGCGAACCGGTCGACTGAGATCGACACCTTCGATGCCGCCTTGCAGCGGTTGATCGACGACATGTTTGAGACGATGTATGACGCACCGGGAGTCGGTCTGGCCGGCCCCCAGGTGGGCGTCGGGAAACGCATCTTCGTCTACGACGCTGGCGATGGTCCAGAGGTCTTTATCAACCCTGAGCTCGTCGTCGCCGACGGCGAATGGGCCTACGAAGAGGGATGTCTCTCAGTGCCTAACTACTGGTGGGAGATCCATCGCCCAGGACACGTCGTGATGCGTGGTCTTGATCGCGATGGCAAGCCACAGGAGGTCGAGGGAGAGGGTCTCCTCGGACGAGTGCTTCAGCACGAGTACGATCACCTCGAAGGCAAGCTGCTGATCACGCGATTGACGGACGAGGAGCGCAAAGCCTTTCACCGCACCATGCGAGAGAAGCTGATCGACTCCTAAGCGTGCGTATCGTCTTCTTCGGAACCGGTGCAGTCTCGACTGCCTATCTCGCGACCCTGTTGGATGGCGGTTTCGATGTGGTTGCGGTGGTGACAAAGCCGCCCAAGCGGCGTGCTAGGAACGGCCCACTGGAACCGACGCCGGTTGCTCAGATCGGCGTACAGGCTGGCCTAACTGTCGTGACGGCGCTCGACGAGCTCGGCGATCTCGCCTTCGATCTGGGTGTTGTCGTCTCCTATGGTCGGATACTGCCCGCGGCGTTGGTAGAGGCGCACCCGCTGCTCAATGTCCATTACTCGCTCCTCCCGTTCTTTCGAGGAGCTGCCCCGGTCGAGCGCTCAGTACTCGCTGGCGGGTTGGCCAGTGGGGTAACCTTGATGCGTCTTGTCCAAGAGATGGATGCGGGACCGGTCTATGCCCGTGAACCGGTCGAGATCGATGGTCGTAGCGTGAGCGAAGCCTATGAACTGCTCACCACGATGGGATGTCAACTGATGAGCGATTGGCTCACTCGTCGTGATCATTGGCTCGAGGAGGCGGCCCAACCCCAGGTGGGCACCGTGACCTACGCGCCAAAAATCACTGATGGTGACCTTCTCGTCAGGAGTTATGAGTCAGCGCTGCAGGGCTATCGTCGCCATCTGCTTGAGCGAGCCTACTTCTACGCTGGCCCCAAGCGAATACGACTCATCAAGGCCCACGTCGAGGAGGGGGAGACGGGTTCTTCACTAGGCACTATCGCCGAGGGAAAAATCCAGACGGCCAAGGGGCTATTGGTCCCAGAGCTTGTGCGACCCGAAGGTCGATCGACGATGAGCTTTGCCGATTTTCTTCGAGGTAGCTCGGCCGAGCGCATCAGCACACACCCTGAGCAGTAGTGGTACCGCTGGGGCGGAGCGCCGCAGTCGCGCCGATGAGGGCACTACCCGTTCGACGTTCGCGGCCGGCTCAGATGGGGATAGTATCGCGAGGAAGCAACCACGGAGAAGGTTGATCTGTTCGACGAAGGTCGGGAACCCGAGACCCTTGGTTCCCTGGAACTGAGGGACGCAGCTCACTTTTTCGCTGTCTTTGCAAGTGAGCCACGCTCGGGTGGCTGTCTCGGGAAACGAGGAACAGCGCAGGGTCGTCCCCCCAACCTCTGTTGGATTGGCTCCTCTCGGACCGACCAACGACAGAGGTGGGATCATTCTGAGGATGGTGGGTGATCGAGTGACCCCGGGCAATCGGCGACGAGGCTGAGTAACTTGACGCACGGGTGCTTTGTCATCAGGGTCACCTGTGCGCCAAGGTGTGAAAGACAGAGGGCACAGGACCAGGGATGACGCCAGGACAGTCCCACCACGAGCACACACGAAGACACGAGAGCACGGCGACAAAGAGTGTACTGTGGTAAAGGTGAGGCACGGCAGTGAGGTCGTGCCAGTATTGGAGGATAGCGTCGATGCCAGCGGCCAAGATAGTGACAGTCTCTGATGGAGTGATCGCCGGAACACGCGAGGATCGCTCCGGCCAGGCACTCCAAGAGCGCCTCAGTGGTCTTGGGTACGAGATCGCGGACCGAATAGCCGTCGCGGATGGCGCCGAGAATGTCGCCTCGACGCTACGGAGCGCAGCTGCTGGATTTACCGGACTGATCGTGACCACAGGAGGTACTGGATTTGGTCCCCGTGATCTCACTCCGGAGGGTACACGGGAGGTGCTCGATCGGCTTGCCCCCGGTCTTGGGGAACAGATGCGTGCGGTGAGTCCGTTGGGTGGGCTTTCACGCGGGGTTGCCGGTACCTTGGGGTCCTGCTTGATTTTGAATCTACCTGGCTCTCCACGCGGGGCGATCGAGTCACTCGATGCTCTCGTACCCCTGTTGGAGCACGCTCTTGGGCTCGTTGCGGGGGGCGATACTGAACATCCTGCCTCCAGCCGATGAACGATACGGACTTGATGCGCCATGCCCTCGCCTTGGGTCGGCGTGCACGTCACGGATCGCCGCCAAACCCTTGGGTTGGCGCGGTCATCGTCGCCGATGGAGCGGTTGTTGGGGAGGGTTGGACCCAACCCCTCGGCGGCCCCCATGCTGAGGTTGTCGCGCTGGGTGAGGCGGGTGAGCGGGCTAAAGGCGCGACGATGTACGTGACCTTAGAGCCCTGTTCTCATCACGGGCGGACACCGCCGTGTGTTGATGCGATCGTCGCTGCTGGCATCCGTCGGGTGGTCGCCTCCATCGTCGACCCTGATCCACGGGTGGCGGGGCGTGGCTTTCTTGCCCTGCGAAGAGCGGGCGTGGAGGTTGAGGTGGGGGTGGAGTCCACCGAGGGCGTGCAAGAACTCATCCCCTATCTCGTGCAGCGACGCATGAGAAGACCTTGGGTTCGAGCCAAGGTGGCGATGACCCTTGATGGGAGGGTGGCCGATCGAAGGGGTGCCTCACAATGGATTACCTCTCCCGCGGCCAGAGATCGCGGACATCAGCTTCGCGCGGAGTCCCAGGCGATCGTCGTGGGAGCCGAAACGATGGAGGCAGATCATCCACTCCTGACCGCTCGGCCTGGAGGTGTCGAAACCACCACGCAGCCAGAGCGCTGGGTCTTTGCTCGTCGGAGCCTCTCGTACTGCACCCCAGGTGTCCAGGTGACCGCAGCGGCACCCCAGGAGTTCCTCGATGATCTGGGTTCGCGTGGGGTGTTGAGTGTCCTCATCGAGGGTGGACCGATGCTCCAAGGCTCCTTCTTTGCAGAGGGCCTTGTTGATGAGGTCTATGTCTATCTCGCTCCGATGGTCTTTGGCGATGATGAGGCAAAGCCTGCCTTCCATCTCCCTGTCGGAAGACTCCTTGTGGATCCGATGCAGCTCATACTTATGGGTATGCAATCGGTGGGTTCGGATATCGAATTGCGCCTCTGGAGCGAGCGAGCAGGGCAAGTGGCCCAAGTGCTCGACACCGATCTCCGACGTGAGAGCGTCTCTGGCGCGGACCAGGCCTTTGTTCCAGATGGCAAGGGGTGAGCAAGCTCACCGGTTTGTTCATTGGGCGACGATCGCTCAAACGATGCGGCTGGGGGTGATGACCGTTGAGGAGTGACATGTCGTAAGTCGGTACGGTCGCCACCACAGAGTGGGCGTGCAGGCAGGCTCAGCCCTTGGCCAAGGATCGGGGGGTCATGTTGGTGTCGTGCGTCCCTGGCACGGAGTATGTTCGTCAGGGAATCTCACCGTTGCTGGCGCCCTTGCAATCCTCTGTTCGGCGACTCTGAGCTGGGTGAATCGTGTTCGGCTGTGTTGGTCGAGTCTTGGCGTCCGAGACAAACTAGGCTGGAGTAGCTGGAGAGCCGAAGGGATGGAATCGATGTTCTCAGGGATTGTCGCCACGACAGTCACCTATCTTGGTCAGGGTGACGATGGCGTGCATCGTTTTGCGCTCGGTGAGTGGAGGCCCACCATAGAGCTAGGCTCCTCGATCTCCTGTAACGGCGTCTGTTTGACGGTCGTTGCGGTGACCGAAGACTCCTTCGGGGTAGAGATCATCGAGGAGACCATGCACCGCAGCACGTTTTCGAGCCTTGAGGTAGGCGCACGGGTCAACGTTGAGCAGAGTATCACCGCTGCCACGCTGCTCGATGGGGGCATCGTGCAGGGGCACGTCGATTGCGTTGGTCGCATCACCCAGGGAGGGCCAGATCTAGGGGTTGCGTTTGACCGTCGCTTTGATGCGCTCGTGGTGGAAAAAGGAGGCATCGTATTGAACGGTGTCAGTCTGACGGTGACGGCGATCGGGGAGGGAAGCGCCAGCGTTGCATTGATCCCTGAGACCCTGCGCCGCACCAATCTCGGCGATCTCGGTGTCGGAGATCCGCTCAATATCGAGTTCGATATTATTGGGAAGTACCTCGTGCGCCAACGTTCGCTCGAGCAACGGGAGGCGTGGAGTCAATGAGTTTTCATCCTATAGAAGAGGCGATCGCCGCGATTGGCCGAGGCGAGATCGTACTGGTGGTCGACGACGAGAATCGAGAGAATGAAGGCGACCTGATCATGGGCGCTGAGTTTGTCGATGCCGAGAAGATCTCCTTCTACCTGGCCCATACCTCCGGTCTGATCTGTGTGCCGCTCACTGGAGAACGGCTTGACGAACTCGACATCCCGCTCATGGTGGAGAACAACACCGAGTCTCACTCCACCGCTTTTACGGTGTCGGTGGATGCAAAGCGTGCGGTCACCACCGGGATCTCGGCCTACGACCGGGCGAGCACCATTCGTGCCCTTGTCGACCCATCCACCAAGCCATCGGATTTGACGAGGCCCGGCCACGTCTTCCCGCTTCGCGCCCGTGATGGGGGGGTGCTACGCAGAGGTGGACATACCGAGGCCGCCGTTGATCTCGCACGCCTCGCTGGCATCACCCCCGCCGGAGTGATCTGTGAAGTGGTGACTGAGGACAAGCAGAATATGGCACGGCTTGATGAGCTCACCAAGTTCGCTGAGACCCACGGGCTCGTACTCATCTCCATCGCCGATCTCATCCGCTATCGCGCGGCCAACGATACGCTGGTCAAGCGGGTTGATGGTGCCGCCGCCCGCATCCCGACGGCTTACGGGGAGTTCACCGGCATCGCCTACCAGTCGATCCTCGATGGGGAACAACACGTGGCGCTTGTCTTGGGTGACATCGCCAACGGCGAGCCTGTGCTGGTTCGGGTGCACTCGGAGTGTTTGACCGGCGATGCTTTTGGTTCGCTGCGCTGTGACTGTGGTCCCCAACTCCATCGATCCATGGAGATTATCACGCAAGAGGGCAGGGGGGTCATCGTCTATCTGCGTGGCCATGAGGGTCGTGGTATTGGGTTAGCTCACAAGCTGCGAGCCTACCAACTCCAAGAGCAGGGTCTTGATACGGTTGAGGCCAACGAGGCGCTTGGCCTGCCGGTGGACTCACGAGATTACGGGATCGGCTCGCAGATCCTCGTCGACCTCGGGGTTGCCAAGATGCGCCTCCTGACCAACAACCCGACCAAGTATGGAGGTCTCTCTGGTTTTGGGCTTGAGATCACTGAGCGCGTTCCGCTCATCATCGAACCGCAGGCGGAGAATGCCAAGTATCTCCAGACGAAGGCGACCAAGATGGGACACCTCCTTGACCTTGGGTGAGGGGGTGTCGTATTGACCATATTGAGAGGTGATCGACCCAGACACAGGGCTATCGATGCCCTGCGTTGGGTAAGGCAAACACACCTCACCCAACGCGAGACCTCTTCTGTGACGACTCGGATACGATGATGAGGGGTCCAAAGAGGTGTTCGACCGGTATAGCGCTCACCAGGCAACAGGGCGAGGCACCAGGAACAGGGGACAGAGATTGGTGGGCTGGTGCACGGATTGGGTTCACAGGGGATGTGCCAGAGCAGAGTGAACGTGCAGGCTTTGACATCGGGTAGCAGAACTCGAAGAGGGAATTGAGATGGCAGGATATCAAGAACAGGACCGTAGCGGCGCTCGAGGACGGTACGAGGAGTTGACCGGTCAGCTGGGCTACCAACGCGGTGACCGTTTCGGAATCGTCGCCTCCGAGTTCAACAGGGTGATCGTCGATCCGCTCGTAGCAGGAGCTCGAGCAGGCTTTCATACGGTCGGAGCTGACGATACAGCGCTGACGGTGGTATGGGTTCCTGGCGCCCTTGAGATCGTGGGTGCCATCCGTCAGCTCCTCGTGAGCCGATCGCTCGCTGGTATCATCGCCGTGGGTGCGGTTGTTCGGGGTGAGACCAGTCATTATGACGTGGTGGTCACCCAGAGTGCCGGTCAGCTGATGGCGCTTGCCGCGGGTGCTGAGGTCCCGATCGTGAATGCGATCCTGACGGTGGAGAACATCGAACAGGGTCTGAACAGGGCCGGAGGCAAGGATGGGAACAAGGGTTTCGATGGCGCGCTCTCGTTGGTTCGCCTCGTCGATCTCTACCGTCGACTCGCAAAGGAGTAATGGTCAGTGCTGAGGATTGTCGTTCCCAAGGGAAGTCTTGAGCGAGCTACTTTTACGTTGTTTGCGGAGGCAGATCTGCCGATCGAGCGCAGCAGCGAGGTCGACTACCGGGCGACGATCGATGACCCACGAGTGCGTGAGGTGCGGGTACTGCGTCCCCAGGAGATCCCTACCTACGTGGCGGAGGGGCTCTTTGATCTCGGTATCACCGGTCGCGATTGGATCAATGAGACCCAAGCTGAGGTGGTCTCGCTCGGTGAACTCCGCTACTCGAAGGTGACCTCCCGACCGATCCGGGTGGTGCTGGCGGTGGCTGCTGACAGCGAGGTCCAAGGCGTCGGTGACCTCCACGATGGTGTTCGGGTGGCCACCGAGTACCCAGAGCTCACCCGTCGATTCTTTCGAGAGCACGGCGTTGAGCCTGTGATCCTGCTCTCCTACGGCGCCACTGAGGCCAAAATACCAGAGATCGCCGACGCCGTCGTTGAGATCACCGAGACAGGTCGGGCGTTGCGCGCGGCCGGTTTGAGGATCATCGACACCGTTCTTGTCTCCTACACCGAGCTCATCGCGAACCCGACCAGTGCCGGGGATCCTGAAAAACGCCATGCGATGGAGCAACTGCAGACGCTGTTGTTGGGGGCCTTGACCGCTCGCGATCGAGTGCTTGTCAAGCTTAACGTCGGTGGCGATCAGCTCACCGATATCATCAAGGCGCTACCAGCGATGAAGTCACCGACGGTCTCACAGCTCTATCAGGAGAGCGGGTTTGCGGTGGAGGCGGTAGTGCCTCGCTCCGCGATCAACCTGCTGATCCCTCTACTCAAGGACCGGGGTGCTACCGATATTCTCGAGCTCCCGCTCTCCAAGGTGGTACCGTAGATGGGATGGTTTGCCCGACGACTTGGTCGTGGTGACTCAGCGGTTGCGGGTGCCGACGGACGGCCCCGGGCGCCGTTCCCGACCGTCCTCTTTGATCAGAATCAGGTGTTTGACGGTGAGGTGGTCAGCTTTGATCCCCATGTCGGGCTCGGGATGGTGCGACTCGATGCGAAACCACCGTGCGAGGTGCGTTTTCACTGCATCACGATCGATGACGGGTCGCGGGCTATCGGCATTGGTCGGCGGGTGACGGTGCGTCTCAAGCCCTCCTTTGGTGGCGAACTCGAGGTCGCGTCGCTGCACAAGGTGGGGTGAGTGCCCCTGTCTTGTCGAACACACCGGTCTCGCCTGGCACCACCTTCACGGTGACTACCCCGGTCCCGTTGAACGGCTCGGACAGAGTGGTTGCGAGTCCCGAGTTCATCGCAGCTACTGTCTGAATGTCCTCGATACGACATGAAACCGTGAGGGGCGGGTGGCACTGCATCACGGATGATCTCTTCGCATTGATGGAGCACCATCCAGGCGAGGCCAAAGAATCTGAGGGTTGCTCTGGCGGGTTCGAGCCTCGTTTGGTGAGAGGTAGGGGGATCTGGCCGATCTCAAGAATGCGCGCGGCCGCGCTCCTCGCATGTCAGGAGGTGGGTCGTCGCGGATGTGAGCCATGAAGAAGCGGTGCCTTCGGAAACAAGGAATGTTGCGCCGTGGTGGGTCCACCGCTCCTTGATCGACGATGCGCCCCTTCGACGATGCGCCCAGCCAACGATGCATGTCGTGCGGTGTGTGGTCGGTGTGCCCTGCAGGTATTTCGCGCAGCGGCACCGACCTCATCTTGGCACACCAGTGCTGGCGTTCCATGGGGACGGACCCATGCTGGCAGAGTTCAAGCCGTGGGCAACGTTTGGTACTCTTCTCCTGGAGGAGGTGGCCGAGACTGCTACGTTGGCGCCATCGAACTGGCCGCCGTTGGCTTTGGTGGCCGGGTGGTCAAGCCTCGGTTGTCGGTGGAGCGGAAGGGGGAGTGCGCACCGGCTCGTGGTCGAGCTTGGCAACCTGGATGAAGGCAGCTTGGAGCTGGCGAAGACCATCCTGGAGGGGCTGGCCCACCTCGCCGAGGCGATCCTCAACGGCACTAAGCATTCCCGCGAAGGCGTCGATCGCGAGGCTCGCGTCGGTGAGCCGAGGAGGTGTCGCACCCAGATAGATGCTGGCGAGCTCAAAGAGCCCATAGGCGTGGTTGGCCACAATGGTTGCTGGATCGGCGCTCAGCAGCTCCTGCTGTAGCTGCATCATGTGTTCTTCCTCTTGTGACATGGAGAGGTGGACCGCCCTTTCATCTCGGGTGAACAGGAGTTGGTAAGGTAGGGAAGCAGTCTCCTGACTGCTAGAGTAATTCTAGAAGGCTAAGCGGAGTTCTGTCTCCCCCCTACTGTCTCGTCGAAGAGCAGCTGGGTTCGGATAGAGTAATGCTGCCTGCCGTGAAGTTCACAGATTGGAAGGAGTAGCTCTATCGCCTCAGCACCAGACCCCGATGCACGGATCAATGATCAAATCCGTGTCCGTGAGGTTCGCCTCGTTGGACCTGATGGAAATCAGCTTGGTATCAAGCCAATTCAGGAGGCACTGACGATGTCACGTGCGCTTGATATGGATCTTGTGGAGGTGGCGCCCATGGCACGGCCTCCGGTTGCCAAGATTATGGACTATGGTAAGTTCAAGTTCGATCAGGCACAACGCACCAAAGAGTCCAAGCGCAAAGCATCAGCCACGCAGATCAAGGAGATGAAGTACCGTCCCAAGATCGGGGTCGGAGATTTCGATACCAAGACACGCCAAGTTGGTAAGTTTCTCGCCGAGGGCCATAAGGTCAAGGTGACCATTATGTTCCGAGGTAGGGAGATCTTCCACCCGGAACTCGGCCAGGAGATCCTGGAACGGGTTATCGAAGGGGTCAAAGACGTTGGGAAGGTTGAGACCTTTCCCAAGCTCGATGGTCGCAATATGCTGATGGTACTGGTGCCAGAGAAGCGCCCGGTTCCAAAGGGTCAGAGCGGTGGTTCGCACAGTTCTCATTCGAGTAGTTCCCACCCGAACGGTGACCAGTTGCATGGCGCGGGTTCAAACGGTGTTCGTTCCGATACGGTTGCATCTGCTCGCACTGGATCTACAGACGACGGGTCAACTGTTCGTGGGCCCAACAGCGCAGCGACCGACGTTTCAGTCGATGGTGGTGCCTCTGCGCGTGCGACCAATGGTGGCACTGATGGGACTCCGAGCACTGAGGCAGGTGCGGTGTCGACAACGGCGCTTGTTCCGGATGCGAACGCAGTGGATGAGGCCGCCACTCCTTAGGTGCTGGTAAGCGGTATCCGTACCGGCGAGGCTGCCTGAGGTTGGTCTAGGATCGGTCGCCACGGGTAGTGGCCGTCGGCGGTTGGTTCACTCGGACCGATGAAGGTGTCGGCGTTGTGCAGGCGGGATGGCTCTGCGGTGGCGTGAGGCTGGTTGGGATGGATACGTGAAGCCTAGGAGTCTGGGCCAGGGCAAGGAACGGTATGAAGTGAGAGTTGCGTAGTTGCGCATCCATAGAGAAGGTGGACCACGAGAGGTTGATCGTCACGATGTGAAGTGGCACGGCTAGGGACATAGCCCCGAGCGTTGCGCGGACGCATGACAGAATTTTTCGGTGGTGAGCCACGATCCGCCGTCACAGGCGGCAACGGGCAACGAGGAAGCCCAAGGCACCGGTAGGTGCTTGGAGGGTAGAAAGGTGAGAGAGAAATGCCGAAGATGAAGACTGACAAGGGAGCGAAGGCTCGATTCAAGGTGACGGGTACTGGCAAGTTGCGACGCCAGCATGCGTTCACATCGCATCTGTTGGAGAAGAAGTCGTCGCGTCGCATGCGCCACCTCCATCAGGACGTGGAGGTCTCGAGCGGTGACGCTCGGCGCGTGAGGAAGTTGTTGGGGCGTTAGTTAAGCCGGTCGGGAAAGGTTCAAAGGAGAAAACATGGCACGGGTTAAACGATCCATCAATTCAAAGAAGCATCGTCGCAAGATACTTGAGCTTGCGAGTGGTTATTACGGAAACAAGAGTCGCAGCTATCGTGCCGCTCACGAGCAGGTCATGCACTCGTTGCAGTACGCCTACCGTGACCGCCGCGCACGCAAAGGCGAGTTCCGCCGTCTGTGGATTCAGCGTATCAACGCTGCTGCAAGGATGAACGGGACGAGTTATTCACGCCTCATGTTCCAGATGAAGGAGGCTGGGGTCGAGGTCGATCGCAAGATCTTGGCCGACCTCGCGGTCACTGATCCAAGTGCCTTTGCACGTCTGGTGAGTTCAGTCTCTGGTCGCTAACGCTTCACAGGCTGAACTGGCTCATCTTCGTGAGTTGCTTCGCTCTCGCGCTGGACGCCGAGCTTCGCGTACCTATGTACTCGAAGGTCGGCGTTCTCTCGATCAGGCCATCGAGATTGGGGAGGCTATCGGGACGGTTTTTGTCACCGAGGAGCGGCTGGAGGAGTATCTCCAGTTGGGTGACCAGATCCGAGTTGTTCCCGAGCGTCGTCTCGCCCACGTCTCTTCGCTGACGAATACCGATGGTGTCATCGGCCTGGCTCCGATGCAACTGGCGAGCTTCGCGCTCCTCGCTGCGCAGGAGTGTATCCTGTTCCCAGTGGGGCTCCAAGACCCGGGTAACCTTGGCACGCTGATCCGTTCAGCACTCGCATTCTTCTCTCGAGTGGGGCTCGTTGTCGGGCCAAAGACCGTTGATCCATTCTCGCCAAAGGTCGTGCGCGCCACGACGGGATTGATCTCATTGGTGGCAGTGAGCGAGGTGGATTCCTATGAGCAGAGTCTTCTTGAGCTCGGCAAGGCGGGGGTGAGCCGGCTCGCCTTGGTCCCTCACGAGGCGGGTAACCTTATGGAGTTGCGATCAGCGGCTCCGGTGGCATTGCTCGTGGGGTCCGAGGCACATGGCATCGAAGAGGCACTCCTTGCGCACTGTGACGGGGTGATCTCGATTCCCCAACGCACACAAGTGGAGTCGCTGAACGCTGGTGTTGCTGGGTCGATCGCTCTCTTTCATCTCGCACAGACAAGAGATTCGTCGACATCCCCGCAGGAATGATCGCAAATGGCTAGGGGCACGCAGGCTGTGTTCGCTCGACCCGTTGCCAGTTGCTTACTTTCAGCCCTCCCGGTCATAGCTCCCAGTGACCGCATTGCGTCGCCAGGGATCGACCGGGCTCAGAGGGGCAATGGCGGGTCCGTGGCTCGGAGGGGTACCGACAGATCGCGTGTCGATCGGCCCCGACGGTGCCAAGTGGCGTACTGGTGGTTGAGGGAGTTGCCCCGTCTTTCAGGTTGACCAGGCCAGGTTCACCAATCCAGGCTCGCTGTCAATGGAGAGCCCTAAGTCGGGAATTGGTCGTTGATCGAGGGGTGTCGTGTGCCTCGGGCACGCTGGCTCATCAGGGGCGAGGCCAGCCGGGTTGGTGATAATGAAGATCCGAAGCCAGGCGGGTCAATTGACAAAGGGGGTTCGTGCTGGTATAGGTTAGCCAATTCGCCTTCGAGTGGGGTGGTGCTTCGACGCCAGTGTCGTCGGACTTGGTCCCGACTGAACAACGAGAGTTGTTGTCAACCCAGAGATAGTGCCAGCCAAGTGATACTGCCAATCCTGAGATGATGCCAGGCCAGTGTAATGTCCGATTATCACCGGCGCCATGCTGACCAAGCGGGTCAAACAAGCTGGCCGCCTGGCCCTCGAGACTCGAGCGAGCTGGGTTGGTGTAAGGCGTAGCTCGGCCGGTCTAGCTCGAAGAGGCGCAGCGGAAGGCCGTGACGAGGTTGAGTTTGGAGGGCTATGTGTGCCTGGAGTGAGGGATCTTGTCGGCGTCACTCGTTATCTACAACGGCCCTGGAGGTCTGCGTCTTTGCAACAACAGGCCAAGGGAGGTGGAGGGGATGTCGATTCCTGGGAGTGGCGTGGAGTTAGCTGGTCGCCACCAGGACAAAAGACCCTCCTCGTCTGGGAGGGGACCTGAGCTGGTGGGACGTACCCGAATGCACTTCCTGGGGGGGTGAAACCGGCACCGGCTCGATCACGCATGTTGGCGCACCGACCAGGAGGTGAGGTCCTCTTGCTCAGGACTGCTTGCTTCTGATGCCGAGGTGAGCCGTTCCTGCCCGACCAACCCTCCCAGTTCGACCAGGAGGTCGAGGTGGTCCGACCGAGAGCGCACACACAGGGGTGATGGCTCGCGATGCAGGTGCATCATCGTCGTGGCCCGAATCCTTGGTGGCTGAACGCGAACTCCGCAGACCGTGAACTCCGCTGTCCTCCAACTCCGCCGACCGTGTACTCCGCAGACCGTGAACTCGCAAGTGTGGCGCCCCATTCTCGGCCTGTCTTGCCACGCGTCAGCCGACCCTCCCATGGGTCGATCTCTACCGCGTCTTTGCGAATCCAGTGATGTGCACTATCATCACACGCACCCATCAGCGTTTATCCTGGTTAGCAACGCCGAAGAGAAAGGTAACCTCCGCATGGCCGAGATTGATGTGACATTGGCGGAGCTCACAGGCTTCTGTGATGAGAGCGTGGGGAAGTTGAACGCGGTGATGACCAACGCTGAGTTGCTCGCGGTAAAAGAGGCGGTCCATGCGCCGAGCACACCGCTCGCGACGCTTCAACGGGCGATGAGGAGTATCGCTCCGGAGG
This sequence comes from Actinomycetes bacterium, assembly GCA_021822605.1. Taxonomy (GTDB): domain Bacteria; phylum Actinomycetota; class Acidimicrobiia; order Acidimicrobiales; family Acidimicrobiaceae; genus Ferrimicrobium. The sequence goes on from JAKAQL010000002.1 coordinate 124,139, forward strand.
ATCGTCCGCGGATCGGTGCTGCCGTGCACGAGGTACGGTCGCGACTCGAGGAAGCGATCGATGTCAACGAGCGTCGTGTGAACGAAGTTGAACTCGCTGGGCGGCTTCGAGCTGAGCAGGACGATATCGCCGCCTACTTACACCCCGGACGATTACGCGGTACGGGCGCACTCCATCTTCTCACGCAGACGCGGATGATGCTCGAGGACCTCTTTATTGGGATGGGTTTCGTGGTAGCAGAGGGTCCAGAGGTCGAGACCGAATGGCACAACTTTGAGGCGCTCAACATCCCCAAGTTTCACCCAGCACGAGCGAACCAGGACAGCTTTTATCTGAATTATGGCGAGCCGGAGTCGACGTTGCTGCGCACTCATACCTCACCGGTGCAGATCAGATTGATGCAGGCGAGTGAGCTCCCTATCTATGCCATCGTACCGGGCCGTGTCTATCGGCGAGACACCCCCGATGCTCGCCATACGCCAGCTTTTCACCAGCTCGAAGCCCTCGTGGTGGACAAGGGGATCACCTTTGCGAATCTCAAGGCGACGATCGAGGCGTTCACTTCTGCCTATTTTGGTCCAGATATCCAGGCACGACTTCGGCCGGCCTACTTTCCCTTCACCGAACCTTCGGCAGAGTTCGAGATCACCTGCACGGTCTGCAAGGGGCTGGGATGTCGCACCTGTTCAGGGACGGGTTGGATTGAGCTTGGCGGGTCTGGGATGGTACATCCGAACGTCTTTGCCCATGTCGGGATCGATCCCGAGGTTTATAGTGGTTTCGCCTTTGGCTTTGGGATCGATCGGTTGGTGCAGATGAAGGTTGCCTTGGGCGACATGCGTATTCTGCCGGAGAACGATCTCCGTGTACTTGCACAGATGAGGGGAGTGTTGTGAAGATCACCCTGACGTGGTTGGCTGAGTTTCTCGATCTGGGTGTTCTCTTCGAGGTCGACGAGGCGGTTCGCACTGGGCCGAGCCATCCGGGCGTGCGACAGCTCGTGGACGCGATGAATGAGCTCGGAATGGTGGTCGAGGGAGTCGAGCATGCACCCGCCTCGCTCGATGGGGTCGTGGTGGCCGAGGTTGTCTCGCTTGAGCCGATCCCTGGAGCAGACAAGATTCGCGCCACCCTCGTCAACGACGGCGAGGGGGAGCCCAAGTCGGTCGTCTGCGGAGCTTGGAACTTTAAGGTGGGGGACAAGGTGCCCTGGGCCCGTCCAGGGGTGACCCTACCCACGGGCATGACGCTGACCGAACGTAAGATGCGCGGGGTCGTTTCGCTCGGCATGCTCTGCTCGCCGGTGGAGGTGGGAGTCTCCTCCGAGGCCGGTGGTCTCCTGATCCTCGACCCGCTGACACCACCTGGGGTTGACTTTGGGGCCCACTTCGGTCTTTCGGACGACATCGTCTTTGACCTTGCGATCGAGGCGAACCGACCCGATGCGAACTGCGTACTCGGGGTGGCTCGCGATCTCGCGGCCTGGCTTCGCATCGATTTCTGGTCACCAGAGGCTCCATACTCTCTCGAGATCATCGACGATCCAAAGCCCAGTATCGATCCAGAGGCCACAGATCGTCTGTTGATCGCCTCACTTGGTGGTATCGAGACGGCGACCTTCCCGCTCCGACTGGGTCGGCGCCTCCAGCTTGGGGGCATGCGTTCCATCTCCCCAGTGGTTGATGCCAGCAACTATGTGATGCTTGAGATTGGTCAACCAACCCATCCTTATGACGCGACATCGCTCGGAGGAGGCACCATCGCGGCTCGCTTCGCTCGTGCTGGCGAGGAGGTCGTGACGTTGGATGGGTCGACCCGAGCGCTGGAGAGCTCTGATATCGTCATCGTCGACGGCAACGACCAGGTCGTGGGTCTCGCTGGAGTGATGGGCGGGCTTGCTACTGAGGTGAGTGATGCGACCACCTCGGTGCTGCTCGAGGCCGCACATTTCCCTGCAGGTCGAATTGCGCGGACCGCAAAGCGACTGAACGCCCGGAGCGAGGCATCGGCTCGCTTTGAGCGCGGTACCGATCCGGCGATCCTTGAGTTGGCGGTCACCCGCATCGCTGAGCTGGCGAACCTTCGGATCGAGGGCCCGATACGGTGCCGGATCGATGCTGTTCGACCAGCGGCACCGATTGAGGTACGCCCCGCTCGCGTGGGCGCAATCCTTGGCCATGAGCCAGCCGATGAGCTTTTGAATGTGCTGGAGCCCGATGGGCCACTGGAGCGCATTGGGTTTGACATTGAGCAGGCCGGAGCGATCTATCGGGTTACCCCGCCTAGCTTTCGACCAGATGTTGGGAGCGAGATCGAGGTGATTGAGGAGATAGCTCGTCACTTCGGGTACCAGCGGATCACCTCAACGCCGCTCACGGTCGCGACGACTGGCGGCCTCACCGAACGTCAACAGTTGATTCGCCGCCTCAAGCAGCTACTCGCTGGCATGGGGATCTTCGAGGCCTGGTCGGTGACCCTCGTCTCTCCCGAGGAGCGAGAGCGGACTGGAGGTGCGGGCGAGCCGATCGAGCTTGCTGATCCGCTGGTCGCCCAGGAGTCTGAACTTCGTCAGACGCTCCTGGCCGGACTGCTCCGCTCCCTTCGGACCAACGTTGGCCGACGATTGAGCCCGGTCGCACTCTTCGAGGTGGGCCCGGTGATGCAGCGGTGGTCGGTGGGTGGTTCAATGGCTAGTGACCCGTCATCGGAACAGAACTCGCTGGTTCAGAGTGCGTTGCCCAATGAGGGGCTCAGGCTTGGCGTGCTGATCGAAGGGGCAGAGAACTCACTGGTGGTGATCGCCCCGGTATTGACTGCGATTGAGCGAGTCTTCGGTCTCGATGGCGTGCTCGAGGTGACCGGTATCGATGAGGAGCTCGTCGGTTGGCCAGAGTTGCATCCTGGTCGGCGATCCCAGCTGCGCTTGGGCGAGAAGGTGGTCGGTGTGGTCGGTGAACTCCACCCTCGCCAGATCCCCGATGAGCTCATCCACCTGGTGGAGGGGCGTTTTGGTTACCTGGAGATGGACTTTGAGGCCCTTGTTGCTTCGATGCATCCGATTCGCCGGGTCGAGGTCCCCTCGGTCTACACGGCGAGCACCTTAGATCTCTCCTTTGCGATTCGACGCGATGCTCCTCTGGAGCCACTCGTGGACTTGATCGAGGAGATTGCGGGAGAGTTGGGGGCTGATCTGGGGGTGTTTGATCGCTTTCGGCCAACCGATGACGAGGAACATCTCTATGTGGGTCTCCGCCTTCGCCTTGAGTCCGATCAGGGGGTGATCACCGAGGGCACAGTTCAGAGCCTGATTGACACCATCGACGCACGAGCAGCGGCGTTGGGAGCACAGCTGCGTCGAGGCTGATGACCTGTTTGTGTTGGTAGCCCCTTGATTGAGGGGGTCTTGGCCTCCTGTCGGCAGCTCGACGGCGAGAGGTGCTGGACCGGGTTGACGAAGAAGTTGAGTTGCTCTGAGTAAAGATACTTGAGTCAAGGACTTCTCATTTATTGATGTCGCAGTAAGTTAGGTCGCCTCTCCCTATGGATGCAACCGATGACTGAGTCACTCTCCCCATCCGTAGTCCGGCGCTCTCGCAGGGGCTACGTATGATAGTTGCACTAGTACTGTACGAAACTGACGCTATCTGGCTGATTGCATAGTGATCAAGAGTATTGGATGTCATGCAGTGATAGAAGCTGCTCGGTGTCATCCTGTCAGATATTTGAGTAACTCCGATTTCGATAAGTCGCATAATACTAGGCGGTGGCTGAAGACAGGTGGCCTGGATGGCTAACTTGTCCGGTCATCCGTACAAGTTGGCTCACATGGCGTTGATGAGCTGCTTGTATGGGCGGTACGTGCTCCTCCACATCCTCGCCGTGCTTGAGTTTCCTCGGCGGTCGAGTTCCTGCTAGATTGTTTAGCGTGTCACCTTTAGATTTCGTAGTCCTGTTGGCGTTGATCTCGATCCTGGCTGGCGTGCTCGGCTCGTTGGTCGGTCTCGGTGGGGGAGTCATCGTTGTCCCAGTGCTGACGCTGCTCTTCCATGTCGATATTCGACTGGCGATTGGAGCCTCCATTATCTCAGTGATCGCGACCTCGTCGGGAGCAGCCGCTGCTTACGTGCGAGAACGCATGACGAACTTGCGAGCAGGCATGTTCTTGGAGATCGCCACCACGACGGGTGCAGTGACAGGGGCGTATTTAACCACGGTTTTGCCGGCGAGGTTCCTCTTCATCCTCTTTGGAGTGGTGCTGGGATACTCAGCGATCGCGATGTACCGCAAGCGCAAGGCGGTTGCACTGCTTACCGTCTCCCACGATAGGATCGCAAACTACTTCAAGCTCCACGGTAGTTACTATGACGACGCGGAGAAGAAGGAGATCACCTACAAGGTTGTTGGCACCAAACCTGGCCTTGCGCTGATGTTCGTCGCGGGTATGGTCTCGGCGCTGCTGGGTATCGGTTCAGGTGCGCTGAAGGTTCCTGCGATGGACTTAGCGATGCACCTTCCGATGAAGGTCTCCACCGCGACCTCGAACTTTATGATCGGGGTGACGGCGGCAGCGAGTGCTGGTGTCTACTTCGCCCGTGGCCAGATCGACCCGATCATCGCCGCCCCGGTCGCAGCTGGTGTGTTGGGTGGCTCCATGATGGGAGCCAAGGTGTTGGGCCGCATCCACTCCGGCAAGGTGCGAATACTGTTTGTGGTGGTGCTGGCCGTGATAGCCATCGAGATGTTCCAAAGGGGGTTGTTCTAAATGGCACAGCGTGAAAAGTCTCCAGAGGAGCTGGAACGGCTCGAACAGAAGGTTCGCCAGACGGAGATTGCGATCAGCTGGGTGTTACGCATCGGTGTGGTGCTCTCGGTGATCATCGTAACGATCGGGCTGGTGATCATCTTCATCCATCATCCCGGATATGCCAAGATCACCGGTGGTGTCTCTTATCACACCGTCGCTGGCAGGACAGCGCTCTTCCCGCACACCTTTGGCGGCATCGTCAAATATTTACAGGCCGGCAAGAACGGCGAGGGTCGTGGAATCGTCGTCATGGGGCTGATCGTGCTGCTGCTTACGCCGATTCTCCGGGTGGTCACTGGTGTCGTGAGCTTCATCTACGAGGATGATCCGCCGATGGCGATCGTGACTGCCTTCGTGTTGTTTGTGCTGATCATGTCGTTCGTGCTCTCGGGGGCGTAGTCAGGAAGTGTTTCTTGGATTGTAGGTCGCCTCAGTCTCTTGTATGCTGACCTAGTCGACGTTTGACCAAGCCTCTACTGGTTGTCATGGCTATGCCGTCGCCGTTACGTTGTGTGCGATGCAATTTGGGTAGGGCGTTGCACAATGCTGGATTCTTGTGCGAAGTGTTTGTATGCGTTCCATGGGAACCAGTATCTGGTTGTACTTGATGAGTCAAGCCCACTGATGGACATGTGCGTTGCGTGTGATGTGTTGGCCCCACTTTCGATTGATCCCCCAAAACACGGCTACAACAGGCCCCGGAGGGGTCCCTAGAGGATCTAATTTCGGTGTTATTGGGATCAGTTCGGATGCCCTGAGGGGTTTTTGGGAAGGATTCCCTGGTCAGTGATCGGCGGGAATGGTGAATGTAGTGGCCTAGCGATTATTGGTGGTGCCGTGCTGGCCGCAACAGGGTCTATTCGATCTCCTGGGTTTTATTCACATCTGTGCAAGAGACTAGGGACGAGCGTTTTTGGCTTCGGCGCGCCACCATCAAGAAGCGGATGCGAGCGAAGTTGAAGCAGGTAAAGACCGAGCTTCCACGACGAAGTCAGCGCAGCCGGATGCCCTGGGAGCGTTTTAGCCGAATCTCCGATCGATGGTTGCTCCCTGCCCGCATTGTGCAATCCTACCCGATCTCGCGCTGCCACCTAGGTATTCTCGTACCCTGGACCACGTTTTCGCGTAACTTTGGACCACTCGTTCGCGTAACTAGA
>JAKAQL010000088.1 GCA_021822605.1 Actinomycetes bacterium
GGGGAACTGGTACGGTCCGTAGTTGTTGGCGCAGTTGGTGATGCTGATGGGCAAACCATAGGTCAATGCATATGCTCGCACAGCGTGATCCGCGCCAGCCTTCGAGGCGTTGTAGGGAGTGCGCGGTCGATAAGGAGACTCCTCCGTGAAGGCATCCATTGCGTCTAGATCAAGATCCCCGTAGACCTCACAGGTCGATACATGATGGAATCGAGTGAGTCCTCCATAGGTCCGAGCCGCCTCAAGGAGACCCACCGTCCCAGCTACATTCGTGCGGAAGAAGCGCTCCGGGTCGATGATGGCCAGTGAGTTATGTGATTCGGCAGCGAAGTTCACCACAACATCGATGGCGTAACGGTCAAGTACCTCAAGAACGTGGGTCGTGTTACCAATATCACCATGGACAAACCTGATCTGCTGCTCCAGATCCACTAACGACTCTCGACAACCGGCGTAGGTGAGAGCATCGAGCACCACCACGTCATCATCTGGATGGGTCGTCAACCAGTATCGCGTGAAATTCGAGCCGATAAATCCAGCACCTCCGGTGACCAGTAACTTCACTGCCGTCGCCTTTCAGAGTAGGGAAACGTTGCGAGCACAGACTACAGCAACTCCACCCGTGCATGATCGCCTACGATGAGCTTGGTTGCACTTGGTCGCTCAATTCGGTGACAAACCGTGGCGAACTTGCCAATCACCGAACCCTCGATTGCGCCAACCGTGTCCACCGTAGAGTCGCTTAGGATGATTGAATTCATAACCTCTGTGGAGCGGATGACACATCGATCTCCGATCGACGAAAATGGACCGACGTAGCTCGACTGCAACAACGCATCGCGGCCAATGACGGCGGGGCCACGTATGATTGAGTCGACAACCTTCGCGCCTTCCTCGATGGCGACCGGACCCTCGATCTTCGAATCGATCACCTCGCCCAGCATCGAGGGTCGAATCGCCATCAGGGCAATTCTGTTACCATCGAGCAGGGCCTCCGGGTCGCCCAAATCCTTCCAATACCCCTCGACCATAGAGGAGTTCACTCCAAATCCATGATCAATCAGCCAGCTAATGGCGTCAGTAATCTCAAGCTCGCCCCTTGCGGAGGGTTTGATCTGGGCGACTGCCTCATGAATACGGGCGTCGAAAAGATAAACTCCAACGAGCGCAAGATCGGAGGGGGGATGGTCCGGCTTCTCGACCAAACGCAGTACAGAACCATCCTCAGCGACCTCAGCCACGCCAAACTTCCTCGGGTCGGCAACGCGGGCGAGTAAAATCCTCGCCGCCGTCGAGGCCTCGCGACGGGCAAATCCCCGCACGATATCGGTGATACCGCCGACGAGAAAATTATCACCGAGATACATGACAAAGTCCTCGTCACCAAGGTACTCCTTGGCGATCAGTACTGCGTGTGCGAGTCCTCTTGGTTTATCCTGTGGGAGGTAGGTCACCGTCAGTCCAAAGGAAGATCCGTCGCCAACGGCCCCCTTGACCTCGCTGGCAGTATGCCCAACCACAATTCCGACATCGGTAATGCCGCACTCAGCGATCGCCTCGAGACCATAGAAAAGGATAGGCTTGTTCGCAATCGGAACCAGTTGCTTGGAAGCGGTGTGTGTAAGCGGACGGAGTCGGGTTCCAGAGCCTCCGGCTAGGATGAGCGCCTTCATCTCATCCCTTACGAGGTAGGCAGACCGAGAGAACGGGCAATGACTAGGCGCTGCACTTCAGACGTACCCTCACCAATCTCAAGGATCTTGGCATCACGGTAGTATCGCGCTACAGGAGACTCTTCGATGAAGCCTGCGCCTCCAAAGATCTGGGTTGCATCTCTGGCCACCGAGACCGCCGCCTCTGTAGCGTAGAGCTTCGCAATAGCCGCCTCTCTCTTGAAGGGTCTGCCATGATCCTTGAGCCAAGCCGCGCGGTAGACCAGAAGTCGTGAGGCTTGGACAGCTACCTCCATATCAGCGCATTTGAAGGAGATCGCCTGGTATCGCGAGATCGGACCTCCAAAGGCATTGCGACTCGCAGCATAAGCTAGTGACTCCCGCAAACAGGCCTCCGCTAAGCCAAGTGCGAGTGCTGCGATCGAAATTCGCCCGTCGTCGAGGATGGCAAGGAACTGGGCAAAGCCACGGCCAAGCTCTCCGAGTAAGGCCTCTGGACCAACCTCTACGTCTACCAAACTCAACGGATGCGTATCGGAAGCGTGCCAACCCAGTTTTCGATACGCTGGTTCGACAGTAAACCCTTGTGTCTCGGCAGGAATGATGAAACTCGAGACTCCTTCTTCGCCACGGGCAGTGACGGTTACCAACGATGTGATGGGGGTTCCAGAGTTGGTGATATAGGCCTTTGCCCCATTCAGGAGGAATCGATCTCCGCGACGCTCAACCTTGGTGCGGGTAGCTCCCGCATCAGACCCTCCATCGGGCTCTGTCAATCCAAAACCACCAAGCGCACGTCCAGCGCAAAGATCAGGCAACCAGCGCTGCTTTTGTTCTTCACTACCGAACTGATAGATGGGGTTTGCACCAAGTCCCACTCCCGCAGAAAGGGTGATAGCAAGGGAGGAATCACCCTTTGCGAGCTCCTCAACCGCGATGCACAATGAGGTAAAGTCGCCACCCCCTCCCTCATACGCCTCCGGAAAGATCATCCCAAAAAGTCCGAGCTCTCCGAGCTGGAGCACCTGCGGCAGAGGGAGTTCACCCCGTTCATCCCAGTCAAGGGCATTTGGTAGCACCTCTGCATCCACGAAGTCAGCAACCACCTGACGGAGTGCCTCGTGCTCTTCACCGAACTCTACCGACATAACGACCTCCTCACTCGACGCTCAACGCGCTCAACACCACGCCAGTATTGATCGTAGAGACTCGTCCCAACGACCCCTCTCGGTTGTTCACCGATACCCTTTGGTTCCTCACTGATACGCTGTAGCCAGCAACATCGCTCATGCCCGTAATCCAATTGTCGCTATCGATTCTCTGACGCGACGACGTAGCAACGCGCTCCAAAGACCCATCAAACTCGATCAATCCCGCGAACTTCAAAGCACGTTCGGTCATCTCAACCTGGTGGATTGCCCAAGCAGATCGGACGCAGTCCTCCAAATCGTCCCAGCATATCGACACAGGTGAGCAGCACACCGACGAAACTTTATCGATCATCGACCACCCCAAGATGTTCGATATCACCGACACGAACGGCAACCCTACTGGTCGCAGTTCTGACTAGCAAACAACCCTCCTGATCGACATCTTCGGCTAATCCTACCACCATCCTCCCCGGGTACTGAATCTGAACTCGACGACCGAGCGTTGACAAGAACCCCCTGTACCTCTCCAAAAGGAGATCGGTGCGCCCGTGAAGGAGATGCGAGAGTTGCCCATCGAGTTCCTTGAGGAAGCCAGCGAGGAGGGAATCACGCAGCGAGTAAAAATCCCTTTCCGATCCACATTCGATCGCATCAGCAAGACAACACAGGTCGCGAACCTCTGCAAGCGTTGGGCTTGCTGTGAGGTTCACTCCGACACCGATCACTAGTTGATGCACAGTCCCATCAAAGACGCCATCGATCAACATTCCTCCGAGTTTCGCCTTCCCAACCATCAGATCATTCGGCCATTTCAGGGTCGCCTCCACAGCCCCAAGATGATGAATTGCGGACACGACTGCATTGCCAACAACCACAGGAAGGAGGCCGACTGCGACACGTTGGGGCAGCCGAACCAAAGCCGAGCACGCCAGGGTGCTCCTAGGGACATCCCAGAAGGTGCGACCCCGCCTACCTCGACCGGCGCTTTGGTGATCAGCAACGACCACAAGACGCTGAGCACTGACCCGTGCAAAGAGGTCTGACATGCTACGATTCGTAGAATCGATCTCATCAAGTAGGATTATGCGCCAAGGGGTAATGCTCGTCATTACCAGCACCTTAGAGGACGAGGTCGAGCCAGGCTTCTTGAGCAAGCACGGTCTTGGAGTATGGCGCCGTGGTGGCGGCCTCCAAGCGAGCGAGAAAGGTGAAGTGGGTGTTTGAACGGTTACTGATAGCGAACCGAGGAGAGATCGCGGTTCGCGTAATCCGGACAGCACGAGAGATGGGGATAGAAACGATCGCCGTCTACTCAGATGCCGACCGAGACGCCATGCACGTCCGCTACGCTGACGAAGCCTATAGCCTGCCAGGCACAACAGCCCGAGACAGCTACTTGAACACTGAACGCATCCTTGAGATTATCAGACAATCCGGCGCACAGGCAGTCCATCCAGGCTACGGCTTCTTCAGCGAAAACACCGACTTTGCGAGGGCCATTGAAGAGGTCGGTGTTGCTTTTGTAGGCCCGCCTCCAGGGGCAATTGAGGTCATGGGTGACAAGATCTCCTCTCGAATCGCTGCGACCGCAACCGGTGTCGTCGGCGTACCCGGAACCACTGAGGTGCTCAAGAGCGCCGAAGAGATCATCGCTTTTGGCGAGCAGCATGGCTGGCCCTTGGCCATCAAAGCAGCATATGGCGGAGGCGGCCGTGGCATGCGGGTCGTCCACTCTGCCACCGAAGCAGTCGAAGCCCTGGCCTCTGCCCAACGGGAAGCCCTTGGAGCCTTTGGTCGTGATGAGTGTTACGTGGAACGGTATCTCACCTGGCCCCGCCATATCGAGATGCAGATCATCGGCGATGCCTTTGATAATCTGCTCTGGCTCGGCGAGCGCGACTGCTCCAGTCAGCGCAGGCATCAGAAGCTCATTGAAGAGTCGCCGGCCCCTGACTTCCCTGATGAAATTCGATCACAAATGGGCGAGGCAGCCGTCAAGGTCGCTCGTGCCTGCGGCTATCGGAATGCCGGGACAGTCGAGTTTCTCTACCAAGATGGGGAGTTCTACTTCCTCGAGATGAATACTCGACTGCAGGTCGAACACCCGATCACTGAGGCGGTAACCGGTCTCGATCTCGTGGAACTCCAGCTCCGTGTCGCAGCGGGAGAACACCTCCCGCTCACCCAGGACCAGATCACCCGTAACGGCCATGCTATTGAGATCCGGCTCAACGCCGAAGATCCTTCAGGTGGTCGCTTCATCCCTTCACCTGGCCCCATCACCCGCTTCGATCGCGCAGATGGCCTGGGGGTTCGCACCGACGCTGGTTATGAAGCAGGAGATGCGGTCAGCCAGTACTACGACAATCTCATCGCGAAGTTGGTAGTCTGGGCCCCTGATCGCGATAGAGCGATCGCCAGGGCTATCCGCGCCCTTCGCGAGACCAAGCTAGAGGGAGTCACGACCACAATTCCCGCTGATCTCGCCATTCTCGAACATCCCGACTTTCGCGCCGCTCAGCACTCCACCAAGTGGGTTGAGGACCGACTAGACCTGAGCGGACTGTCGGCATCGCCGAGCACCGCAACCGCCGAGGATCCGGTGACACCGACCGAAGTGGTGGCCGAGATCGATGGGAAACGAGTCGCCGTCAAGCTTTTCTTACCTGAGCTAACACCTTCAACTCCAACTCGCAAAGCAGCAGTCCGCCAGGATGCGCCCACCCCGCGGACCACCCGTTCACAAGGACCCGCGTCGAAGGCGGGGGGTGGATCTGGGGCGGTCACCGTACCGATGCAAGGCACTGTCGTGAAAATAGCCGTCCAGGTGGGTCAAGAGATTAACGCGGGAGACACGGTGATTGTACTTGAGGCGATGAAAATGGAGAACTCTATCCTCGCCGAACGCGCGGGAACAGTCAGTGAAATCAGGGTAAAGCCAGGCGATACCGTTGGAACTGGTGACGTGGTAGCCACAATCGTCTAGCCACCATTTCAGAGATCGAAGGAGCACTATGTCACAGGGGGACAACGAACGTAAGGCCATCCGATCAGCGGCGGAACGTAGCTACGGCCGAGCCTACGACCTCTCGCATCGTATTCACGCGAATCCCGAGCTGGGCTTTGAAGAGGAGAAGGCCTCCACCTGGCTCGCCAACGAACTCCAAGCATCTGGGCTCACGACCACCAAAGGTGTTGGAGGTCTCGACACCGCCGTCCTCGGCGAGATCGGAAACGGCGACCTCGTCGTGACTATCTGCGCCGAATACGACGCACTCCCTCATATTGGACATGCCTGTGGCCACAACATTATCGCTGCCAGTGCGTTCCTTGCGGCCGCGTCCCTCGTGGATCTCGTCGACGATCTCGGCATCACGCTGCGGGTGATTGGAACTCCCGCCGAGGAGGGCGGAGGAGGCAAGGTCATCCTACTCAACCAGGGAATCTTCACGGGCACGCACCTTGCGATGATGCTCCATCCAGCACCGATGGAGGCCGATCGAATGCATGTCCAGGCGGCGCGCCACTTTCTCGTCTCTTTCGAGGGACGTGACTCTCATGCCGCTGCAGCTCCACAACTTGGCATCAACGCCCTTGACGCGATGACGATCGCTCAGACCTCCATCGGGCTCCTCCGTCAGCACATCTTCGCCGATGACCGGATTCACGGCATAATCACCAAGGGAGGAGATGCCCCTAACATCATCCCATCCCTAGTCGAAGGCGAATTTCTGACCCGGTCTGCAACACTTGATGAACTCGCGCATCTTGCACCTCGCGTCGATCGTTGCTTCGAGGCGGGTGCCTTAGCGACTGGCGCCACCTGCACGATCACTGACCGCGGACCTACCTACTCCGAGCTGGTAACAGACGAGGAGTTGGCTGCCATCTACGTACATGAGGCTACCCGCGTTGGTCGCACCTTCCAGGCCGACCAACAACCGCTATCAGCCTCCACCGACATGGGAAATATCTCACTCGAAGTCGCCACCATCCATCCCCTGGTCAACATCAACTCATGGCCAGCCGTCAATCATCAGCCCGAGTTCACCGAGGCAGCGAAGTCGCCGGAAGCCGATCGCGCAATGTTCGAAGGTGGCATGGCGCTCGCCATGACAGCCATGACAGCCGCGCTCACACAAGACACCCGAAACCGGCTTCGCGCTCACTCTTGCCGGTAGGGTTACCAAGTGCGCTCGTTGATCGGCTTCTGAGAATGGAATTTGATGCCGTGCTGCGAAGGCGAAGAATGCACCGATCTTTTACCAACCAACCCGTTGGAATGGAGGAGGTCAACGCGCTCTGCGAAGCAGCGCTGCGCGCACCTTCAGCGGGCTTTACACAGGGTACCGAGTTTGTCATTGTCAGAGATCCCAAGCGTATCCATACTATCCTCGAACTCATCACCACACAGGGATGGCTGACCAACTCCGCGAGCCACAAAGGACTACTCCAGAGCCAAGTTCTGCTCTTTCCAATCGTCAACCCTCAGGCCTATCTTGCACGCTATGCCGAGCCAGACAAGATCAAATCAGGCATGACGACCGAGGAGGCCTGGCCTCAGCCCTACTGGCTTGTCGATGCGAGTTTTGCAACAATGCAACTCCTCCTGAAGGTCGTCGACCTTGGCCTCGGAGCGAGCTTCATGGGCATTTATCATGGTACTGAACAGCTCCTGGAGCTGTTGGCCCTCCCTGATGGCTACAGTCCTCTCGGGATTCTCTGTATCGGACACCCCATGGATGCCCAACTGACGGGTTCGCCGAGTCGTCGCCAACGTCGGTCCGCGACCACATTGATTCACTTCGAGCGGTGGTAACCTAATCACGGGAGGTTTCTGAGATTCATGTCCAACTTCCGAGAGCTACTCACAAATGCAAGAGCGCAAATCAACGAAGTTGAGCCCGCTGCCTTGCAGGCGAAATGGGATAGTGAGTGGGTCCTACTCGATGTGCGCGAACCTGAAGAGGCCGCTCAGGGCACCATACCGGGGAGCATCCTGTTACCCCGCGGCAACCTGGAACTGCAGGTGGAAACAGTCATCCCTGACAAGGCAACTCCAATCTTGGTGTACTGCACTGCCGGTGTACGAAGTTGCTTCGCAGCGCTGACCCTAGGTCAGCTCGGCTACACCAACGTCACCTCACTCTCCGGAGGTTTTGAGGCCTGGAAGGACCAGGGTGGTACCTGGCAAGTACCCAAGCGGCTTGACGACACACAACGCCGTCGATACCATCGCCACCTTCTACTGCCAGAGGTCGGCGAAGAGGGGCAACGAAGGTTACTCGATTCCAGGGTCCTTCTGCTCGGGGCTGGCGGACTCGGGTCGCCCATCGCTCTCTACCTCGCTGCGGCAGGAGTGGGTACTCTTGGCATTCTTGACATGGATGAGGTCGATCTCTCGAATCTCCAACGTCAAATCATCCACACGACTGATTCGGTTGGAATGCGGAAAGTCGACTCCGCACGCGCCACCGTACGCGCACTCAACCCCGATGTCAACGTTGCAACCTACGACGTTCATCTCGATACGACTAACACCGCCAGCATTATCGCAGAGTATGACTTAGTTGTCGACGGCACCGATAACTTCGCGACACGCTATGTCATCAATGATGCAGCGATCCACGCTAATATTCCAGTTGTTCATGGCTCCATCTATCGTTTCGAGGGTCAGGTCACCGTCTTTGCCCCACCGCAAGGGCCCTGCTACCGGTGTTTTCAGCCGACCCCTCCTCCGATCGAATTCGCGCCCTCTTGTTCCCAAGCAGGCGTTTTTGGAGTCCTGCCGGGCATTATCGGCTCATTACAGGCCACGGAGGTGTTGAAGCTTCTGCTCGGGATCGGCGAGACTCTCGTTGGACGCTTGCTTACCTACGATGCCTTAACTCAAACATTGAATACCTACCGACTCAAGCGCGATCCTCAGTGCCCAAGTTGTGGCACTCAATCAACCAACCTGTCCGATCAGCACACTATTCAGGCGGTTTAACCAAAGTCCCCGACAATCAAACCGATCATCATACAAACTTGATCCTGAGCGATACAATTAGGATGGCAAAGGTGAGTTCAAAACAGACTGATTCAGAGATACCAATCAAACCCTTCTACTCGCCCGAGAACAGCTCCGTGAACTACGCACACGACCTCGGCGACCCTGGCAAGTTCCCGTTTACTCGTGGCATCTACCCTGAAATGTATCGACGACGAAGCTGGACGATGCGTCAATATGCAGGTTTTGGAACCGCTGAAGCTACCAATGAGCGATTTCGATTTCTACTCGCCAACGGCCAAACTGGACTCTCTTGTGCCTTCGATCTACCGACACAGATGGGCTATGATGCCGATCATCCCCGGGCAGACGGAGAGGTGGGTCGCGTCGGAGTAGCGATCTCCTCTATTGAGGATATGCACCGGCTCTTGCAGGGCATTCCACTCGACAAGGTCACGACTTCGATGACGATCAATGCGACAGCGTCCACCCTTCTTCTGCTCTATCAGCTGGTAGCAGAGGAGACCGGTGTCGATCCTTCAGCAATCGGAGGGACGATCCAGAACGACATTCTGAAGGAGTACGCCGCACGCG
>JAKAQL010000089.1 GCA_021822605.1 Actinomycetes bacterium
ATCCATAAGCTCACTACCGAACTAGCGTCGAACTATGAAGTTATCTGCATTGAGGACGTAAACGTCTCTGGCATGGTTAAAAACCACAACCTTGCAAGAGCCGTGTCCGATATGGGATTCTTCGAGTTCCGTCGCCAGCTCGGGTATAAGTGTGAGCGAAACGGCTCTACGCTAGTGGCAATCGACCGATGGTATCCAAGCTCGAAGACGTGCTCTTCGTGTGGCGAGGTCATAGGTTCGTTGCCGTTACGCGTGAGAAGCTGGACGTGTGAAGGCTGTGGAGCCAAACACGACCGAGACATCAACGCAGCAATCAACATCGAGCGAGTTGGCTTGGCATCCATAAGCGGCTCTACGGCGAGTTCCGCCGGAAGTAACGACCGTGGAGATGGAAGCTCTGGCCAGTCGTTGGACTTCGGTTCAATGACTGGTGCAACTACCGTCGTCGAAGCAGTAAGTGAACGTCAGACGAGCGATAGCAAGTTTGTATAAGTTTTATGGAACGGAATCTATTGCAAGCCCTGGACCCAAATACCTGGATCGAAGATCGATTGAGAGATGCGCTGATGGCACCCCTCCCAGTCGGGCATTGCACGTGCTACCAACTTCTCAAATCGAGCGCCATGGCTCGGTTCCAGGAGGTGCGTCAGCTCATGAACCGCAACATAGTCGAGACTCTCTGGGTGTTTCTTCGCCAGCTCGAGATTGAACCAAATCCTTGCAGTCTTGGTGTTGCATGACCCCCAAAGTGTTCTCATCTTGCGTACCCCCCACTGGGACGGGTGAACCCCAACGATGCGCTCCCAACGCGCCAGAACAGAGGGGATCGCCCCTTTCAGCTCCTGTCGATACCACCGCTCCAGCAACCGCTCCCGCTCTTCCTTTGAAGAGCCAGACGGCACTTCCAGCACCAGCTCTCCGTTCCATAGCTCCACTCGAACGGTAGGTCCCTCTCGTACGAGCAGTGGATACGGCTTGCCCCAGCAGTAATGGAGCTCACCAGTCTCCATCCGCGGTGCCGTGAAGGCTGCCGATTGAGCAAATCGAACCTGGTGTCTACGGATCCAACCCAATCGCGACAAGACGATGGTGTGTATCTCGTCTAAACTGGTACCGCACGGTGCCGAGACACGCACTGTACCATGGGGAGGACTGACACGGATATGCACGTGTTTGATCACCTTCAGGGTGACCTCAACCTCGACACCATCGATGGTGATGTTCGATCGCCTAGCTGGCACTGTCTGGCCCGGCCATGGTTGCTATCAGCACGGGTTGCTCTCTGATCCTTGCACGACCTACAGGCTAGCTCCAGCCATCGGGGGCAGAGCTTGCTCGCGGATCCCAGCTCTTGAGCCACTCCCAGCCCTCAGTCATTGACCGACGCTCATGCGGCCATACCCGTCACACTCTGCGCTGATTGCCAGCTCCCAACTCACAAGCGCGACCGGGGAGGGTCGCACACCACCCACTCACCTGCCAGGAAAATCCGTCATCCTTGTTCAAGGACCGCTACATAAGCTCGTGACCATGTCGAATGCTGTTTCGCGGCAAGATCACGTCACCTTGGACGGACTCTCCGAGCACTAGTCGTGGACTTCCCTCGCAATCATCAGGGGCAGATCGTCGCTACTCCATTACAGCCCCACAGAAAGCGCCCAGTCGTCGGACCTCTCACACTTACAACAGGATGTCGTAACCCTTGTGAAAAGCTTGAAGAGACGCTGGTATGCGAATTGTGTTCCCATCACCAGATACGCCATCGTATCTGGCATGCGTCGAAGAATACGCCACGTCGTTCGTCTCCTGGTTCCGCTCTCGCTCTCGACAGCACTGCCTTTGGCCTGTGGACCTTCGGGTAAGTCCTCTCCGAGGCTTCGTATCCGAGTTCATCATGCGCTGTTGAGGGCCCATCGAAGCACTCAGAAGGCGCTGTCATTCGCAATCTCAACGGTTGGGGACGTCGTGACCACCAACGGCTCCCAGCAGACCCAAATCGACCCCTTGTCTCTCAGACCAGCTCAAATCCTATCAGCATCGACGCCGAGCCAACGGCTCTGTCCCATCGATCCATTAGAACGGCTGATCGGCAACACCATCTATATGACCATTTCCACGAACGAGCGCGGTCAAGCAACACGCACCGGTGCTCAGTGGGTCAGGTCCTCACTCGCGGCGCCTTCGGCGGTACTCAATAATCCGCTTGGGCGATAATCCGCTTGGGCGGGCAGGCTCTACGAACCCAGCCTCAGTTCTCGCCGCCTTCGTCAACCCAGTAAGGCAATTGTACAACTCAGGCCATCCGAACGACACTTGTACCACGCTCCTTCACTAGTCCGCTGTGGATCAAGTTCTGGATCGGTACCAACGGGCTACGACAACAGGAGGGTCGACCTCGATAGGTCAGTACAGCTGCAAGATACCGCCACCATTGCATTCACAAGATCGATGAAGGGGGACCTAGCACACGACGGAGCGGCTTTCCTCCGGGTGAGCGCCCCAACCTCAGGCGTCAACAGGGATTCCTCTCAAACATCAACGCCTCGTCTCTACAATAACTCAGCTGAATAATGGGAATGAACCGCCTGATATCGCACGGTCCAGGTTTCGTTGTGCCCAACCACCTCATGGAGTTGCGGCTTCTCTCGCGTAGGTTGCTAGTCCATGCAGCTCGACTGACAGGATTAGCGCCTCGTTCCTAGCCATCCTCCGGGAAGATTAGCGCCTCGCACATGGATCTCCGCAGTTGATCACGCTACCAACGACACTACCCATGACCAGAGGGGGCGACAGTTCACCTAGATCTGACCCCCCGAGCGTAAACCTTGATTGCTGGGTGAGAGACCTCGTTCATCGATGGTTAGCCACAGCCGGCTAGGTCACAGCGTTGTTGGCTACTCTTCAACTGGCTCCATATCGGGTGTTCGGTACCCCAACATGACGGCGCCGATCACCGCACTCAACGCAATAAGCAGAATGGGAATAGTGAACCCAACGAGTGCAACCAGTCCAGCACCAATCGCTATCGAGATACTCTGCACCCCATTGAAGGCGGCATTGAAGGCGGCATCGACCCTTCCCATCAGCCGACGCGGAGTGCTCCGCTGGATCGCCGTATTTACCGCGACCACGAGCAGCGTGATGCCAACTCCAAGCAAGATGGTGCCAACACAGACGATGACCACTGCAACGAGAGAGTGCGGTTGGATGGCTACTACCACAACAGCGGACCCAAGCGCGATGGCAATCATTCCGAGCGCCGCTGTCTTAAGCTCACCGATTCGACGCATTAGCGGCGCAGATGCGATACCTCCCGCAATTGCGCCAAGCCCCTGAAAAGCGACAAACACCCCCACGAAGGCCGCAGATCGCCGAAGGCCATCGGTCGCAACTGCGAACATCGCCGTCTCGAAGAAACCAACCGTCCCGAGCAGCACCGTAAACGCCCAGGTCACCCGGCGCAGCAGTGGTGTAGCGAGAATGTGGCGGATACCAGCCAGTGCCTCGGAACGCCAATGTTGGGTCGGCGCTTTCTCATGATGTTCCTGTACATGAATGAGAAAAAGCAGACCAATTGCGAGTGCGTAGGTCGCCATATCTACGCCGACGACCGCCATCGCACCTGCGAGCACAAACAATCCAGCGCCGATCAGCGGGACGATAAGACGAAGACCCTCTGACACCGTCGACAGGAGACCGTTGACCGACCCGAACTGTTCTGGATCAAAGACCGAGGTACGCAACCCGACATCAGCCGCACTGCCAACGGTCCCCAATGCGCCATAGATCACCATTACCAGATAGACACGCCAGAGACCAGAGGCGCTATGAATACCAATGAGACCCAGCAGCGAGAGCGCGCTCACGGTGTTTGCGGTGATCAAGACCCAGCGCCGAGGAAAGCGATCGACGATCAGCCCAGCGAGAGGTCCAACAACCATGGTCGGCGCGATATAGAAGAAAAGCGTCAGACCCGCAGCAGCATTGGACCCTGTGAGCTCACGGACCCAGATCCCCGCGGCAATGGAAAGAACCTTATCACCAAAGCCTGACAATAGCGTTGCGATCAGGTAGGAAAGGGCGTTTCTTGACCTCATCACGCCTCCTCCGAGTCGAGGTTCTTGGCAACGACAGCGGTGTCAAGGTCGACTGGGTACGCCAGATAGAGAACCTCGACCAGTCGAGAGTCGCCCGGCCTCAGGCTTGGATCGATCAAACGGTCTCGGTAACCCTCCAGCACCTCCCTCACCTTGGCATTCACCTCCTCCAGCTCAGTGGTGGTCACAAACATGGCAGCCTGGTCGGCTGCACTCGCTCGATCCCACTCCTCCGGATATGACCAATGGATGTGCTGCCATCGCTCAAACCGGCCGAAAGCCCTACGAAAGAACATCTGCACCAAAACATCCGCCGCAACGCGTCCCTCAGCGTTGAGATCCTCTTCCTGAATCGTGAAGCCCATGTTCACCAACTTCCAGGGTCGCTGGCGCCCTTTCCCGGGGCCCGCCTCCTCGACGAAACCGTATTTGGCGAGTTGCCTGAGATGAAAGGAGCAGGTCGTAGGGGTCTCTTGGATGAGCTCGCCAGCCTGGGTCGCCGTCAAGCGTTGATGAACAGCGAGCACCTCAATAAGTGCAATCCTGACTGGGTGCGTCAGCGCCCTCATCGCTTGAGCCTCGGTCAGTCTCTTCGTCTCTGGGTTCAAACTAGTCTTGTCAACAGTCATCTCTCGAGAATACCCTCTCGAGAGATGACTCGCATTGAATTTTTGAAAAATACCGCAAGTGGATGCCAACTACGTCCAACGCCACACAAGCTCCACCTCTAGAGAGCTAATACCTGACGCGATTCGACCTTCGCGGCCAACTCTAGGGGGGAAGGGGGACCGGCAGAATGTGGCCCAGCTATCGTCATCTTCGCGACACCCCCTTCCCTCAACCCAGCTGCTGAACCAGAAAACAGCTGACAATCGGTTCCGAACTCTTGACGGGTGGACCCATTGCATGCTACTCTATGTGGATGAGGCTGATTCGACGGTTTTTCGATCCTTGGCTTAGCGTCCTCATCAGCTCGATACTCGTAGTCCTTGTCCAGGCATCGATTCCGTGGGTCGCGCACGTTACCAGACTGGGATGGCTCATCGCTTTCGATCATGGGTTCCTTGGCCATGTGACTGGCTGGGTAATCAGCTTCGCCGTTGCCCTCATCATCGGCGTCAATCTCCAACCGTACCACGTTCATCGAGGTTTTCGATGGTTAGTTCTTCCTATGAATAAGGCGCGAGTCAGCCGCTACGCGACTGACCGACAGGGCCACACTTCACCCAGCATAAGCCTCGACTAGCCCACGACCTGGTGGTTCCCAGCGAAGGCCTCAGCTGCCGAAAGGTTGACAGCACTGCACACAATTGAGGGGCTGGTCCACCTCCTCCACGGGTCGCCCTCCTCCAAGCACTCGACCGTTAGCCGATCACTGGCATCCACGCGCCTGCATGGCACCCACGCACTCATTCACATGATCACCTCTACCGATGATCATGACAGCAACCGCTCCTATCACCCGGTCGAGTCATCGTCTCCACCTACCTGACCACGATCCAGTAGTACCATGGGCACCCTGGCGAAAGTCGAAAGGCAACGCCACTGGAGTAGTACCGCGCTGACATCTCACGACAAGAGATGACCGAAACTACAGCGCTTCTTGATCATCCATCTATCGGAGAAATGATGCCGAACAGCAATCCAAAACTGCTACTATAGCTTCTAATGACCGATTCTGTGTCTACAAATACTCCGGTCCTTGTTGCAACCGATTTAGTACAGGCGTTTAGGGAGCGACAGGTGCTGTTTGACCTCTGTCTCTCGATTCCAGCGGGTGAGGTGCATGGACTGCTCGGATCCAACGGCGCGGGCAAGACAACTACCTTGAACATCCTTGCAGGACTGGTTCCCCCGGTGAGCGGACAAGTACGTATTGACGGCAAATCCGTCTGGCCAGACCCCACGCCCATCAAGAGTCTCATAGGCTATGTGGCCGACGAGCCGATCTTCCTCTCACAACTGACTGCGCGTGAGCACCTTGATCTTTTTGCCAGGGCCTTTGGTTATCAACAGGAGCTACCCAGACGAACCGTTGAACTCCTCAAACTCGTGGGGTTGAATGAACACGCCGATGAGAGGGTGGCGGGTTTCTCGCGCGGAATGAAGAAACGCTTCGCTTTAGCCCTCGCCTTGGTGCCCGATCCATTGGTACTCCTCCTCGATGAACCTACCGTCGGGCTCGATCCACGCTGGATTCGTCGCGTTCGCGAGCTTATCACCGAGCTTGCCCAGCAAGGCAAGACGATCGTCTTCTCAAGTCACGTACTGGAATTGGTTGAAGCAGTTGTCCAGCGTGCTACCATCCTCTCCAATGGGCGAGTACTGGCTTCCGGGGCGCTCTCTGAACTCCGATCGAAGGCAGTACTCCAAGAGGGAGCCGACCTCGAACAGGTCTTTTTCGCCCTGACCGATCGCCAAGGTCACCCTGATGCGACCTCAACCAGCTAAAGCAACAACCGTTACCTGGCTCCTTGTTGGTGCGAACATCAAGGGGCGATACCGCCGCGCCAACAAGGGTTTGCCAAACGCACCAGTGTGGCGGCCGTTGACGCTCAACACAGGGCTCGTTGTCATCATCGCCATCATCATCTATGCAACTCTGGCCAGCACCGAACATCAGCTGTTCCCAACCGACACCGTGACAACGATCCCATTCCTGGTTTTGATCGCCAACATTTTGGCGATCTTCCTGGTCATAAGCGGTATCGGGACCCTCTCGGTGGTCCTCGCGGGCAC
Source organism: Actinomycetes bacterium (assembly GCA_021822605.1). Classification (GTDB taxonomy): domain Bacteria; phylum Actinomycetota; class Acidimicrobiia; order Acidimicrobiales; family Acidimicrobiaceae; genus Ferrimicrobium. The sequence continues at coordinate 6,837 of JAKAQL010000089.1, forward strand.
CAGTACCCAACGAGTCGCCAGGCTTCTTCCGGTCCGACAGAGCGCGGATATCCTCACCTCCTTCATAGCGGCAAACATCGCAATCTTCGTCGGCGCCACCGTTGTCACGCTCCTGATCGACCTGCTCATTATCTCGTTGATCCACGGAAACCTCATCGACTATCTCCTCTGCATCATCGCAGCGATCGGATCGATGGTCATCGCAACTGGATTGACCCTGATTGCAGGAGGCGCAATGGTCCGCTTCCTCCCCACCTCCATGCACAAGCTAATCATCGCCGTCTTGGGGAACCCTTTCTTTATCCTGCTCATCGGCTCACTCGCCGTAAGCCACCAGCAACTGAGTCGGACGATCATCCAAATGGCGTCTGGAACGACAATCCGTATGATCACACTGGCAATACCTGGTGGTATCTTCACCGCGATGGCGCAACACGCACCGGTACAGATCGCAATTGGCGCCTTCGCTGAACTCTTCTTTACTGGTCTTATCGGCTACGGAGGCTGGCGAATCGTCGCACGCCCCCGTTTAGGGAGTGTAGTGAAGAGCCAGAAGGCTATCACACCAGCGACTCACCTGCCATCGCTATCAGAACCACTAGGCGCCGAACGAGACACAGGCGTGGAAGCCGATTGGCAGGGGACGGCAGTCCTCACGGCAATCCCTCGTAAACCAAGTCCAAGTTCCTGGTCAGAGGCGATCACGCTCACCCGCGCTCTCCTGCGACTCCTGATGCGGGAAAATCTCGTTGGCATGCTTGTCTTTTCCACGCTCGTACCGCTGCTGATCCTCCTCGGTCTTGGCAGGGGCGGATTGAACCTCGGTCTACTCCTCTTCTTCGGCGCACAGATGGCAATGGGTGTTGCACGTATCGCAGCGCTATGGGGGTTTGACCGCTTTCGACCTCTTCTCGTAACACCAGTAACCAGCGCTGCCTTCGCCTATCTCTTCGCCTTGTGGTGGGCGGTAATCGGCGTAACGCTCTTCGCGGCCGTTTTTTTGGCCACACTCCATGGTGACCCCTTGCGCGCGCTGCTCTCGGGTGCAATTGCCGCCTGTCTTGGGTTAGCGAATGCCACCATCGTGCTCATGGCGTTGACCTACTTTCCAAGAAGTGCGCCCCAGACATGGCGACAACGCCTCTCGACCGGAGGGTCAGTCGCGACGCTCGCAGCAAGCTTTGCCACCCTCGTCATTGGCGCAATGGCAACCCAAATGCAATCATTTGGTCTCATCTTCGTCCTGATACTGACACTGCTGCTCGCTGCCTCCGCAACAAGCTGGATTTTCACAGCAGGTGCCCAATCCTATCTCCAACAGCTCCGCGATGCCGATCCGCTCGTAGTGCCGATCTAGCTCCGTACTACCAGCGCTGTTTCTTAAGCCGCAGTACGCCACCGGCACGACACCCAACCCTTGGAGTACCCAGGCAAAATCCCCCACGATTCCAAGCTCTACCACCATCGGCGTGGAAGGCTGCTAGTCCGTCTCCCGGAGACCGCGAAGGGTAGGGTGGCGGGAGGGATCTTCCCCCTCCCGCTCCCGTCAAACCGGACGTGAACCTCTCGATTCATCCGGCTTCTCGCTCGCAGCTGCTCTGTGTTGGCTCATCCCCATTGCTGGGTTGGCTAGTCCATACCAGCCCGTTCGCCTGGGGCCTTTGCTCGACTCTCATTACAAGAGCGCCATTGCTAATACACCCCAGTGGGCCCCAGTGCGTAGCATCCGGTACTCTCGCCTTCGGCTTTCTGGCCTCGGCGTACTCCCGTTCCCTGGGTTACCAGGGACAACTACACGACTAGGTTCCTGAGTTCGATATGAAAGCCAGTACTACGCTCATGCCACCTCTACGCCGGACACCGCCTGACCAGAGACGAGAATACCCGTCAGACTTATCCCGGGGCAGCCCTCCAACCCTCGGTTCTGATGTCATTTAGCTGGATTACGACGCGTCATCGGATGGTTCGCTTTCGCTCATCTTCGTAGTACATACCTGACGGAGGTACCTCCGCCTTTTAACACAACGCTCACCACCCTGGCTCTTTACCAACGCAGCTTGTGCCGGTTTGATATCCCTTTCTCGTAAGTTGATATCGGAGGGCCAGGGAGCTAAAGCTCCTTCCTCCATCTTTCATATCGCATTGCTTGGCCAGCGACCTAGGTCGACTTATGGTTAGCATTCACAGCACACGCTTCCCGATCTCGAACGTGGCGAAGGACTGTGGCGCCTCGGCGAGCGGGCCTTCGTCGTTCGCCACATCCTGACCCCCACCGAACTGGCCTGTTTCGACACCAATCAGCGCATGA
>JAKAQL010000090.1 GCA_021822605.1 Actinomycetes bacterium
CAAGACAAGTCCCGCATTAGCGACCAGATTCTCGTCGTCAAAAGCTACTTCGATACCCTCTGGAGTCTGGTAGGATTGTTTCACAGAAAGTGTACCTCCTGGTTGGTAGTTTTGGATGCTTTCTAACCCCTATTCTACCAGCTCAGGAGGCACTTTCTTCAGTTTTGGGGGACCAATTCACAGAGTTAGTCGGTGCTTCTAGGCTTAGCTATCGTGAGAGCAGTCTCAGTCTTGCCACATGCCTTAGGCCCTTCGATCAGCACTGGACCGGACGCCTCCATGCGTTCTACCAGCTCGCGATCGACAACCCTATCCCTGTACATCATCTCTGATTCCGCTTCAAGAGTCTGTGCGAAGTCTGGGAGAGAAACTGATAGGTTTGGCCAACAGTTGCTGATAGATTTGTCCGTCGCACTATGGTGGCATTGGCCACAAAGAAAGTCAGCCACGGTAGCGTCTGGCAATAGCGTCGTTGAAACGTGATTGGGCAGAACGCCCTGGGAGGTGATGGGAGAACATCCGGAGATCCATGCTGCGAAATCGCCCAGGTCTGTCTGTCCTATTGGTTCCGGAAACACTGACATCGCGGTCGGGCATCATTGGCAGCAACATAGCGTGACCCATGAGGGCTATGGGAAGCTAACATGCATGCCGTGAGGTTGAAGTCGCTTATCTGCACATCCGTCACTGCGAAGGACGTCTAGTGCTGGGCAGTGAACTTGGCCAAGCCACCTAACGGAGCACTCGCCGATGTAATCCGCGCCACACCTGGGCGTTCACTCGCCCGCCAAAGAGTAGTGCCGGAGGTCTTCGCAGTCAGGATTGACTTCATCCGCACAGGCAACGTCACCGACCTCTTCGCCACCAAAATCGCACTTGCCCCACCAATCATGCCAACCAGTGTGACCAGGCCGAGTACAAGCACTGTGGAATCAAGCACTAATTTTGTACGGGAGACAGCTCTGGAGCCTCGATTGCATTCGCTTGCGTCGTCGGTACCCATAGCTCCACGATCAGTTACGGTCCCTAGCGGCAACAACTCAAAGACCCGTCTCCACTCCGCCGGTAGTCTCAGATACCGTTTTTGCAGGGATCCTGATCAAGTTCGGTAGGTGCCATTCCTGCCACCAGGGGTCACCTCTCGCCTCGTCAGTTCCCGAGCAATGTCCTACGACGTTGGGCGAGGCGAGGGACGAATGCGACTGCCTTCGAGCGCGAAGGTAGTCGGCCTCATGGCTCTCTCTGGCCAAGTCACCGTGATACGCACCTCACCAGGTGGGGGCAGCGGCATGACCAAGAGCCAAAGCGTGTCGTCGCCTGACTCTAGTCGGGTGAACGGGGAGACAGTGATCGGTCGCACCCGATCCACTCGCTCGATATCATCGAGAAGCTCCTCGCGACCATCGGCGAATTGGATGTGCACCGAGAGACCAGCGAACTTTGGGTACCGACGTAGTCTGAGCTCCTCTACTCCCCACCTGGGTCCATCGTGGGCCTCACGGCGCAGTGCTATCTCAAACCCATCCGGGTAGGGAAGGATTCGCTCGCACACCAGCACTGTATTGCTGTGATCGTGCAGAATCACAGGTTCGGGAAGAACGGACTCTGGCAGAATGACCGGCTTGCGCGTCGTCGCGGGCAGTGCCACCGGCGCGGCTTCGAGTCCCGATCGCATCGCTGCCGCCAGAAGAGCAGTCATCTGATCAGCATCAGCCGCGATTAAACGTGAGCAAAGCACAAACCCCGGGAGAGGAGTTGAGGCCCACCTACCTTGGATCGCGAGGATGGATACGCAAGCTTTCAGTCGCTCAGCTGGGACACTCATCGCATCAGCGACGTCGGTCGCGATCGCGGCCATAGAAACGTCCCGAGCTATCGGACGAGGTCCTCCCTCATGACGTGGGTAGCCCTCTTTGTTCCACCAGCGCACGGCAGCGTCTTTGCTCAGCTCGGCCGCCTGACGCAGATCAGGCCACTCCGCGAGTGCGTCGAGCTGGGGCGAATCGAAGAGGTGTTGATGAACAATAATGGCAGCATCCAACCGATTGGTCAGTTCTGAGGGTATCTTCAAGGTTCCTAATCCGCTGGCCGCTTCGAAAGTAAGGATTCGATTCCACCACGACAACCACTGCTCCCCAGCTTGGTTGCGTTGTGAGGCTGAGAAGGTATCTATGCAACCGATATCACCGGCGAACTGCGGAGGCACCGACGGATTTGGAGGTACCACAAGTCGACAGGTGTCTCGGATGAAGAGGGCAAGGTGGATGAGCAGGTCATCATCTGCGATACTGACGTGCCAAGATCTACTGTCGGCTGGATGCATTCGACCCCCCTTCATGCATACATCTCGATCGCACTCCAGACTAGCCTCCCTCTCGCTTTTCAAGCACGAGTGTCGATACCCAACGGCTCACCATTCACAACTTCCACCCAGCCTCCGGGCTTGGCCCCTAGCCTCAGCCCTTGCTCCGAGCAAGCCTATGGGTCCAATCCGCCAAGGGCCATCCCGGTCTGGGGATGCTCTTCGACCACTCGCGCTCCTCTTGGTTCGCCTTAGGATCGGACCAAAACCTCCTCAAGCTCGGCCACCCACCTTCCACAGCCAAGGTGCGCTTGGCGCTGGGGTTCTCATTTTGGTGCGACTGATTGCCCTCGGGTGGTACCCATAAGATGAGGATTGGTCAGCGTGCTAGTGAAGGGTTGTGGGCATGCTCAGCATCGCAAAGCTCAGCGTTGGTCAGAGGTATCGCCATTTGATGGACTCCTTTGCCGTAGGAGATGGTAGATCTCAGCCTGGATCGGCGCTCACCCGTTGCTACGCAAATCTGCTACTCCACCAGGAAGGTGGAAGGGGGGTGGGGCTAGCGGACATGGGAGATGGTGTCGGGATCCTACGGGGTCAGAGGTGAGCGAAGACCAGATCTGGATCATCGCAAACCCCATCACTGATCACTATGTTGGCCAGGTGATCAGGCGAGGGAGAGCTTCCCGTGCGAAGACCGGAGAGGGTGTGAACTCCCCTAGCTCTTTCGGCAGACCCGTCGCAGGCTTTGATCTCGCCTTCTCACCACCAACGTCAGTCTCAAGACGTTAGGCCTTACCTGATCCGGATACCAACACTACGATCCATGCGTGTCACCAACGAGCGGTAGGCGTGAGCCGTAAGTATGGCGAGTTCGAGAGGGAGTTCAGTGGGGTTGTTGCGCTTGCGAAGCAACACAGGGTACGCAACAGGGTTGCGTGATACGTGCAACCTCTGCGAGCGTGTCGCCCTCATTCAACATCTGGTCGCCCTCGGCAAGTTTTGTGATGACTTGCTCTGGTGTATTCTTCTTGCCCAACGTAAGCTTTCCCCCTCTACCTGTCATGGTCGGCCCTCACACATTCGAGGTGGCTCACTCCACGGTGCTTTCACCCCTTCTCGACGAGCCACCCCGGGGAGATCCGACCAGAATCACTAAGGTAACGCCTCCCATGTGCAGAGCCAACCACGAGGGGCATTCCATGAACCTACTCACCCCACGCGAGCACTTACGACTGCGTCAGTTCCCCAGTTAAATCGGAAGTCTCTGCATTTCCGTGGGTGGGTGTCACAATCGCCTCATCTACAGCGTCAGTATGGAATGACCGAGTATTTTGACGTAATCGTGATTGGTGGTGGTCTAGCTGGCCTAGCAGCGGCGAGGACCGCAAGGCTGGGTGGTGCTAGCGTAGTGGTTCTTGAAGCCCATGGAGGAGGTGGTCGAGCGCGGACGACGACTAAGGACGGTTTTAGCTTCAACCTTGGCGGCCATGCCCTATATATAGGTGGCGCCGGCGGTGAAGCCTTGGCGGCACTGTCGATTCGCCCTGAGGGTTCTCCGCCTCCTCTTGGCCGCTATCAGCTGCTCAAGGAGGGACGAATGGGGGTCATGCCCTCGACGGCTGGCACGCTAGCACGCTGTGGGCTTCTGTCATGGCGGTCGAAAGCCCAGCTAGGCTCGGCACTGGCTCGACTAGCCAAAATCGACGCCTCCAGACTGGCAGGCACTTCGATGGAGCAGTGGATGCAGAACCTAGAACTGCACTCCGACGTCGAAGACGTGATCCGTGCACTAGTTCGCCTGTCCACCTACAGTGCGGATATGTCGGCCCTAGGTGCTGACGCTGGAGTTGCCCAACTGCAGCTCGGCGCATCCTCAGGGGTACTTTATCTCCATGGCGGCTGGGGCCAGCTCCTTGCCGCGTTCGGCGCTGGCCAGGAAGTTCGAATCCACTGCCCAGTCCGGGCGCTACGGGAAGAAGCCGGACGGATCGAAGTGCAACTCGATAACGGCTCGCTTGTTGGGGGCTCGGCAGTGGTTGCTGTCGGAGGCCCCGGCGCGACTGCCCGGCTCTTGCCTGGTTCCATCGACTGGGGTGAACTCGGGGGGCCGGTGACCGCCGCCTGCCTCGATGCGGCGGTGGATCATCATCCCGCGCCAGGATACGTGCTCAGTCTCGATCGGCCACTGTATGCGTCGACGCAGGGCCCACCGGCACGTCTCGCTCCACCAGGAGCAGCCGTGATGAGTGTAGTAAAGTACGGAACGGGATCACCTGACGTCGATCGGGCAGAGCTAGAGACACATATGCGCGTTGCAGGTGTCACTATCGAAGGGGTGCTGCACCAGCGGTTCTTGGCCACAATGGTGGTTGCCGAGACCTCGTGCCGTGCCGAACTCGGCGGGCTGGAGGGTCGACCATCGATCAGTGCGACCGGCGTTCCAGGGGCGTTCATGGCCGGCGACTGGGTGGGGCCAGCCGGACTTCTTGCGGGCGCCTCCATTGCCAGTGGGCACGCAGCGGGGTTGGCGGCACTCCGCCACATCACCACAACCGCTAGCCGCCAGGCGCGAAATTCCACATGAGCGATCTGCTGCCTAGCGACCCCAACAACCAGATGGTGGATAAGGTGAATGCCTTCGAAAAGGCACGACCTCGACTGCTTGGATTTGCCTATCGGATCACCGGTTCACTCGTCGATGCCGAGGATGTGGTCTCCGAGGTATGGTTACGCTGGGCCGAAGCAGACCAGGACGCCGTCATCAACCCGCAGGGGTGGCTGACTACCGTCACCGTCCGGCGAGCTATCGACTGGGCTCGAGCTGGAGCCCGCCGACGGGAGACCTATCTCGGGCCTTGGCTTCCAGAACCAGTAGTCACCGCAAGGCGAACCAACACTGATCCCGAGGCGGCTGCCGAGCTCGCCGAGTCACTAGCACTCGGCTTCCTCATCGTTTTAGACCGTCTCGACCCCGTCGCTCGGGCTGTCTTCCTTCTTGCAGACGTTTGGGGGTGGTCCTTTGCTGAGGTAGCGGTTGTGGTTGGCCGCTCCGAGGCGGCTTGTCGCCAGCTGGCCAGTCGGGCACGGAAGCGTCTTCAGGCCGCCACGGCGGCTCCAACTCCCTGGAGAGTTACTGACGAGGAGATGGTACACAGGTTGGTCGTCGCTGTGACCGCCGGGAACCTTGAGATGACGCTATCCCTGCTCGCACCGGACGTAGTACTCGTCTCCGACGGTGGGCCTAGCATTCATGCCGCCCGTCGGCCGGTCGTCACTTCCCCACGCGTTGCGAACTTTCTCCTGAACCTTGCACGTCGGCTCCCTGCGGTTGGCGACTCCGTCGACATCGTGACCGTCAACGGTACCTCAGGCATCATCGTCCATGCCTCCCAAGCACCCAAGGTCGTGATGGCCTTCGAGTTCCAAGATGAGCGGGTGACTCGGATCTGGACGATCCTCGCACCCGAAAAACTCCGTCGACTGGACAATCCACCGAACCTGCAATGACCCGACATCTCTAGCTCAGGGAACAGCTCCGATGACGTAGATGAGGTCTTCAACGGGCAACGTCTTTGAGCTCGTTCACCTTAAGCTCAGGAGCGTAGACGATCAGATACTGCTTATGACAATGCAGCAGCTCAGCTACGGCATCTGCTTTCTCGTAGGTTGGCACGCCCGAGAAGCTAGGTGTTATCGTGATCACTTACGATTCCCTCTGCAACGATCATCTCCCTATTGGCAAACCAGAGCAAGAATCTGCACCCAACCAGGTCACTCACCTCAAACTCTCCCTCCACGGTTATCAGTAGGCAGGAGTGGCGAGAGTGCGACACCAAGACTTGAGACGGCTTAGGTAACAAGCGATCGAGCAGGAGAACGCTCCTCATCCATGAGGTGCACCGCACAGGGGGGTACCTGGCACGGCAATAAATAATACAGTTCCGGCAAACAGCGCTGGGTTGAAACTACCCCATACCTTTCGACTGGGTACGTTTGCTTGGTAGAGCTCGGGAGCGAAGATCGTGCTTCGCATGTTGATGCGGCTCGGAACTCGGATCCTATTACTGAGCGGTTAGGAAACGAGCAGCTCCCAAGGGTTGGATTAGCCAGCCTTCTCTGCCAGTAAGTGGGTCTCTACGACTTGTCGCGTTGTTGAACTTTTCGCCACTAAATGAGATTGCCGCCCGACTGCTATGGCCCTATTTGCGCTGGCTCCATTTTGCTCAGTCCGATGCTTAAGCCCACCCAGTCTATTGCTGGCTCCGAGCCTATGGCTGAGCGCGATGAACGGATATCAACAGACCAGCGGACACCCCATCCTTGAGCGGACCCTCGAAGGACCTCATCCAGCGGTGGACACATCAAGGCGCTTAGCCCCCTAAAGTTGTTTGACGGAAAGCAAAGAAAGGAGCATGCTGCACATGCCGATTCCCGCTCCCGTGATTCAAACTGCACGTCTACAACTCCGTCCCTTTGACGACACCGATGCCGACGACCTCTTTGCCTTACATACCAATACCGAAGTGCTGCGCTACTGGGATGCACCTCCGTGGAGCGACCGAGAACGTGCCACGAAGTTCATCATGGCTTCGCAACAGAAAGCTGAGGAAGGCACCGGGGCGCGGTTAGCCGTCGACCTCGCCTCTAATGGCGGCTTCATTGGTTGGTGCAGCCTGCACCAATGGAACTCGGACTTTCGGAGCGCATCTCTCGGCTACTGCTACGGGGACGCCGTGTGGGGTCACGGTTACGCCACGGAGGCTGCGCGCGGATTGTTGGGTTGGGCCTTCGATACTCTGGACCTCAATCGAGTACAGGCCGAGGTCGACACGCGCAACATTGCGTCTGCCCGTGTATTGGAGAAACTCGGGTTTCTACGCGAGGGAACATTGCGAGAAGACTGTATCGTGAATGGTGAAGTCTCAGATTCTTGGGTTTACGGACTGATCAGACGAGAGTGGCGGGTGTGATCGAGTCTACTTCCCTCAACTGCTGAGTTTCACTTGCGTTGTATGCTTCAACGTCCTGGTTCCTCACCGATCAGACCATAAGGGCGTGCAATGCATGGTACGGACGGAAACCAAGTAACGCACCACGCTACTCCTCCCTGGCGACCTCCACGGTATCCCGTAAGAAACTCCAGTGTGATCTGGACCGATAGCTTCACGACCGATGTTCAAGCGAGCGCGCAACAAGTGAGCTACGCTCGCCACCTCATCGCTGCTCTAGGCCAGCAGACTCCTTATCGCCACACAGTGCCTAGGACTCTGCTGAACAACCCACCCCCAAAATGAGGAGAAAATGAGAGGGGGTTCCTGGGGGTGCTTGAAGGGTTTTCCCAGCTCAAGTAGACTATTTCTATGTTAGGTACCGAATCTCCCCAGGCCCATCTCACTGCCACTGCCGCCTTCTGTTCAACGCTGTTAGAGCCTGGTTCGCTCTATCATTTCCTGGCTGAGCACCGCAGAGAGATCTTTGCCGATGCCAAGTTCGCTCACCTCTATCCCTCTGGTACCGGGAGGCCCTCGATCCCAGCCTCACGGATCGCCTCGGTCATGGTCCTACAGACCTTGGAGGGACTCTCTGACCGAGAGGCCTTGGACCAGGTCCGCTATAACCTGCGCTGGAAGCTTGCGCTCGGTCTTGACCTTGAGGATCGGGGCTTTGACCCCTCGGTGCTGACCTACTGGAGAAACCGCATCAAGAAGTCAACGACTCCTACGCTCATCTTTGATCTGGCCCGGGAGATTATCAATGAGACCAAGATCTTAAATCACCACACCAAGCGGATCCTTGACTCAACGGTTCTCGTCGATGCCGTCATCACCCAGGACACCATGACCCAGATCGTGGCTCAAATCAAGCGGGTCAGAAAGCTCATCCCAGAGCTTTCCTCAGTTCCTCTCTCGGATGAGATCGACTATTCACGGACAAAGCCCGCCATTAACTATGCAGATGAGGATCGTATCAATGAGACCCTCTCGATTCTGGTTCGTGATGCGAACGCACTCATTGATCGAGCCAGAGCGCTTGGGTACCTCGGCGATGATGAGGACCAGACTTCGGACTCTCCCCTTGGGGACCAACAACTCGGCGCCCTTGGCCTCCTCGGGGTCGTGGCCCATCAAGACGTCGAGCTCGTTGACGAAGAGACAGGTGCCTATTGTCTCGCCAGAGGAGTCGCCAAGGACCGAGTGATCTCCACGGTAGATCCCCTAGTCTCGCCATGTCCATAAATCCAGGAAGAACTACTACGACGGTTACAAGGGCCACATCGCGATCGATGCCGATACCGAGATCATCACCAGTGCAACCCTCACCAAGGGTGACGCCTCTGATGCCGAGGTCGCCAAGGAGCTCCTGGAGCTGGAGCATGAATCGGTGCGTGTCTATGGAGATAGCGGGTACTCCTCCATGGATCTCTCCCGGTACTTAGCAGAGAAGGGCCATAGCGAGGTCATCAAGCCCCGACCCCTCACCATGGCGGTACCCAATGGCTATAGCGTCGATGACTTCGTGGTCACCGAAGCAACCAACGACACACCCGCCAGGGTCACCTGTCCAGCGGGTCACACGGTCATGATCTCAGCCAAGGGGAGAGCCTCCTTTACCAAGTACTGTGGGACCTGCCCACTACGGGATCGCTGTACTCGTTCCAAACGCGGACGAGTGATGACCTTTGGCCCGAATCATGCCTATGGTAGGGCTCAACGTGAGCGTTGGG
>JAKAQL010000017.1 GCA_021822605.1 Actinomycetes bacterium
TCCGAATCGCATCGAGCAAGCGGGTGACTCCCAACGCCGTCGTCTCCCCGGTCAGGACCGGCTGACCAAAAGAGGTCTGCACAAAGGATTGAGCAGCGAGATTATAGACCTCCGAGGGTTGATACATTCGGAGCACTCGCATCATCGATACCTCATCGAGGAGATCCCCTGGCTCAAGGATCAGTCGATCCTGAATGTGGTGAATACGCTCAAAATTGAGGGTACTCGATCGTCGGTGCATGCCCACAACGGTATAACCCTTCTCGAGCAACAGCTCTGCCAGGTACGAGCCATCTTGGCCAGTGATGCCGGTGATAAGCGCGACGGGTTGAGCCATGAGATCGTAGCCTAGTGGCCGAGAAACCGAGGTTGTCTGTGCTCTCGGCGAGCAAGCAGGCCCTCCTTCGCATCGTCAAACTGGTTCACCAGGGTCAGCAGTGTAGCGAGATAGTCAAAATGCTCGCGGTCCATCGACCCCGATACCTGATAGAAAGAACGCTTCCCAAAACCCGTCGCCGCACTGGATAGTTGGGCGAGCTCAGCAGCAAATCGATCAACCGCCGCGTCTAGCTCCTCATCGGCCACCACGCGATTGATGAGCCCATACCTCAACGCCTCGGCGGCGTCCATGCGTCGCGTCGTTAACATCAACTCCAACGCGACTCGAGGCGGCGCAAAGCGAAGCAGCGGAACGGTGATCTGGAAAGGCCACAGACCCACCTCCGCCTCTGGGGTTCCAAAGATGGCCGACTCCGACGCAAGGACCACATCGGCCGCCATCGCCAATCCAAAGCCTCCAGCGAGCGCATAACCACGCACCTTTGCGATGACAGGTTGAGGCGCAGCCCACATCGCCTGAATGAGGGCCGCCACCTTGGCCCGCGACTCATGAAGTACCCGCTGCGAGGTACCCTCACCCATCCCAGCAAGATCGACCCCACTCGAGAATGCTCGGTCGCCTTGGCCGGTGAGTATGATCACCCGAACCGTCGCATCCGCCGCCATCTCCTCAATGCAGCTGTGCAAAAGAGTCAATGTCTTCCAGTCGAGAGCGTTGTGCCGATCTGGCCCGTTGATGACCAACTGTACGACCGATTCCTGCCGTTCTACGATGACTTGCTCAGAATCCATATATCGTAGATGCTAGCCCTCAACCTTCCTCGGAGACCAAATCTACTATTATGCCAGCGTCAACTCGTACTTCAAGGCTCTCGGCCGCCGATCGCCGTGAGGTCATCATCGCCGCCGCAATAGAGCAGTTCGCTATTCACGGCTTTGATGCTGCCTCGATGGATGAGATCGCGGCAGGAGCCTCGGTGACAAAGCCGATCGTCTACCGTCACTTTCACTCGAAGCGGAGTCTCTACCTCGAGCTACTGAGGGAGGTAGGCGACCGACTCACCTCCTCGATCGCGACTGCAACAGCGACCGTTGAACCGCCACACGAGCGACTACGAGCCGGCGTTGGTGCCTTCTTCCAATTCGTACAGCACCATCGCCTCGCCTACCGACTTCTCTTCGACGGCCGAGGTCAACAGGATGAAGAGTTTCAACGGGTGATCGATGAGATACAACTCACCATCGCCGAACTGGTCGCCAGCAGGGTTAGCGGGGTCGAGGACGATACCTACCGCGCCTTCGTTTCGTTCGCCCTCATTGGACTGGCTCAAGGAGCCGCACGTTCGTACCTTCTCGACATCGAACGCCACGGCGACGAACGCTTTCACGCCCGACTCGCCACGAAGCGGGCCGCGCAGACCACCGAACTCCTCTGGTCAGGAATGCGCAATCTTTCGACGTAGTCGTGCCTCAATCGTCGCCGTCGGATCGATCCCCACGGCTTCGTATTCAGCCTCATGACCCAATACCACCGCCTCTGGAAGGAGACCGACGAGCTCCACTGAACGCACCTGCTCCATCAAGGCCGCACTCGCGACCGCCATGAGGGGGGTAAAGACCAGCGGATCGATAAGGTTCATAGAGACTTGAACCCGATCACCCGCGAGGAGCGCGAGTGCTCGCACGCTGCCCGATCGCAGGGTGCGTGCGACGTATCGGGCACGCTCCCACGAACAGGCAAGATTGATGTTGAGCGCGACGAGAAGACCGCGAGCCCCGACACAGGTCGATCCCACTATCGGGTCCGGTCGAGGGTTGCCATAGGTCGGCGCCAGCGTAGTGAAGGCACTTTTTCGAATCTGCGGAAGTGAGGTTTCATCGCCGTAGAGAAAGACAGGAAGGCCAAACTGTTCTGCCAACCACGCTCCGAACTCATCACGCTGGCGCACTGCAGTCTCGAAAGTCGTCTCACCAAGGGGCACAAAAGGGACAACGTCGAGGGCACCCAGGGCTGGGTGAACCCCCCGATATCTACGAAAATCGATGAGTTCAAGTGTGCGGCGAGCAAGACGTGCCACGTCCACGGTGACAGATGGCCCAGCCAGCGTTAGCACCGAGCGATCATAGTCAAAATCTGAGTGTACGTCAAGGAGCGAATCGCCACAACTCGCCGCGACTTCATCGATAACACCCTTGTCACGCCCCTGAGAAACATTGACGACACATTCAAGCACGGAAACGATGCTAGCCGTTCGCATAGCGCAACACAAGGGTAGATTCCGCCCGCGACGACCAAAGCGGGCATCTACCCCACCGTCGTTCATCCGGGAATGGTCCAAAACGAAATCTCCCCACAATGCCAACGATTCCCCAGCTAGCGACGAATGAGTTGGGATCGCTGCAGCCGCTTACGCTCGCGTTCCGAGGAACCTCCCCATACCCCGTGCTCGATGCGATATTTCAGTGCATAAGCCAGGCACTCTTCGATGACAGCACACGTGAAACAGATCTTACGTGCACCAATCACTCCCGAGCCATCGGATGGGAAGAAGATCGCAGGATCCAAACCCCTGCAGGCTCCTACCGCCATCCACGGCTCGCTGACCCATACGATCTCATCAGATTCGTCAGTCGCCAAGGTTCCCTCCCCCTTTGAGTAATCCATTGACAACTAGGATATTACCGCACAGTAACATTTGCCAACCAACGCGCCTCTTTGTCAACCTTTTGGATGACACCTTGTACGTAGGGTCATGGCCGTATACCAGGTGACAGACAGGGTAGGCTGTGAGGAATGAGTGAGACGGAGCAGCCAGTAGAAGTCCGCGCGAGGATCAGGATCGCCTATCTGGGACCTGTTGCGCCGCATTGGGAGGTTCGTTGGCTTTCCGGTGATCGCGCTGTCGTCGATGAGTTCACACTACGTGTCAACGCGCGCCTCATGATGTTGCCCCCGCACGACCCACAATTTCGACGAAACCGCGAACGCGTCATGCGTGACGCAGAACGCGAAGGGATCTATGTGACCTGGGATATCGACGAAGAATAGACGGGATTGCTGCTGGCAAACTACCGCCTGTGCCTACGATCGTTTCTTCTTCTTAAAGATCTTTCGTTTTGCGACAACATCGTCGTCTGATCTGTTCCAGCCGAGCTTGTCTGCCGCTCGATCTAGATCGGTATCGATCTCGCCCGTGTGCTCGAAAGCCCTGTTCTTACGTGCCAGGGAACTCATGAACTCCTCGGTCCCAGGTATCACCGTCGCGTGAGCGCCAAACTCATACATCGGTCCAACACCCCCGTTATCCTGCATGGGATCGGCCGGCTGAGTTGTCTCCTGCAATTGAGTCCTCTCCAGGCTGCTGCCGAGCGTCGGGTCGTCGACAGAACTACCACTGTCGTGCCCCCCGTGATCGCCTTGAGTCTCCAAGGTGGACTGCTTGGCGACGTCAGCGTGTTGGCGTATCGTCGCCCCGGAGGCGACTGAATCTGTCTCCAGGGAAGGTGCTTCGCTAGGCGTTTGGCCTGAGAAGGTCCCCGGTAGTACCGGAGTCTCAACGTCCCCGAGTAGACCGCGAATATGTGCGTAGACCTCCCGAGGAAGCTGTGCATCACTCTCAACCACCCTCGTATCCCCACCATCAGTGGGGGGCACGTCGCGCGCCAGGTCAATCAACTCCGGAACCTTGACACCCTGTGGCGGTTCCGCAAGTGCCGCCGTCCGCTCAAGCACTGCCCAGAAGGGAGCACGCTCTGGGGTCGACTGGGGTGGTGGTGCCTGCTTCGGATACATAGCGGTTATATCGTCACCTCCCCGCGAAACATAACCTCACGATGACAACTTTACTACTTTTCCCCAAAGCCGGTAGCATGATCGAAGGATCCACAGCAACAGGAGCGTTGAGATGAATCAGGGCGATAGACCAGATCGCGACGCCTATCTAGAGGAGATTGAGGACGGGCTCCGATCGATGATTCGTTGGAGCCGTCGACACTCTTCTCAGCTAGCCCACGATCTCTATCAGGGTCTTGATCTCACCGCGCTGACGATACTGTCAGCCCTTGCCGACAGCCCCCAATCGCGGCTGACCAGCCTGGCAGAGGCACTCAAGCTCGACCTTTCCAACGCCAGTCGTCAGACATCGCTCCTCGAAGCAGCCAAACTCGTTGAGAAGGTCACCGACCCAAACGATCGTCGCTCAACATTACTCTCTCTGAGTCCCCAAGGCCAGAAAGTCCTCGATCAGGCACGGAGTGACTCCACCGAATTTATGCACCGAATTTATCGAGATTGGAAAACCTCCGAACTGCAACACTTCGCCGCCATGATCTCAAAAACGATCGAGGCCATCGATGCGGTCGATAGTCCGCTCACAGGTGACCACTCCTAGGGGACTTGTCTCCGGAGCCGCATGCATGCGGAGGAGCGTGAAGAATAGCACTGGAACGACCACAACAGCGAGGTCGAACAACAAAAGCTGTATGGGTGTCACGCAACACCCATACAGCTCCATCATTGGTCATTCCTACCCTGGTAGATTGCGAACCTAGTCTTGCTGTGGAGTCAGTCGATCAGCAGCTTCGCGTACAATCTTCTCCGCATGGCGTGCGATATCGTCCTCCCCAGAGACGTCCTCCATCGATCGATTCGCCGGCTCTGGAAGCACAAGCGTGATCAGAAACCCGATCACCGCCATTCCGAAGGAGAAGTCCAGAGCGCCAGCTACCCCGAGGTGACTCTTAATAATCGGGAAGAGGTAGACCCCGAGGAAGGCTCCAAACTTCGCGATACCCGCTGAGAGACCATGACCGGTAGAGCGTACACTCGTCGGATAGACCTCACCCGCGAGAACAAAGGTCGTCTCGTTCGGTCCAAACTCGGCGAAGAAGTAACTCACGCCAAAGAGCAGGAGGAAGGGAAGGACCAGCGTGGTGATATTCGGTATCACCCCGATCGCCAGGAAGGCAAGCCCCATGAAAAGGAAGCCGATCAGTTGTAGCCGCTTGTGCCCGATTCTGTCCATGAACATGGCTGCCAGATAGTAGCCAGGGACCGCTGCGACGCTAAAGACGATCAACTGCAAGGCGATCGCCTCTGTGAGCACATGTGCTCCGGTGCCACCGAGGACGCTCTTGACAATCAACGGAGCCGAGACCGAGTTGCCGTAGTAGGCGTAGTCGAAGACGAACCAGGAACCAGCCGTACCCAACAGATAGAGCAGGTAGCGCCGATTCGATAGGAAGGCACCGAGGCTCATACGCGCTGGTTTGTCATTCGCACGTGAAACCACGAGCTCCCCACCGGAGAAGGAGGCCAAATCCCTCGCCGCGGTGGCGTTATCACCCATCACTCGCGAACTATAGCGCGGCGACTCCGGCATCTTGCGACGGAGATAGACGACGGCTAGCGCTGGGACAGCTCCCAGGCCGAGCATCAGCCGCCATGCGATATCAGCATTGACGTTCGCCGATAACAAGGCAAGGGCAACCACGTAACCAGCCACGGTGCCTAGCGCCTGCATCGCAAACACCAGTCCGACGAGCTTACCTCGCGACTTGGTGTTCGAGTACTCGCTCATCAGCACCGCTGACATCGGATAGTCACCGCCGACACCAATCCCGAGAATGAAGCGGAAGATCAACAGCCAGATGAACCCGGGAGAGAAGGCAGAGAGTACAGCGCCAACCACCATCAGGCCAGCCTCCAAGCCATAGACCTTCTTACGTCCAAGCTTGTCGGACAGACGCCCAAACATGATCGCGCCAAAGAATGCCGAGAGTAGGGTGATCGAGTTGATCAGACCTGTCTCAGATGCACTCAAACCCCACTGCTTTGCGATGAGCGTGGTGGCGGTACCGATGATGAAAAGGTCGTACGCATCGGTGAAGAAGCCCATGCCTGCTACAAAAATTGATCGTGAGTGGAACCTTGATAGAGGAGCATTGTTCAACGCATCTGAGATGGATTGATTACCGTCGCTCATCGCATACCTTTCTGTCTAAGTAATCCCCCTGGCAGAGTCGCCGGAGTTACTACCAGTGTGCCCGGCTACGGTTGACGCTGCGCAACGCTGACGCTACCAGAGGGCTAACTTCAGGTAAATACTACGTAAACGCGATTTTGACCGCCAGGAGCAACCGATGGCTACGGCTACAGGTCATTCACCAACACCCAAGGTGGGATCAGGACGGCTCGCTACTTCCCAAACGAGTGAAGAACTCAAGGGTGACCTCTGCGTTGTTCATCGAGAAGAGATGGACACCACGAACCCCGTCGGCTATCGCCATCTTGGCGGTAGCAATCGCGTCATCGAGGGCCAGAGACTGAAAGATCGAAGCGCCATCGATGCCGATAGGGGTTACCTCGTCCACCCGATCAGGTGCTTCAATCCCCGCCATCTCAGCCATCCTCTTGAGTTGTTTGAGCGATGACGGTACCATAAGTCCTGGGATAATGGGGGTCGTGACACCCCGTTCGATCATCGCGGCACGGAGCTGGGAAAACGAGCCGTAATCGAAGAAGAACTGGGTTAACCCTAGGTCAGCCTGTGCCAACTTCTGCGCAGCAAACCTTCGGTCGCTGGATAGATCTTTGGAGTCCGGATGGCCATCGGGATGGAGTGCAACCGCCACCGGCACGTCGGATTCCCGGCGTATCAAATCCACAAGTTCACTCGCGTACTGAAGTTCACCTTGGGGCAGCTGGGCTTCGCTCTCAAGCGGCGGATCGCCGCGCAGCGCGAGGATACCGCACGCGCCACTGATTTCATACCGGTGTATGAGTTCCACCAGTTCATCGCGAGTGTTGCCAAGGCAGGCAAGGTGAGCGACGACAGCAAACCCCTCCCGGACGAGCTCCTCGACAAGCGAGAGAGTACGCTCGCGTGATGAACCCATGGCTCCATAGGTGACGGTGACAAAATCGGGCTGCACGGCCTTAAGGACGATCAGGAGTTCACGAAGCCGAGCCTTCTGTGTCTCACTCCTCGCTGGCCATACCTCGACCGAGCGGATGAGGCCCGTCTTCGCCGCAAAACGATCAGCTTTCACCAAGTCTCGTCTCTGCCGCGCTCACCGCGTTTGAGAGGAGCATTGCTCGCGTCATCGGACCAACCCCACCGAGCCGAGGCGTGATCCAACCAGCCACCTCTCCAACCTTCTCATCTACATCCGAGAGAAGCCTCCGCCCCTCGAAGGTTGTACCGGCTCCAACGACAACCGCTCCGGGACGCACCATCGCTGCATCAATAATTCCTGGCGAGCCAGCCGCTGCGACGATCACATCGGCCTCCATTGTGTAGCTCGCCAGGGACTTGACCCTTGAGTGAACGACGGTCACCGCCGCATTGAGACCAGGGCGATTCAGGGCCAGCAGGAGCGCAAGCGGTCGACCGATGGTGACCCCCCTCCCCACGATCACCACATGCTTCCCCGTCAAGTCCAGACCGTGCAGTCGTAGCAGCTCGACGATACCAGCAGGAGTACAAGCAACCACCCTTGGTTGGCCGAGGGTCAACAGCCCGAGGTTAAACGGATGCAGGCCATCGACATCCTTCTCTGGAGCGACAGCAGCCAACACCGCCTCTTGATCGAGGTGTGAGGGAAGCGGGAGCTGGATCAGGTACGAGTGGACACGATCATCCGCGTTGAGTTCCTCGATTTTTGCCAATAGCTCGGCCATCGTAGCACTCCCATTGAGTCGGTGATCGTAGGAGGTAATACCGAGCTCGCTGCAGTCGGCGTGCTTCATGGCGACATAGCGGGCGCTCGGCGCGTCATCACCGACAAGTACCGTTGCCAATCCCACCGTTACACCACGCGCGCCAAGGACCCCGATTCGATCGCGGAGACCCGCTTTGACCTGCTCAGCAGCCCAGTTACCGTCCAATATCCTTGCTGACATCTACGTTCCTTTACTCACAACGCTCTCTGGTTCATCCGATCAAAAACCATCGATCGGATGGTCTAGTGCCGAAAGTGACGACGCGGTGCGAAGTAGAAGGCGACCCCCGCTCGCTCGGCGATCGCAGCGATCTCGTCGTCCTTCACCGAGCCCGAGGGAGCAACGACCGTGGTCACACCAGCATCTATCAACGTCTCAAGTCCATCAGGGAATGGGAAAAAGGCATCTGAGGCAGCTGCCCCACCGCGAGCCTTGCCACCAGCCTTTGCCACCGCGATCTTGCTGGCATCCACTCGGGACGGTTGGCCTTGTCCTACCCCCACCGCCGCCTGATCCTGAACAATGGTGACGGTATTCGAGGCTCCGGCTTGAGCAACGGCGACGGCTAACCATGCGTCGGCGAGTTCCAAGGCCGACGCTCGCCGTGATGTGACTAGCCTAAACTCCTCTGCCGCCTCGAGTTCGTCTGAGGGTTGCATGAGATATCCTCCAGCCACTGAACGGATTCCAAGCGTCGACGGTGCTCCTGGAAAGAGAGCAATCCGGCTCCGGCGTCGTCGTTCGAGGATAATTTCGTGCGCCTGTCCGATGACGCCAGGTGCGACGAGCACGTCAAACTTTGGATGTTCCAACATCGCCCGGGCAAGTTCTTCTGTCAGTGGGCGATTGATGGCGACCACGCCACCAAAAGCCGAAAGAGGATCTCCCTCGAAAGCCTCGTTGTATGCATCGACGATGGTGTCACGACTAGCTACACCACAGGGACCCCCATGTTTGACGATTACGCAGGCTGGCTCCGTGCCGAGGCGGTCGAGCAGGTGCTGGGCGGCGTCAGCATCGAAGATATTGAGATATGAGGGTGCCTCAGTCCCTAGCCATTGAGCATTCCCCCAACCCGCCTGAACACCCTCTTCCACGTAGAAGGCACCGGGTTGATGTGGGTTCTCGCCATAGCGGAGCTCCCTCGTTCGTGTCAAGTGCAACACCTTGTGCGCCGGCAAGATCGCGGTGTCGCCCTCCAGCCAACTGGAGACTCGAGCATCATAGGCTGATACGTAAGAGAACGCCTTCGCCGCGAGTCTACGACGTTCGTCGATGGTCGTTCCCGTTGCCAGGTGATCGAGCACCCAACTATAGTCATTTGGATCAACCACGACCGTGACGGATGCAAAATTCTTAGCTCCCGCCCGCACAAGCGCAGGACCTCCGATGTCGATGAGCTCAACGCCTGGATCGGAGTCGAACGGGTAGAGGTTGACGATTACAAGATCAACCGCCGACCACCCTTGTGTCTCAAGCTGGCTGAGGTGATCGGGGTTCGACCGGTCCGCCAAGATCGGACCATGGATTGCGGGGTGCAGAGTCTTCACTCGCCCCCCAAAAAGCGAGGGGAAACCGGTGAGATCCTCGACCTTGGTGTGGTCGATACCGAGTTGCTGAAGGGCCTCGGCAGTACCTCCGCTCGCGATCAGCGAGTAACCCGCCTCGACGAGGGCCGGAGCAAGACTCTCGATTCCTGATTTGTCATAGAGTGAGATTAGGGCCTGCATCGCTGCACCTCCTGTTCGAGTTCGTTACGAAAACTATCCTGTAGCCACCATGTCGTCCCCGGAAGTGCCCGCCGCTGGGCGACTACCACTACCGACGGATACAGCCATCGCTCTACCGACTTAATCCGATCATGGAGCGTGGCCAGGTCATCACCTGGCAGTACGCGCACCGGCTCCTGAGCTACGATTGGCCCTGCATCGACCTCTGGTACGACCAGGTGCACCGTGGTCCCCGTAACCTTGACACCGGATGTAAGGGCCTGTTCGACGGCGTGCCAACCTGGAAAGCTCGGCAACAACGACGGGTGCGTGTTGAGGATCGAGCCCTGGAATTGCTCAAGCACCGATCCACTGAGAATCGTCCCAAATCCCGCAAGCGCAACCAGATCGATGGAAGACTCCCTCAACGCGGCACCTACCGCATCGCTGTAACGCTCGCGATCAAACGCTCCTGCGGCGTCGAGAAAGGCCTTCCTGTCGATCAACAGCGCCTCAATCCCTGATGACTCAGCAACTCCAAGACCACGACACGGGCGATCCGCTAGCACCAGCGCTGGCGTCACTCCCCGTCCAACAATCGCCTCCATGATCGAACCCACACCAGAGACAAGAACCGCTACACGCACGCCGATAGGCTACCCGATGCGAACCCTAGAGCCTTTCAACGATCTCGACCATTCGGTCACCGGCCTCAGTCGGATTCAGCGCTACCACGACCCCCGCCTCTCGTAGGGCATCCATCTTGCCTTGGGCGGTACCGTGGCCGCCGGAGACGATCGCTCCTGCATGTCCCATCTTGCGACCAGGAGGGGCGGTAACCCCAGCGATATAGGCAACGACTGGCTTGGTGACGTGTTCCTTGATGAACGCCGCCGCCTTCTCCTCCTCCTCGCCTCCGATCTCACCGATCATCAGCACCGCCTTGGTCTCGGGATCAGCTTCAAAGGCGGCAAGGCAGTCGATAAAGTTCGTGCCTGGTACTGGATCTCCACCAATGCCCACGCACGTCGTCTGGCCGACCCCTTTCTGGCTGAGCTCGTAAAGTGCCTGATAGGTAAGCGTCCCCGAGCGAGAGACGATGCCCACAGGGCCCCCAGCAAGAGCGATGTCTCCCGAAGTGATGCCAATGTTGCAGCGCCCCGGTGAGATGATGCCCGGACAGTTTGGCCCCAGAAGCCGTGTTCCCGGGTAGTTGCGCCGTAGCACGCTCGCAACCATCGCCTCGTCCTTGGCCGGGATGAACTCGGTGATACACACGACGAAGGCGATTCCAGCGGCGGCAGCTTCAATGATGGCATCGGCGGCGAAACGGGGAGGCACAACGATGAAGCTCGCAGTGGCACCAGTTGCAGCTGCCGCCTCCTTGACTGAATCGAAGATGGGGATCCCGTCAACGTCGGTCCCAGCCTTGCCGGGCGTCACCCCTGCGACAATCTTGGTGCCGTAATCCCGGTTACGCAAGCCGTGGAACCGACCCTGGTTGCCGGTTAAACCTTGCACGATTACCTTCGTGTTTTCATCGACGAAAATGCTCATCGTTCACCCTTCTTTGCGAGCTCAACTGCGACAGCAGCGGCCCCAACCATCGTCTTTTCAACACGAATCTGATCCGACAAAAGTCCCTGCAGGATCTCGTGACCCTCCTTCGCGTTCGTGCCATCCAGCCTGATCACCATCGGGAAGGTGAGGTTGACACGATCGAGAGCCTCTTGGATGCCCTTCGCCACCTCGTCGCAGCGTGTGATACCTCCAAAGATATTGATGAACACTGCCTGTACCTTCTCATCAGTGTTGATCACCTCAAGTGCGTTCGCCATTGCGTCGGCTCCTGCCCCACCGCCAAGGTCAAGAAAGTTTGCTGCCCGGCCGCCTACTTGACTGACGACATCCAAGGTCGCCATAGCGAGTCCAGCACCATTCGCGATGATACCAACGGTGCCGTCCAGGCCGATGTAGTTCAAGCCCTTCGAGCGAGCAAGGGCCTCCCGGCCATCGAGCTCCATATCAGCCCGGTAGGCCTCCCATTCCGGATGGCGATAACTCGCGCTATCGTCGAGAGTGACCTTGGCATCGAGCGCGTGAACCTTGCCGTCGGTCTTGATGATCAGCGGATTCACCTCGACGAGATCCGCATCACCCTCTACGAAGGCCTGGTAGAGCTGCATCAAAACCTTGGCAACGCCGACACGGGCTGGTTCATCGATGCCAGCCTCCGCCACAACTCGCTCAGCCTCAGCGTCAGTCAGCCCCTCAAGTGGATCGATATGGACTCGAGCGATCGCGTCCGGGTGCGTCTTGGCTACCTCTTCGATCTCCACGCCACCCTCGGAAGACAAGAGGCAGAGATACTGCTTGACCCCCCTATCGAGGGTGAAGCTGACGTAGTACTCCTTCGCAATATCGGAGGCATGCTCCACCCACACCTTATGCACCGTATGACCCTTGATATCCATACCTAGAATCGCTGTCGCCACCTCGAGTGCCTCAGCATCATTATGAACCAGCTTCACACCGCCTGCCTTACCGCGACCTCCCACCTGAACTTGGGCCTTGATCACCGCCGGAAAGCCGACCTCAGCGGCGGCATCAACAGCCGCCTGAGGGTCTCGCACGAGCACCCCTGAAGAGGTCGGCACACCATACCGTGCAAAAAAGTCTTTGCCCTGATATTCAAATAGATCCACTAGCCCACACTCCCATATGTCATCTCATCCCAACTTTCCATTCTTCATCGCGGACGTGCCATCCGGTACCATCACTTCGACCACCCACTCACATCAGCCTGTGAGCAGCTGCTCAGGCCGACAACTCCCTAGCGTCAAGGGTCGACTCTAGCCATTCGCAGATCGCCGTCAGCGAAGAGCCTGGGGTAAAAACCTGCGCCACCCCCATCTCGTGCAACACAGGGATGTCGTTTTCGGGAATAATCCCTCCGACAACGAGCAGCACTGCCCCGCGTCCCCGACTTCTCAGCCCGTCGATTAACTTCGGAACGAGGGTGAGATGGGCACCTGAGAGCAACGATACACCAACCGCATCGGCATCCTCTTGAACTACGGTCTCGACGATCTGTTCGACCGTCTGATGCAGTCCCGTATAGATAACTTCAAAGCCAGCATCCCGTAACGCTCGCGCGACGACCTTCGCCCCACGATCGTGACCGTCTAGGCCTGGCTTCGCAACAACAACTCGGTAGGGTCTCTCCACTAGGCGAATCTTACCTTAGTTCTGGCCTGTCCGCTAACCGAGCAGCTCAAAACCCATAAACGCGCACCCCAAGTGGTCCGACACTCGGCGGAGATGGCTCCGAGCCCAACCAAGCAGTAACATCACGCCGACCCGGATGACTCACGAGCGTTTCGTTGCGACCTGACCCGGCGAGTGACACTACCACGCCATCGCCCCGACCTCATTCTGTGGCAGGATGAGCTAGCTACTCAACCCCGTGCTGACGCGGAGTAACTATCACGAAAGGACGGCTAAGCGAAGAGGCGCGACTCGCGCTCACTGACAAAACCACAGCGATCAAGATAACCGAGTCGCTCCTCAAGAGCTTGGAGCCAAGCGGATTTATCCCGCTCGAACTTCGTCCGATCGCCCTCCTCAAAAGCATGTTCCATCTCGCTAAAGGCCAGATCCTCAGCGTCTAGAAGGCGACGATAGCGGACCAACAGGTTATCATCGATGCAGTGTTCGATCACGACTCCCCCTTCGAGATTCGGATGAGTCTAGGATAGCACAGCCCGCTGAACCGAAGGAGTAAAAACAGCACAATCCTTTACCCCGACAGCGTCAGCCGACTGGTCTAGTGCACGCATCGAACTGAGCACCGAAGCTCGATGTTGCTTGTGGTCGTGCAAGTACGTCGACCATGCGATGGCCAAATCGGACCAACGGGCTGCAACGGTAGTCGCGAGGGGCACCTTGGTGGTCTCCGCAGCAAGAACGCTGAACGCGGAGGCACCCTGACTGAGTTTCGTGCTCATCAGGACTTCGGCGTTCCTTTCAAGTTCACCCACGCGCACGCCTTCGAAAACGCTCGCACACACGTGGTTCGCGGCGTGTCGGTAGCTGGCCAGACCCTGGATTTTAGGACTCGACGAGCCCGCCAAACCAAAGATCACAAGTTGTGCCACAATACCACCGAGTAACAACGCAACGACAAGGAGGCTCATTACTCTGACAAGACGTCGACTGCGATAAGCCGGTTGAGCGAACGACACCTCAGGCGCTGGCAGCTCTCTGACGAAGTTCGTGAAACTTGGGCGTTGCCGCACCGATGTCGTCCACGCCTGGCCGTCAAAGTAGCGTAGCCTGCCCTCTCCTTCCGGATACCATCCCGGCCAAATAGGTGGACGGATCTCCCTGCGGCTACCCAACATCGCACTTACCCCCTCGCAGCGACCGCCTCCCGTAAAAGCCCCGCTTGCTCCTGCAGCAGTGGAGCCCCTTTAAGGATACGGATCTCACCTTGTCGTAGTAGCTCACCAACACCGGAGTCACTCCCTTGCGGTGCGAGGATCTCGACTGTCCGATCCGGAGCCAATTGCGCTGCATCAAGAGCAGGGAGCTCGACAATCGACGCGTCTCGCCGAAGCGCCAGCGCCCTGGCCATGCCCACCGGTGATGAACGCAACACTAAGAACAACACAACTTCCGCGTCGCCATCACGCCCCGCCTGGGCGATGTTTGGCTGCTCAGGATCGATCATAGAGAATCGCTCTTTTGACCTCTTCAATCGCCTCCGTCACCTTGATTCCCCTTGGGCAAGCTTCCGTACAGTTGAAGGAGGTTCGGCATCTCCATACGCCACTCTTCTGGTTCAAGATGTCAAGCCTCTCCGTCTTGGCCTGATCACGGGAGTCGAAGATGAAGCGATGAGCATTGACGATAGCAGCAGGACCTATGTAGGTCCCGTTTGCCCAATACACAGGGCAGGACGTAGAGCAAGCCCCGCAGAGGATGCATTTTGTGGTGTCGTCGAAGCGGGCGCGCTCCTCTGGTGACTGGTAACGCTCCTTGTAACCGGGGTCGTCATTGGCGATCAGATAGGGGAGCACACTGCGATATTGAGCAAAGAACGGCTCCATATCGACGACGAGGTCCTTGATCACTGGCAGACCGCGGACCGGCTCAATGACAAGATCAGTCCCGATCGTCGAGATCAGGTTGACACACCCCAGGCGATTCTCACCGTTGATCATCATCGCGTCAGAGCCACAGACACCATGGGCACAACTTCGCCGAAAACTGAGCGTTCCATCGATCGTGCTCTTCACCGCAATCAGCGCATTGAGAACCGTGTCGGAGCTCTTCAACTTGAGATCGTATTCACGCCAATGTGGACGCACATCGGTCTCGGGGTTGAAACGCTTGATGGTGAGATGGACATCCACCTCTTTGATGAGTGCGATCTCTTCTGCGGGTTGTACGGTAGTCGTCATTATTTAATACTTTCTCTCCATCGGCTCATAGCGGCCCTGGACCACTGGCTTGTAGTCAAGAGTAATCGCACCCGACTCATCCCGATAGGCCAGGGTATGCTTCATCCAGTTTGCATCATCCCTGGTCGGGAAGTCATCACGCCAATGAGCACCCCGGCTTTCCTTGCGCGCATCTGCCCCTAAGACGAGGACCTCTGCGATATCGAGGAGACTGCCGAGCTCCAAGGCCTCGGTGAGGTCGTAGTTGAACACCGAGCCCTTATCGTCAATAGTGACCTTCTCGTAACGATCTCTGAGCTCGTGGATAACCCGCAATGCCTCCTGCAGCGACTCTCCAGTTCGCACCACCGAGGCGTCGCGCATCATCGCCACCTGTAACTCTCCTCGGATCGCGCCGACCTTCTCGCTGCCGGTCGAGTTCATCATCATATCGATACGCTCTCGCGTCGGATCGACGACGGACCGAGGAAGATCAGGGTGATCAACCCCCTGGACATACTCGACCATTGCGCGTCCACCCCGACGTCCAAAAACATTGATGTCAAGAAGGGAGTTGGTTCCCAGACGATTCGCGCCGTGGACTGAGACGCAGGCGCACTCGCCAGCCGCATAGAGTCCCGGCAGCACCGTGTTGTTTCCGTCGATGACCACCTCACCGTGGACGTTGGTCGGGATGCCACCCATCGCATAGTGGGCAGTTGGCTGGATAGGAATCGGGTCAGTCTTTGGCTCTAGACCAAGGTAGGTCCGAACAAACCCACTGATGTCTGGCAACTTAGCATCGATCTGTTCGGGTGGAAGGTGGGTGAGATCGAGGTAGACGTAATCCTTATCCGGGCCCGCCCCTCGTCCCTCCTTGATCTCGGCGTGAATCGCCCTTGCCACCATATCACGGGGTGCCAGGTCTTTGACGGTGGGTGCGACCCGCTCCATGAAACGTTCCCCAAGGCCATTGCGCAGGATCCCCCCCTCGCCTCTCGCTCCCTCCGTGAGCAGAATACCGATGCCATAGATGCCGGTGGGGTGGAACTGAAAGAACTCAATATCCTCAAGCGGGATACCCCGATGGAACAGAACACCTGGACCGTCGCCGGTGAGTGTATGGGCGTTCGAGGTGATCTGAAAGATGCGTCCGTACCCTCCGGTCGCGAACAAGACCCCTTTTGAGGCAAAGACATGCAGATCACCGGTTGCGAGTTCGTAAGCAACCACTCCAGCCGCGCGCCGCGACGCACCCTCCCCATCGAAGAGTACATCGAAGACCTGGAATTCATTGAAAAAGTTCACATCAGCAGCGACACACTGCTGATAGAGTGTCTGTAAAATCATATGCCCGGTACGATCAGCCGCGTAGCAGGCTCTGCGTACCGGCGCCTCGCCATGGTTTCGCGTGTGTCCGCCAAAGCGGCGCTGGTCGATCCGCCCCTCAGGTGTCCGGGAGAACGGGAGTCCAAAATGCTCCAGGTCGATCACGGCATCGATCGCCTCGCGACACATGATGTCAATCGCATCCTGGTCACCAAGGTAATCGCCACCCTTGACGGTGTCGAAGGCGTGCCACTCCCAGTAATCCTCCTCGACATTCGAGAGGGCGGCACACATGCCACCTTGGGCGGCACCGGTGTGAGAGCGCGTCGGATAGAGCTTGGTGATTACCGCGGTGCGGACCTTGCCAGCCGTCTCGAGGGCAGCCCGAAGGCCAGCGCCACCGGCACCTACAATAACTGCGTCATAACTGTGGTAGTGAACGTTCACACCTAACAGTTTTGCATGAAATCTGTGAGTTCATGAAATTTCGCGCGATTTCCCTCTAGCATTTTCCTATGGACTTCCCAACAAACCTCGGTGACCTGCTAGACAGTGGTTATAGGCCCAAGACCGTACGCGAGGAGATTCGCGCCAACGTCTTTGCCAAACTTCGTGCGGGCGAGCCGTTAATCGATGGATTGTTTGGTTACCAAGACACCGTGCTGCCGGAGCTTGAACGTGCACTTGTGATCGGGCATGACATCATCTTCCTCGGTGAACGCGGCCAAGGGAAAACCCGGATGATCAGGGCACTCTATGAGCTACTCGACGAATGGGTTCCAGTAGTGGAGGGTTCTGCGTTGAATGAGGATCCCCTCAACCCGATACTGCCCAGCACCAGGGATCACCTGAACCAAGAGGGGCTGAAGGCAGGTGTCGCATGGATGTCCAGAGCCGCACGCTTTAGCGAGAAGCTCGCGACCCCCGACACAACCATCGCCGACCTCATCGGCGAGGTAGACCCAATCAAGGTCGCTGAGGGGCGCTATCTTGGCGATGCCGACACGATTCACTACGGACTCGTCCCCCGCACCAACCGTGGCATATTCGCTATTAATGAGCTCCCTGACCTGCCAGAACGCATTCAAGTTGGCTTGTTGAGCGCTCTTGAAGAGCGTGACATTCAGATCCGAGGGTACAAGATCGCCCTGCCTCTCGATATCCTCTTCGTCGCTTCGGCTAACCCAGAGGACTACACAAGCCGTGGCCGATTGATTACGCCCCTCAAGGATCGCTTCGGCACTCAGATCACCACCCATTACCCAGAAATAGTGGAGGACGAGATCGCCATCATGACCAATGAAGCGAAACTGCCGTCCGACCTGGTGATCGTCACACCACAGCCAATCCCGCTGATCATCGCGACGATGGCGCAGCTTGCCCGACATCACTCAAGTATCTCGCAACACTCAGGCGTCTCCGTTCGTGCTTCGATCGCCGCCTACGAAGCGGTTACGGCAGCAGCAATCGTCCGATCAGTTCGCAACGGAGAGTCGCTGGTAGCGCTTCGAGTGACCGATCTTGAGGCTGCTCTCCCCGCCTTTGTCGGGAAAATCGAGGTGGAGTCGCTCGATCCCCGGGAGGGTTCCAAGATCGGAAATACTCTCCTGCGCCACGCCATAGGTGCCGTGTTCAACCAGGTCTACGGGAATCAGGATGCGACCGGCGTCGTCGAGGAGGTAAACCAATCGCCGCTTGAGATGCGCGTCGACCAGCCAGCCAGCGATTACCAAACCCTGTTAGCGAGGTACCCAGAGCTTGGCGCATTTGTTGGCCCCTCCCCAACCGGTGATGAACTCCCCTGCTATATCGATCTTGCTCTCGAAGGTCTCGTCGCAACGCGACGACTCTCGCGTCGAACGACTGTCGACCGTATGACGTTTGGGCCAGACCGTGGCTAAGCGTTACCGCTATCACGACTACGATCCTGCGCTCGACTCGGCGGCCGAGGCAGACGCGATTCTCGATGCGATGGCCGATTCGCTCTCCTATCACGGCAACGTCTCTGAGGCACTTCGTGAGTTGGTTGCTCAGGGCTTAGGGGAGACACCAGGGCTCGCGGCGCTGTTAGAACAGTTACGACAGCGTCGTGACGAACTTCTTGCGCGCTACGACCCCAACGGTCTTGTTGCTCAACTCAACAAGGAACTCGACGCCATCATCAACCAGGAGCGCACAACACGATCCGACGCCTTTGCATCCACCGGTGACGAGCAACATCTTCTCTCAAGCCTTGAGCTCGACGCGCTCCCTGCTGGACTCGGCGAACGCATCCGAGAGCTGAACAACTACCAGTTTCTCGACGAGAGGGCAAAGGAGCGCTTCGAAGACCTCGTCGACTCGCTCAGGTCCTCGATGCTGCGCGAGCAGGTTAATCAACTGCGAAATGCACTCACCACTGCGGATCCCGAAGCGATGGCCCAAATGATGAACGATTTGGCTGGACTCATCGAACGCTTCAACAATGGCGACGACGTCGAAGCCGACTTCGCCGACTTCAAGCAGCAGTACCCAGGCATCGCTGCTGACGACGAAAACTTTGAGGACTTCATGGCTCGCATCGCAGAGTCGGCGAGGTTGACACAGTCCCTTCTGAGTTCGATGGATGCAGCAACCCGTGCAGAGCTCATGGATCTCATGGACGCCATCTCTGAGTCACCCCAGCTTGGAGAAGCTATGTCACGTCTTGGCTCCGCTCTTGCCTCGTCGAATAATTGGGCTACCACCGGCTATGGCTTTCACGGGGAGGCTCCACTTGGTCTCGGAGAGCTTGAGGATGTCATGGCGACGCTTGGCCAGCTCGACGAGCTCGAGGGTGCGCTGAAGCAGGCTTCAAGTCCCGAACGACTCTCCGAGCTCGACAGTGCCCAACTGGAGGAGTTGCTCGGCTCCGACGCCGCCGAAGCCGTCAACCGCCTCAAACAACTCGCCGATCAACTCAATAGTGCCGGCCTGATCGACCGTGAAGGCGGCAAGCTAGCACTTACAAGCAGTGCCATCAACAAGCTCGGAGATATCGTACTCCACCGGCTCTTTCCAGCCGGACAGGCCCGTCTCCTCGGTAACCACGAGTCACGACAGATCGGCAACCTAGGCACCGACCTCAGCGGCGAAACAAAACCCTATGAGTTTGGGGACCCATTTCGACTCGCTGTACGTGAGACATTGACCAACGCTCTGTCGCGTCAGGGAGGAGGGACTCCCTTGAAGCTGGCTCCTGACGACTTCGCCATCGAACTCACCGAGGAGCGGACCCGTGCTGCTACCATGTTGGCGCTCGACCTCTCCCTCTCCATGCCGCTCAACGACACCTTCCTCCCCGCCAAGCAGGTCGCGCTTGCACTCTCAAGCCTGATTCGCTCCCGCTATCCGCGCGACTACCTCGGTTATGTCGTATTTTCTGAGGTAGCTCGAGAGGTCGATCTTGCCAACCTCCCCAGTGCACAGTGGGACTATGTCTACGGCACAAATATTGAACATGCACTACTGCTGTGTCGTAGCAGGTTGCGACATCAACCCGGGTATCGCCAAATCCTGCTCGTCACCGACGGAGAACCTACCGCACACGTCGATCCCGATAGCCATGAGGTTTTCTTCTCCTACCCGCCCTCACGCGAGACGATCCAAAGAACACTTGCGGAGGTTCTACGGTGCACCCGAGAGAGAATCACCATCAACCTGTTCATACTCAACCCAGACAACGGGCTACGGGGCTTTGTCAACGATGTCATAGCCATCAACCATGGGGAGGCGTTTTACTCCTCCGGCAACACCCTTGGCTCGACCCTCGTTCAGGAGTACGTTGAGGACAGAATGAAACGAGCCAACCGTCGCTCAGCTTCGTGAGTGGCGGTGATGTCGTCAATCTCAGCGTCGGAAAGGCTCCAATGAGGGGTCCAAATGGCCGACTTACCCAGACCATGCTAGCCTCAAGGACAAATGCAGACACCCCGAACCGATCCCCCGTCGGGCAAGCAGTATCATTTGACATACGCAGGATACCACGCCGTTGTGGTCGAAGTTGGCGCAGGCATTCGACTCCTTGAACACCACGACCGGCCGGTCCTAGAGTCCTACAGCGAGGACGCTATCTGTGATGGTGCTCATGGTGCACACCTTTTGCCGTGGCCGAACCGTGTGTTTGGGGGAAAGTATCGCTTTCGTGATCAGGAGTATGCGCTGCCCTTGACGGAGGTGGAGGCTGGCAACGCGATCCATGGCCTCGTCCGTTGGCATTCTTTCAACGCCATTCGACTCACACAGAGTTCTGCGACACTGGAGACGACCCTGCACCCCACACCTTGGTATCCCTTTCGCCTCGTTATTCAGTTCCACTACGAGCTATCGAGCCGAGGGCTAACGGTTATCACCGAGGTCATCAACCGCAGCCTTGAAGCCTGTCCGTTCGCTCTCGGGCACCACCCCTACCTCTCTCCGGGCAAGGACCAGACCATTGACCAGGCAGTTTTCTCGGCCACGGCCACCCACATCGAGCTGGCGACCGACACTGTACAAACTGACACTGCACAAACCGACACTGCACATGGGTCCCATCAAAATCTTGAAACACCAATGCCTGTCGGAGATCGTATCCTTGACACAACCTTCGCCGTTCATACGGCCGCCCACACGTCCAGTTGGGCGCGCCTAAAAGGGACCGACGGCCGGACAGTTGAGCTCTGGGCAGACCAAAGTTACCGCTATCTCCAAGTCTTCACTGGCGATACTTTACCCAGTTGGCGACGTCGCCGAGCCATGGCTGTCGAGCCGATGACAGCGCCGCCCAACGCCCTACAGAGCGGACAGGACCTACTCATACTCGAACCGGAAGAGATACTTGCAACACAATGGGGAGTTCAACTGCAATGACCACAACACTTAAGACCGCAAGCGGGCAAAACGTCGATCGATCAGTGGAGGTCTTCGTCATCTTCGGCATCAGTGGCGACCTCGCCAAGAAGATGACCTTTCCCTCGCTCTATCGCCTCGAAGAGAGCAACAAACTCACCTGTCCAATCATCGGTGTCGCCATGGATGACTGGTCCACGGACGGACTAGTCGACCACATGAGAAGTTCGATCGCCAGCACCATCGAGAACCCAGATGCGAAGGTGATCGATCGCCTGGCAAGCCGTCTTCGATATCTGCGAGGGGACTTCACTGCCGACAGCACCTACCAAGCACTAGCCAACCTCATGGGCTCGGCCCAGCGTAAGCTCTACTACCTGGAGATTCCCCCAGTTCTCTTTGCACCAGTCGTCGAGGCGGTCGCCAAAAACGGACTTGCCACCGATGCATTTTTCCTGATTGAAAAGCCATTTGGTCATGATCTCGGCTCGGCAAAGGAGCTTAATGACCGCCTGCATGCTGTGATCGATGAGCAACAAATTCTACGGATCGACCACTTCCTCGGGAAACAACCTGTGCTCGACCTGTTCTATCTGCGATTCGCCAACTCGCTACTCGAACCCCTCTGGAACCGCGATCATGTCTCCGCAATTCAGGTCAACATGACCGAGGACTTCGGGGTAGAGGATCGAGGCGCATTTTACGACCCGGTTGGTGCTCTTCGCGACGTAGTCCAAAATCACCTCCTCCAGGTCTTGGCGCTCGTGCTGATGGAGGCGCCGAGCCAACCAGGCGACCGTGCGCTCTGGGATAGGAAGGCCGACGTCTTTCGCGCTATGGCAACGGTCGACCCCTCGCAGGTTATTCGCGGGCAATACCAGGGTTACCAGGACGTGCCGGGCGTACGACCTGGATCCAAGACGGAGACCTACGTAGCTCTCCGCCTAAGCGTCGATAGCTGGCGATGGGAGGGCGTGCCTATCTTTCTACGCGCTGGCAAGGCTCTGAAGGCTACCGCGACTGAGGTCCGGTTGATCTTTCGTCATCCACCAAAACTCAGTTCACTCGAGCTCCCGAGCCATGTCGTACCGAATCAGGTGATTTTGAGGATCGACCCTGAGCCTGGGCTACGAATGACCCTCTTCTCGAAGGCAGCCGACAGCACAGGCTCCGACGAAGTACATCTGGATCTCCCCTTCGCCAAAGAGCTAGGGCGTGCTCCGGAACCTTATCAACTGCTCATCAGCCACGCACTTGAGGGCAACCATTCGCTTTTCACCCGTGAAGATGTCGTGGAGGAGACCTGGAGAATTCTCGATCCTCTTGTCCAGAGCACCACCAAACCAGTTACCTACGCTCGCGGCACGTGGGGACCAGACTCCGCGGTCGATATCGTCCGAGGTCATCTGGCCTGGCAAGTTCCTTGGACCGATTGAGCGCAAACGCCGCAACACGAAGAGGCCCCATAACCCAAGGGGTAAGGAGACGTCGATGCCAGATAACGAGGACGACTCAGTTGAGGCTGTCGGCGACCCTGTGTGCTGGCTCTCTCGTGTCTGCCCCGCCTGCGGAGCGATCCCCTATGAAGGGAAAATCGATTACTGCCGCATGCCGAGTCCCAAACCAGCAGATTGTTTGAGGCTCACACGCGATGACAGAATCAGCCGATGAGTTAACGATCGCTGCCAATCTCTCTGTCCAGCGGGTCTATGCTGCCTCGTCGTTGCGCCCAGGCTATCGAGTCCTTGTGGATCGTCTTTGGCCCCGCGGCATCTCCAAGGAGACAAGCTCTTGGGACTGCTGGGAGAAGGAACTGGCACCGAGTACACCTCTTCGACGATGGTATCACCATGATCCCGAGAGGTTCGACACCTTCAGGGAGCAGTACCAACGAGAGCTGCTTCTCCCTGAGCGACAGACGGCTCTCAACGACCTAGCCGCCCATGCGGGCAGCCAGCGTGCCCTCATACTTCTGACGGCAACACGTGATCTTGCACGCTCAGCCGCACTCGTTCTGGCCTACACCCTTGCACCACTCGTCAGCTCGGAGCAGGACGAACGCGGCTAACCGCTTCACCGCAAAGCTTGCCGCACTCCCTAGGCACTCAAGCCTCGCAAATCTTCCTCGCACCGAGTCATCCAACGACTTCGAGGCTTGCCACCTCGGTAGCAAAGATCATGGCTCAATGTTGGGCGGCCTGGTTCGAATGCTCATCCCACTACCGGATCCATCAGTACTTCGATGGCGGGCATTGCTTCATCCTCTTGCAACGCAATACTGCGCACAACTCCGGCCGCGGCAAGATCGCCGAGCGCAGCGCCAAGGGCGCGAAGCCGGTCGTTCGTCTCACGAATCACCACCTGCTCT
This sequence comes from Actinomycetes bacterium, assembly GCA_021822605.1. Lineage (GTDB taxonomy): Bacteria > Actinomycetota > Acidimicrobiia > Acidimicrobiales > Acidimicrobiaceae > Ferrimicrobium. Next base: position 23,761 of record JAKAQL010000017.1, read on the forward strand.
ACCGACGTCTTGGGAGAAACCTTATGTTCACTCTTGACCTTTCGTATCTCCGTCAAGACCTCCTGGGCGGTTCGAAAGATACCCACCGAAGCTTCTCCCCGTTCCGTCGACGAGCCCTCCATCACCCTACGCAGGCCCTCTCCACTCTGGGGCCAGGCATTACGATGGATGGACTCCTCGTGTGACCACGACCATGCCTCCTCGGTCACGAATGGCTGGTACGGGGCCAAAGCCCGCAACAACAGCTCGTTCGCGACTCGAAGCGTCACCAGCGCCGATGCCCTGCCTTCCTCCGACAGCGTCACGAGAGGGAGGTCGATCTCTGTAGGATCGCCGTAGGCACGCACCTTGACGAGCTCAAGGTAGTCATCGCAAAACTCCCAGAAACAACGCTCAATCGTCTCAAGTGCCCCGGTGTAATCGTTACGATCGAGCCTCTCGGTGGCTTCATCGAGTGCTTCGTCCACTACCGCCAGGAAGCTCAGATCAAGCGGGTGCGGAGCAACCACAACCGAAGGACTCTCGGCGCGAGCAAGCGTGCCGAGCACAAACTTCGTCGCATTGGCGATCTTGATCGCCAGACGACGGCCGATCTTCATCTGCCCTTCATCGGCTGCAGTATCCACTCCAGGTCTGCCTCCTGCGGCCCAATATCGCAGGGCGTCTGAGCCGAAACGCTCCACGAGTGGGAGAGGTGTCACGACATTACCCTTTGATTTTGACATCTTCTTCCGATCTGGATCAAGTACGAACCCTGATATCAAAGCACGCTTGAACGGTAACTCGCCAAAGCCAAGTTCACTGCGCACGATCGTATAGAACAGCCAAGTCCTGATGATCTCCTGTCCCTGCGGGCGAAGATCCATCGGAAAGACCTTCGCAAATCTCTCGGGGTTCTCAAGCCAGCCCCCGGCAAGCTGGGGACTTAAACTCGAGGTCGCCCAAGTGTCCATCACATCGGGATCAGCCGCAAATCCACCGGGTTGGTTCCGCTGACGCTCCTCAAACCCACGAGGACTCTGGCTGAGCGGATCGACAGGGAGGTCATCTACTGGCGGGAGAATCGGACGATCGTAGTCGATCGCACCGGACACATCAATCGGATACCAGACCGGGATGGGTATGCCGAAGAACCGCTGCCGTGAGAGATTCCAATCAGCGTTTAAACCTCGCACCCAATTCTCATAGCGAACCTGCATATGAGGCGGGAGCCAGTCCAGCTCTTCGCCCCGGGCTATGAAGGCATCACGATGGGGTAGGAGACGGAGGAACCACTGACGTGAGGCAACCACCTCAAGTGGTCGATCACCCTTCTCATAAAATTTGACGGCGTGTTGCACGCTGGTAGGCGTACCCAAAAGATCCCCCGACTCAAGGAGGAGCTCAGTGATGCGCTCCCGCGCCGCGTTCGTGCGTCGACGCGCAAGCTCACTATAGGCAGCATTCGCGCGTTCAGGGTTCTGTGAAGGAAACTGATCAGATCCGAAGCTGATGTCATCGAGCAGACGCCCATCACGTCCGATAATGACTCGAAGTGGGAGTTGTGCCTCCCGCCACCACGTGACATCTGTGAGATCGCCAAAGGTGCATACCATGGCCGCGCCGGTGCCCTTCTCCGGATCGGCGAGTGGATGGGCGATCACCGTCACCGGAACCCTGAAGAGCGGAGTGAGCACCTTTTGTCCGACGAGTGACCGGTAGCGCTCATCCTCCGGGTGCACCACCAGACCAACACAGGCGGGAAGGAGCTCCGGTCGCGAGGTTTCGATCTCTACTTCGCCACCTCCCGCCACCTGGAACCGGACTCGATGATACTTCCCTGCGACCGGACGATCCTCTAGTTCTGCCTGCGCAACTGCGGTTTGGAAATCGACGTCCCAGAGTGTTGGGGATGAGCTCTGATAGATCTCACCTTTGGCAAGGAGCGACAGGAACGCCGCCTGCGAAATTTTGCGAGATCGCAAGCCAACCGTAGTGTAGGTGAGCGACCAATCCACGGAAAGGCCAACCCTACGCCACAACATCTCATACACCTGCTCATCGAGTTGCGTGAGCTGCTCGCAGAGTTCGATGAAGTTAGCCCGCGAGACAGGGCGAAGCTCCTTCGCCGTCGAATCGGGCACGAGGTCCCGCTCGTACGGTAGTGAGGGATCACACCGAACAGAGAAGTAGTTCTGCACTCGCCGCTCCGTTGGCACCCCGTTATCATCCCATCCCACCGGGTAAAACACCTCACGACCCTGCATACGCTGGTAACGCGCGATGATATCGGCATGGGTATAGGAAAACACATGGCCGATATGCAACGAACCGCTGACCGTCGGGGGGGGAGTGTCGATAGAGTAGATGGCTTGACCTGGGACACTGTCGTCGAAGCGGTAGACCCCACGTTCCTCCCATACCTCAGACCACTTCTGCTCTAGCCCATCAAGGGTGACCTTGTCGGGGACGCTGATCATAGCAACCAACTCCTCTCGCGGCTCCTCGCCGTGACTTCACTCCCGCCACGAGTAGCGGCTCGTATACTGAAAGAGCGATGACCACACTCTTTGACACCATGACCGGATCAGTCACCCAGCTTATCAACCCGGGTCAGGACACCTTCTCTCTTTACGTCTGTGGTCCTACTGTACAAGATCGCCCTCATCTTGGGCATGGCCGCATCGTGGCCACCTATGATCTTCTCCGCCGTCACCTCCGGCAACAAGGGCTGCAAGTCAATCTGGTCATGAACGTCACCGATGTCGACGACAAGATCATCACACGAGCAGCACAAGAGTCGACAAGCGCTGAGGCGATCGCCAGTCGCTACGAAGCGATCTGGTGGGAGACTATGGACGAGCTTGGAGTTGAGCGCCCAGACTCTACCCCCCATGCCACGGACTGGGTTCAAGCCATGATCATCAAAATTCAATTGATGATTGACGCACAGGCTGCCTATGTGATCGAGGACGGAGTCTATCTCCGCATTGCAAGTGTCCCCCACTACGGACTCCTGACCAAACAGGCCTTTGACCAGCTCCAACCGGGCAATCGCGTCGAGGTGAACCAGGCGAAGGAGTCTCCGCTCGACTTTGCGCTGTGGAAGCGAGTAGACGTAAGCGAACTCGGTTTCGACTCGCCGTGGGGCTACGGCCGCCCGGGATGGCACACTGAATGCGTCACCATGTCGATTGAACTGCTCGGTCCAACCTTTGACCTTCACGGCGGAGGCATGGATCTCATCTTTCCACATCATGAGAATGAGTTGGCTCAAGCGCAGGTGTTAAAGACACCTTTCGCTCGCCATTGGGCCCACGTCGGCTTCGTCGAGATGAACGGTGAAAAGATGTCGAAGTCAATCGGCAATACCTTCGACCTCACCGAGGCCATCCGACTTTTTGGAGGGCGAGCGGTTCGCCTTGCTTACCTACGTGCCTACTATCGATCTCCTCTCGAGATGTCTGAATCCACGCTCAACGATGCACTAGCATCACTCAACCGCATCGACAATTTTCTTGACCGTGGTCCATACGGCCGGCCCGAAGCAGGCGCTGTGGCTGCCTTCACCCGTGCCATCGACAACGATCTCGACACCCCTACTGCTTTCTCAGTCTTGTTCGACCATGTGAGAGAGGGCAATACCCTGTACGATCTTCGTCAGTTTGACTCAGCGGCCGATAAGGCAGCCACGGTACATGCGATGCTCGATTGGATTGGACTTGCACCCACAACGGAGCGTCTCTCCATACCTCCAGAGATCAGCGAGGCCGTCGAGGCTAGGCAACAAGCCAAGCAAAACCGCGATTATGCAACCGCAGATGCACTCCGGGCGGTGATCGAAGCAGCAGGATTCGCCATTTTTGATACCAAGGATGGCACCGAACTGCGCAAGGATCGCCGTCTCGTGATCGATCGACCCTCAAACGAGGCATCATCGCCGGAAAACTAGGGTCGCTGAGGAGCATATGTTACCGATCAGTAATATGATGGAGCAATAGGAGGTAGTCATGGATCCGTACTCGCTTTTACTCACCGAAGACCAACTCGAGCTACAGCAATGGGCTCACGATTTTGCCGACAAAACGATCCGACCTGCGGCTCACGAGTGGGACGAGCGCGAAGAGACGCCATGGCCGATCATCAAAGAGGCAGCCAAGATCGGGCTATACTCATACGACTTCCTCGTGAATGCCTACGCAGACAAGACAGGTCTGACGATGCCACTCGTCATGGAGGAACTTGCCTGGGGCGACGCGGGTATCACACTCGCCATCTTTGGCTCAACGCTCGCGGTAGCTGGCATCCTCGCAAACGGCACCGCAGAGCAAGCCAACGAGTGGATACCGCAATGCTTCGGCAGTGCCGATGATCCTAAACTTGCCGCGTTCGGCGTCACTGAACCCGATGCCGGCAGTGACGTCTCATCGTTGAGAACTCGAGCGGTCTACAACGAAGCCGACGATACATGGACGCTCAATGGAACAAAAACCTGGATCACCAACGGTGGCATCGCCGACATCCACGTTATCGTGGCAAGTGTCGACCCCTCGCTGGGATCGAGGGGGCAAGCGAGCTTCATCATTCCTCCCGGAACGAGCGGACTGCGCATGGGGCAAAAGTTCAAAAAGATGGGGATCAGGGCCTCTCACACGGCAGAGGTTGTCCTCGAGGATGTCACTGTACCTGGTCATCTGCTGCTCGGGGGTAAGGACCGACTCGACGAACGTCTCGCCCGGGTCAGGGAGGGGAAACGGGCTTCGTCGCAGGCAGCGATGGCGACCTTTGAGGCGTCCCGCCCACTCGTCGGGGCACAGGCCCTCGGTATCGCGAGAGCCGCCTATGAGTACGCGCTCGACTATGCCCGTGAACGCCGCCAGTTTGGACGAGCAGTCATTGAAAATCAGGCCATTGCGTTCAAGCTTGCCGACATGGCCACCCAGATCGATGCCGCTCGACTCCTTGTCCATCGCGCAGCCTGGATGGCTGCGCAGGGCCACTCATTCTCCCACGGAGAAGGATCGATGTCAAAGCTCTATGCTGGCGAGGTTGCCGTCAGAGCGACCGAAGAGGCGATCCAAATTCTAGGCGGGTACGGCTATGTGCGAGATTACCCAGTCGAACGCTGGCATCGTGACTCCAAGATCTACACGATCTTCGAGGGGACCTCGGAGATCCAAAGACTGATCGTCGCGAGGGCAATCTCAGGAGTCAAGCTCCACTGATTGAGGTGTTATCAGATCAGATGGCGATGCTCGGCTACCCATTGATACCAAAGGTCCGCCACCGGGTACAGATGGGGGCTGAGGAGCCATCGGCTGAGCAACTTACCGGCTTTGCCCGACAACCAGAGCCATTCGATGATGGCATCGATGCCGACAAACTGATAGTCTCCGACCATCAGAACAACTCCCGTCCCATGAATAACTGATTCTTGGTCAGAACGCACATCGACCATCGGTCCGAGTCGACAGGCGATGGCTCCGCCGACGCGGCAGAGTCGGCAGGTGCCGTCGATCGCAAGCGTTGGTGTCGGCAACCGATTCGGCGCGGAGTGGTCATTGGCTGATCGGTGACGGTGGAGAGGCCGGAGTCGGCCCTGCGCCTGGGGCTGTCGCGCACGCCACTGAACGCGATTGGATATCATATACTAAGGCTAGCCGTATTGCGCAGAAAGGGAAAAACGCCTCCCCAAAGTGCGCAACGTGATACCAACTGCCACGGCTTTACTGGTAGTCATTTCGTTGTCCGACCATCGAGAGGGCACCGCACCACCGACACTGTTCTCACTCGGCGTCTCCACCTCGCTACACTCAAAGGTTGTGAGTCGTTCACGATCGAATCTGCTGCGCACCAGTGCAATCTTGTGGAGCACATTGCTCCTAGCTGCTGGCTTGCTCTGGCTCGACTTCGGCTCAGTGTCAGAGGTCGCTGTTGGTCCAGGGGGTCTCGTCAACCTGTCTCAAGCGGCTGAGCTGGGCCATGATCACCCGAACGGTCTGTCTCTCCTCGATGCCCAACTTTCAATCACTTCGCTCACCCCACTCCAGTTTCTCATCGATCATCTCAACTCCAACCTCACCTTCCTCACGCCTCTCCACGGTGAGCAAACGCCACTCGGCACTGCGAACTCGAGTAACCTCCAGGCGGTGTTATCTGCCGGTGTCGCGGCCTACCGCTATCTCGGTCTGCCAATTCAGACCACGCATGGTCTCCTCGTTCGCGACATCCTGCCGCACTCCCCAGCCCGAGGCATTGTCTATCTCGGCGACCTGATTACTAAAGTCAATGGACTAAGAGTCTCGAATTTATTGAATTTCGAGGCTGCACTCACCTCCAGACCCCGCAGTCCAACCGTCACACTGATGTTGGAGCGCGAGGGGCCGCGAGCGGCAAGACCTGAGCGCCGACTGGTACGGGTGCCCTTCAACGAGGGCAAGCTCGGCATCGTTATTACCACTGCCAGCTTCTACGAGCTTCCAAGGACACTGAAGCTCCAGATACCTCGAGCACTTGACGGCAGCGAAGGGCTTGCCGAAGCTCTTGCGATCATTGAGAGTTCTCGGCATCTACACATCCCACACCCTCTTGCCCTCGGTGCGATTGGGATTGTGAAACCTGACGGGGAAATACAGCCAGTGTTTGGGATCACACAAAGAGTCGCCGCAATGCGGGCCGGGCATCTACGCTATGTACTTGTGCCATCAGTACAGCGCCAGAGCGCCCAGCAGGCTTCACACGGAACAGTCGACGTCATCGGCGTCACCTTTCTCTCTCAAGCGGTACGAGAGGTTGAGCGGCTTGGAACGGAAATGACTCCAAAGGAAGTAGTCCGATAGGAGGCGAGAATGTGGCGACCAGACACTAACGAAACACGCGAAAGCTTTGCTATCGTCAGAAAGGGGTACGACCGCGAAGCGGTCGATCGCCTGCTAAGTGGCCTTCGCCAAGAGCTCACGCAGGCGGCGGAGAGGATCGCCAAACTTGAGGTTGAACTCTCTCAGGCGAGACAGGCCCACGAAACGTTGCGTGAAGATACCCGCCTTGCCCTCTCCGATCCAGAGCGAGCTAGCAAGCTACTCGGCCAGGAAGCCTCTGAGGTGCTCAAAAGTGCCAACGATGCCGCACTTGGACTCCGACGCAAGGCAGAGTCAACTGCGAAGGACCTCGTAGAGCGTGCACGACGTGAGGCCGAAGAGATCACGCGACAGGCGAAGGCCGCGGCCGAAACTGAAATCGAAGAGGGGCGTCAGGTTGCCCGATCCCATCTTGAGGAGGTACGACAGCAAGGACGCGAAATCCTTGCTATGGCCGACTCAACTGCGTCGAGCACGGTGGAGGCGGCCAAACGGGAGGGACGTTCTTTGGTCTTTCGCGCCCGTGAACACGCAGCCAAACTGACCCAACAGGCTGAAAACCGTGCCGCGCAGGTCCGTGAGGAGATCTCCGGGCTCGACCTGGAGCGCCAACGTCTCATTGGGGTGCTTCGAAGTGCGCAGGATCTTGTCCGCTCATCGCTTGCCTCACTCGATACACGACCTCTCTTCCCTGAACATGTGATTCCCACGTCAGAGGATGACTCCAACGCCACTTCAGCTCACGAAGAGCAAGAAAAAGTCGAGGCAAAGACTGGTGATCAGTCAGCCATCCAACCAATCGATGAGAACGGCACGGACGAGGTGGTGCCTTCGGCGATAGAGATCAACACGACCCCTGAGGTAGCAGATATCGATGCTTCACCATCTGAGATGACGCTCGCAGATGTCACACGCCTCATAGAACTTGCTGCTGAGCAGACGGCGGCATTCGAACTCGACGATGCGGAGGACTACCTCGCCAACGACGGTGTCGACCACCGCACGGGTGACCGCGCCGCAGACTCGGTAGAGTCCAACAATGACACTGACCCTCCCTCCACATATGACTCCAGGATCGTCCACGAGCGAGACGATTTTGAGATCGTGACACAGGAGGCCAATCTCGATGCGTCAGAGCCCGAGGAGATTTTCACTGCTAGCGACGATTCGAGTACAGGCGACCTCGCTGAGTCCGGTGATCCAACACGGAATGCTTCCACGGCATTCGAAGTCAATATCGGCCCCCCAGAGGCCGCTGGCCCGTCGGTGGCCAGGTTTGGGGGTGGAGCCGATAGCGCAGTGAGTCAGCAGCCCATGGAGTTCGAGGATGAAATCGTCGTCATCGAGCGCTACCGTCAACCACGCGTTGAGGCCGCGCAGAATGAAAACTCGAAGTCCCGCCTCCGGCGTCTCGAGGCACTCTTCAGTGAACTCCGGGAGGAGGACGTTGCGCCTGAAGCAATTCCCAATCCCGACAACGGCCAGCCAAGTCTCGCCCCCACAGATGCCACCCCCTTCGAAGCGACCTCAACGGCTAACTTCTCCGGCGAGTCCGTATCGGAAGGTGATCACAATCCCTACGATCGAGCGAACGACCAGCTGGCACAGAGGATTCGTGGCGCCCTGAAGAATCTTTTCGATCCCCGCATGGTCGATCTGTCACGACGGGTAAAACGAATCACTCAGGATGATCTCAACAAGATTCTTGCGACACTACGCTCAAACGGTCGCGAGGCTGCCATCTCTCTCATCGACCAAATGGTCAACGAAAGCCAGATGCGAGCCGGCGACGTGCGTCTTCTCGTGGCTCGCATCCTCCATGCCGGATCTGACTTCGGAGCTCTCCTTGGGGACCAACAATTCGATCCATCCGGACAGTACTTCGAGGAGATGGCACAGGAGATGGCGATCGATCTTACCGACACCTTGGGAGAGGCGACCCTACTGCGTGCTCTCGACGTACTCGAACGTAGTCCCGAGCTTGACGAGACCGAACTCGTCGCTCGCACCAACGGGATTTACCGGGAAGCGCGACGCAAACTCGACGAACTCATCAGCGACAGCGCCTACCAAACCTTCTGCCGAGGTGTTCGCCTCGTCCCTGGAGCCACCGGTTATCTTTGGGTCACTTCATCCACGACCCAACCCTGTGCAGATTGTGAGGACAACGTGCTAGCTGGAATCAATCCAGTAGCTGAAGCGTTCCCAACTGGACATGAGAATCCGCCAGCACACCCAGGCTGCACCTGCGTTATTGTACCTGTCTTCGCCTAGGGTGTAATGGATGCGCGTTCCACAAGATATTACCCGTAGTCGACGCGGCCCGTCGCGGGCACAACTCATCCTGATCGGAGTTGTCGTACTCCTGATTGTGATCCTGTTTTCGCTCAAGGGTATTGCGGTTTTCTACACCGACTTTCTCTGGTTTTCGAACTACCATCTCGACGAAATCTGGAAAGGCGTTCTTCTGGCAAAGGTCGAGCTATGGATCGTCTTCGCAGCCATCTTCGCGATAGCTTGTTACGTTTCCTTGACCATCGTGAACCATCATCTGCCAGCCATCACTCCCCAAGATGATGACCTCATCCAGCGCTACCGTTCTACGAATGAAAAACACCCAAGGATCGCAAAGATCGCAATTACGATCGTAGCCACCCTCATCGTCGCCTCGCAGGCACCGAGCGAGTGGAAGAACTGGCTCCTCTTCAGAAACTATGTCGCCTTCCCAACGAAGGATCCCCAGTTCCACCTGAACGCCGGCTTTTTCGTCTTTCGGCTCCCGTTTATTCAGTTCTTGATCTCATGGAGCTTTCTCGCGGTTGCTGTCGTCTTCGTTCTTACCGTAGCGGTGGCCTATCTCAACGGTTCTTTACGACTCCAGGGACGTGGTACCCGCGCAACAGCACATCTCAAGGCGCACATGTCGGTCCTCCTTGCAGTCATGGCCCTCATCAAGGCGATCGGCTACTACTTCCAGCGCTACCAGCTTGACATGTCAACAAGAGGGTACGTGGAAGGGGCAAGCTATACCGATGTGCACGCGCAGCTCCCAGCCATTAACCTGCTCATCTTTATTTCGGTCGTTGCCTGCGGGTTGTTTGTCTTCAACATCTATCGGCAGGGATGGGTGCTGCCGGTCTTGGCGCTCGGGCTGTGGGCCTTCATCTCCATCGTCCTCGGCGCCATCTACCCAGCTCTAATCGAGAAGTTCGAGGTAGCCCCTGCACAGGAGCAGAAGGAAGCTCCATATATCGAGCGCAACATCGTCGCCACCCGATATGCAATGGGACTGAACTCCATCTCGGCCGAACCATACAGCGCCTCGACAAACACCTCTTCTTCGGTCGCACTAGCCAACGACAGTGAACTGCAGTCGATCATTCTCTGGGGTTCCACTCAGCCGTTGCAGACCTTCGACAAGCTCCAAGACATTCGCTCGTATTATCAATTCAACTCCCTCTCGATAGAGACCTACAAAGTGCATGGGGTCACGACGCCGGTGTTGGTTGGTGTACGCCAGATCAATTCAAACAACCTGCCAGCGCAATCCTGGGTCAATGAACATCTCCAATTCACCCACGGATACGGCGCTGCACTTGCCGAAGCCAATACGGTCTCCAACGGAGGTAACCCCATCTTCGATATCGGCAACCTTCCACCTGTATCGAAGGGTGGCGTACCGGTGCTCGAGCAACCCCAGGTTTACTACGGTGAGGATATGAGTGGCTACGTCATCGCCGACACGAAGCAGCCCGAGATCGACTACCAGCTCCGATCTGGCGCCTCAGTGGAGACACACTATCATTCAACAGGTGGAGTACAGCTCACGTCGATCATCAAGCGAGCGGCCTTCGCGCTGCGCTTTGGTGACATCAACATCCTGGACTCGTCGCTCGTCACGTCGCACTCGCGAATCATGTTCGAGCGAGGTATCGTTGCGCGTGCCCAGATGGCAATGCCATTCCTTAAGTATGGGTCCCACCCATATCCCGTCATCGCCAACGGACGGGTCTATTGGGTCCTGAATGGCTACACCACAAGTCCGAATTACCCTTACGCTCAGGCGGCTAACACATCCGCTGTTCCCGCGGGAAGTCAGCTGGCTAACGGCAACTACAACTACATCCGCAACTCAGTCAAGGTCGTCATCGATGCGTACTCAGGCGCGATGCACTTCTATGTGTCGGACCCATCCGACCCGATGATTCAGGCTTATGAAAAAGCCTTCCCCCACGTCTTCCAGCCGCTCGCCTCAATGAACCCAGCGATAGAAGCACACCTGCGCTACCCCAGCGACCTGCTATCAGTCCAGTCCCAAATGTACGGACTCTATCACGTCACGAGCGCATCCAACTTCTATTCTGCTGGGAACGCATGGGAGGTCTCGGCGAGCCCGGCTATCGGTCAAATTCCTTCCGGCACCAGTGGTGGTTTTGCCTCGCTGTCAAGTTCGAGCAACTCGCCGATGCTGCCGGTTTACGAAATGATGCAACTTCCTGGCTCCAAATCGACCGAGCTCAGTCTCGTAGAGGCGTATGTCCCCTACTCGCCATCGGGCTCGACCCAGAACCTCACAGGTTTCCTGGTAGGTCAATCATCCCCTTCCAATCCATATCAGCTCACCACCCTCATTACTCCGAATGGTGAACAGATCGACGGACCCAACCAGATCACCTCTCGCATGACATCACAGACTGCAGTCTCGCAAGAGCTCACCCTGCTAGATCAACATGGCTCAAACGTCGACTTTGGGTCGACCTCTGCCATCCCGCTCGGTCAGAACCTCCTTTGGGTGACTCCCCTCTACGTCTCGAGTACCTCCAATCCGATACCCGAAATCAAGGAAATCGTGACGGCCTATGGAACCAACATCGCCATCAGCCCGACGATCGCTGGCGATCTCCAACAGATCTTTGGGGTCATTCCAAATGGAGCCGAAGGAAGTCAGAAGGCTGCCACCTCCGTTCCAAGCACCGTAGTCTCGTCACAGGCATCAAGTATCATCTCGAAAGCCCAGTCGCTCTATGCGAAGGCCCAGGCTGCGCTGAAGTCCGGGAATCTCTCCCTCTACCAGCAAGATATCAACCAGATTGGGGCTCTCCTCAACGAGATTTCCACCAAGGTAAAGGCTCCCGCGGTCAAGAAGTAGCGATCGATCCGGCTATACTGGACAGGGCAACGCGGGGTGGAGCAGCTAGGTAGCTCGTCGGGCTCATAACCCGAAGGTCGCAGGTTCAAATCCTGCCCCCGCCACCAACCAAAGTGCAGGTCAGGACCGGTCCTTGTGGATCGGCACTGGCACTAAAACGAATCCCAAAATCTCGCTATGCTTGCTCTCGTGAGTGGATCACAGGTCAAGCTGCACGATGGTGCGTAGGAGCTTCGGGTATCGCTAGGCAATGACTCGGTCCCCGACAAGCTGTGCCAGCTCACCGCCGAGCGCCTTGGCGACTTGTGCGGCTCCATGAAGGACGACGGCTAATCGCCCAAGAATACCCGGAATCACCTCGCGATGATCTCCTCTGCATTGCGCCAGGAGTCCGGCGGGGTTAGCCCAAGGCCAACTTGGGAGAACGAGTCATGCCGCTACGGTTCACTCAACGCCGACTGCACGCTCCGTCGGTTGACATCGTGCGGGAGGTATTGAAGAGACCGAGCGGCCGGACCCGAAGTTAACACCGCACTTCATGCTCGCCGCCCTGATCCGGATGCATCGTCGCGAGTTGTGCGCCCTCCGTTGGAACGACACGGACTGGAGGTCGGAGCACGACGTCTGCTCCATGCTGAGGTCGTTCGAGGAATGCACCAGGCGACGACCGACGTTACGGCAGCCGAGGTGCTCAACAACATCGACGCCATGGTCTTTGTGGTCGAGAGCATCGATGCTGGTGATGCCATCACCGTGGACATCCTCCTCGACATGCACCGTCGTCTCCTTGCTGGCACGCGGCTTGAACAGTACGGAGGTATCGCCAGAGACCAACAAAATTGGATTGGTGGTAGCGCCTACAACCCGTGCGCTGCCGCCTTCGTCCCCCCACCCCCTGAATTTGTCAACGAACTTCTTGAAGACCTGTGCGCGTTCTGCTGCACGGACGATCTCCCGCCTATTGCGCAGGCTGCCATCGCCCATGCCCAGTTTGAGACGATCCACCCGTTCGTGGACGGCAACGGAAGAACCGGTCGAGCTCTGATCCATCTCATCCTTCGACGTCGGGGGCTCGCCCTCCGAACGCTTCCTCCTGTGTCTCTGGTCCTCGCTACGTGGGCAAGCGATTACATCGACGGGTTGACCATGTTCCGCTACGTCGGATCACCAACCTCACCTGTCGCCATCGACGGGCTCAACACATGGATCGGCCGATTCGCAAGTGCTTGCACGAGGGCCGTCGCTGACGCCAGCACGTACGAACGACGAGCGACCGAGCTAGAGGTGGAGTGGCGGCAGCGACTGGGGCCTGTCCGTCTTCACTCCGGAACGGACATTCTCCTCCGGGTGCTTCCCGGTGCGCCGATCCTGACTGCGGACAGTGCCGCCACGCTCCTCGGACGTACCTACAAACCAGCAGCGGCAGCGATCCAACGTCTCGTCGATGCCGGGATTCTCCGACAGGTGAACATCGGGCGGCGCAATAAGGCATTCGAGGCACCAGAGGTCATCGCCGCCTTCACTGCACTGGAGCGCCAGCTCGCTAGTCCCGAGGGCGACACTCGCACAAGTCAGCCCATGCGTACTGTGCCTCGACGGAATTGATAGTTACTGCGTAG
>JAKAQL010000018.1 GCA_021822605.1 Actinomycetes bacterium
GCCCATAACGGATCTGGCGTCTTGGCACGGTGATCTCCTCGATGATGATTGCTTGGCGTTCTTGAAGCGTGTACACTTCAAGAATAGCACACGAGGAGATGATGACGGAGACATTTGCACGACAACAACAAGCGCAGGCACAGATCGCCGCTGAATTGGGTGAGATAGGTTTCGCTCTACCCGGCAGCCTGGTGTGGCGCACCACCGCGTGTGGTAGATCCGGTTGTCACTGTCAGGACGACCCACCGGTCTTGCACGGACCTTACCTCACCTGGACCCGGGCAGTAGCTGGCAAGACCGTGACCCGTAAGATCAGTGAAGACCAGCAGGCCCGCTACCAGGCGTGGTTCGACAACGCTCGTAAACTCCATCGTCTTGTCAGTGAACTTGAGGCCCTGTCTCTCGCGGCGTTCGACCTGCTCGAGGGGACCAATAAGCGCTGACCATGTCCTCAAGAGGAGTGATAGCACCCTTCGCCCTTGCATGTGCTGAAAGCCCGGCTAGTGGAGCCCTGTCCACCATCGCCGCCAGCACCGCCAGCACCGGCGTTGTTGTCTTTAATGGTGGAGTTCGTGATCGTCAGGGTGCTGCTCGCGTAGATTCCACCTCCGTTGTCTCCAGCGGGTGCGAGGCCATTCTCAATCGTAACGCTGACAAGATTTAGTGTCCCTGCTCCTTGCACCGTTAGCACTCGCGCTGTCCCAGTGCCGTTCAGGATCGGCTTGACACTGGTTCCGGCGGGCTCTATGGTAATGTCGAAGGATTTGCCGGCAGAGCCGGTGTACGCCGTAAACCCTCCGAGGTAGTCGCCAGAAGTGCTGGTCAGGGTACCAGATGTAACCAGGTCGATGGCGACGTCAGTAGTGGTGCTAGTTGCGACGGCGTCCAGAGCCCCCTGCAAGCTACAAGGCGAACTCTCGGTGCACCCATTACCAGTTCCGTTGGCTGCGGCATACAGAGTGGTGATCGGGTTCGAGGATGAGGCAAGTTGAGATGTTGAGATCGCCAGACCCGAACCCAACCCTATCATCCCTATGGAAAACGCCGACACCGTAGCTAGTCGAAATAGACGAGTCTTCTTCGGAAAGAACCGTTGCCTTACCATCACAACCCCCTCTGTTGCACTTTTGTGGCAACTAGATGCCTATCTAGTTGACCGTCGAGTCAAATACTCGGGCCAACCCTACATCACAAAACAGGAACTGGCAACTCTGCCATGAGACAGTACTGCGATATGGCAAAAGTGCTAGATGACATAGGTGCTAGATGACATAGGTGCGATATGGCATGGCGGATAGAACTACTGAAAGGACTTGATCCCCCGTTTCTCGTAGACGAGTCGCTGCTCCTCTTCTGCGCTGCGAACCGTGCAGCGCTCTGCTACGCAAGAGATCCTTCAACTGATCCTTCAAGAGATCCTTAGTGTGATAGTTTCAGCGCTTGGGTAGCTAGGTTCTAGGACGGCCCGAGGTCCGTATCCGTGTGGTGAAGCTTCTTTCAACTTACGGAACTGCCGTGGGAGTCTGTGCCTCCAAATGGAGTGACCTGTCTTGACAGCATCTCTGCCAACAGTGATGCAACGCGACATTGTCTGAGAGGTGCCAAAGCACAGTGCGTCCAGCGACTCGGACCCGCCTACTACCAATCGAGGAGGTCAGACAAGATAGCTTAGGCGCTGACCTTTGGTACCTAGTTGGTGGGAGCTTGGCTGGGTGATCAGAGTGGAAAGGGGCCCTTTGTTCTCTGCTCCTATCCCGGTGACATCGATCCAGTGTCCTCTCGCGATGAGGTGAGGTGGTCATGCGAGGGGGCGCTGTGACACTTGTGCAAGTCAGCGCTGTCGCATGACCAGGAGTTACTCCGCTCCTATCACCTAACGATGACCACCATCCTGTCCACAATGTGGAGCCGCGCCCAGCAGCGCGCTTCGTTGCCACGACCCAAGGCGAGGGCTCGCAGGTGCACTTGTCCACACGTCTGGATCCGTCCGGTGGTTGTTCGCCAGTGCACTTGCGCCAGGATGGGAAGGTGCCGGATCGGTGGCGCTTGAGCAAACGACCTGATCGACTGCGAGGATCGCTCTGCCAGGCTGGTACAGCACAGAGGAGTAATGTTCTGGCTTGGCGGATGAACGGAGGTTGCTGTACTCGGTTTACGGGGAACAGGAGGGTCCTGTCTGGGGATCAGGCATCTCTAGGTTTGCCTACCCTGCGGTAGCTAGCATGTCCATCAACCGAGTTGAGCCCAGTGCTCTCAAAAAGGAGGCCGATTATGGACACCGTTGATCAAATGGCTGATAGTGGGACCAACCAGTCGAGGCTCGTTCGCATCCTTGGTTTCGTCCCACGGATTCTGGCATCAAAGCCCCACATCATCTTGCTCACACTCCTCGGGGTCTACCTGGTGGTGTTGCCGTTGCTGTCGGTGCACGTCTCAGCCTTCGCTGAGCTGGTTGGAGGCAACTACACCAATGTGACGAGCGATCTTGGCGCCTGCATCGCGGCCGGCGGGACCATCCATCTCATCAAATCACACCGAGAGCACCGTAGTCAACTGGCCAAGCTCGAGAATCTGGTGACTGAGCTTCATCGCCGACTCGATGAGAGGGGCTAAGAGCTTGGGTCTCAGCTTGACTTCAGTCGATACCAAGATTCGCACGGCAAGCTAGAGGGTACACATTAGATGATGGCCGTCATCTCGTGAGTGACTGGGTCCGTGCTGATTTGGCTAAAGGAGTTGTATGAAAGTATCGGCCTCCGCGGGCGTTGTGTCCACATATGTGGCACGACCGGCGCCCTCGTCAGGCGAGACTGGCCTGTTGGTTGGGCTAGCGATCGCAGGTCTTGGTCTAGGTGTGGTGCTTGGGCTGCCCTTGGTTGACGGGACCGTCCACGAGATCAACGCCCCAGGTGGTTGGACGCTGTTCCTTGGATCGGTAACCGGCCTGGTTGGCACCTACTTCGCGCTAGTGATGGTGTTCCTGGCCTCTCGGCTGCCCATGCTCGAGCGGGCCCTAGGCAGAGGTGGGGTGATGGCTTGGCACAAGAACCTCTCGATACTGGCGATCTCCTTCATTCTCGCCCATGCGGTGCTCACCACCATGGCCTATGCCGAGATAGCGAAGACCGGATTCACCCATGAGCTTGGTGTGCTGATCAACACCTACCCCGATATGATCACTGCGTTTATCGCGCTTGGGTTGATGTTGTTGATCGGGTTGGTGTCCTTGCCATGGCTGAGACAGCGACTCTCGCGAGAGAACTGGTGGCTCCTGCATCTCTTGATCTACGTCGCCCTCGTGCTCTCCTTCGCCCATGAGTTGGCTCTCGGTCCGAGCTTTGTCAACCATCCCATCGCACAGTGGGTGTGGGCGGTGGCGTGGATCGGAGCCGGAGGCGCCATCCTCACCTATCGGATCTTCGTGCCGATGCTGCGATCGATGCGCCATGAGTTGCGGGTCGCGGCGGTCGAGCCCCAAGCAAATGGGGTGACCCGGATTCTGCTGACGGGTCAGTATCTGGAAGACCTGCGACTCCAGGGTGGCCAGTTCTTCGAGTGGCGATTTCTTACGCGTGGTCGATGGTGGCAAGCCCATCCATTTTCGGTGGTCGAGCGCCAAGAGGACACGTTACGGCTGATGGTGAAGCCAGTAGGGGACTTTTCGTCGAACCTTGCCAAACTCAAGGTAGGTGCTCGTGTCTGGTTTGAGGGTCCCTATGGCAACTTCACCGTGGGACAACGAGCCAGAGATCGGGCACTGCTCATCGCCGGTGGAATAGGGGTGACGGCCATCAGGGGTCTGCTCGAGGATCTGCCTCGCGAGAGTCGACCTGCGGTAGTCCTCCGCGTCACTGCCAAGACCGACGTGGTGTTGCTCGATGAACTTGAGCGACTGGCCAATGAGCGCAACGGCAAGGTTTATATCTTGAGTGGCGACCGCACGGAGGTGGACCTGCGCACTATTGCTGGCAATATCAAGGACTATCGGAGTCGAGACATCTTTATCAGTGGATCTCCCGGTTTTGTAGAGGCCGTCCGGGATGTCTTTGTGCAGCTCGGGGTGAAGCGGCGTCAGCTGCACGCAGAGCCCTACTCGATCTAGCAAATCGGAGGGATAGGTGGGTGACCAATGGCAAGAATGATGAGAGGAAGATCGCATGCGTAGAGTACTGACGGTGCTCGGGGCAACGGTGGTGGGGCTCATTGGGGTTCTTGCGCTCCACCCTAGGGCCAAGACCCAGTTGAGCGTCGCCTCGGTTGATAAGGCTCATCGAAGCTCAAGGGCGAACAAGGCCAAGGCTGCGATACCGACCAATGCACCGCTCCCGGCGGGGCCAACGTCGGTAACCGGACCGCTGACGAACTACGGATTTGGCGACATTGCAGTGACGGTGGATGTGAAGGCACACAAGATTGTCGATATCTCAATCGCGAAGTTCCAGGCACTCGAGGCATACTCGATCGAGATCGAACAGGCCTCGGTCCCCTCTCTGCGTGCGGAGGCGCTCAAAGCCCAGGGACTCCCGATCGCCATCGTCTCGGGTGCGACCTATACGAGTCAAGGCTTTGCCTACTCGTTGCAGGGTGCATTGAACAAGTTGCGAGGTAAGTAGTGCTCGCTGAGATTGCGACCATGGGTACGGTCTTTACCCTCTCTGTCGCTGATCAGAATGGGGCGGAGACCGTGGATCACATCGAGGGTGGCTGGGAGTTACTTGTTGAGCGCGCGACCACCGAGCTTGCACGTATCGACGCTGTCTTTAGCACCTATCGGAGTGATAGTGAGGTGAGCCGCTGGCGTCGAGGTGAGCGCGGCGTGTGTAGCGATGATCTCGACGAGGTGATCAGCCTGTGCGAGACTGCGCGAGACCTTTCAGATGGTTACTTTGACCCATGGGCGGTTCCTGGAGGGTTTGACCCATCGGGGTTGGTGAAGGGTTGGGCAGCTGAGCGTGTCCTTGGGATGATGGTCACAGCAGGAGTCTCTGAAGCGGTGGTCAACGGCGGCGGAGACATTGCGATCCATAGCGACACCCCGATCAACGTAGGCATCCGTCACCCTCACCACGCTGACCGGCTATGCGGAGTGGTTCAGACCAATACCGCCGTGGCGACGTCGGGGCTCTATGAGCGCGGATGCCATGTCGTCAACCCCTTCGGCGGTGAACTCGGCGCGTTTGCGGCTACGGTCGTAGGGGCACCACTCTACCTCGCTGATGCGCTCGCGACAGCGGTGATCGCCGGAGGCATGCGAGTTCTCGAACGAATCGGTCAGGAGGGTTCTTTCCGTGGTTTGCTGATCACTCACGATGAGACGATGCATGCGCTGCCGGGAACGGTGCTCTCATTGGCAGACCTCCAGGGGTCGCAAGGACTTCCAGAGGGCTCTCTGAACTAGGCGTCGCTGAGGAGTTCCAGAAGCTGCATCGATGGACAGAAGAAGAGGGTACCGGTGAGCGCGGTGGAGAAGTCGAGCAACCGGTCGTGGTTGCCGGGAGGATCTCCTAGGAACATGTTGTTCAGCATCTGCTCGGTGATCCGGACGTCTTTTGCATAACCGATAAAGTAGGTGCCGTAGCTCTGGTCCTGAAGGCTGCCAAAAGGCATGTTGAGCCGATAGATCGCGAGCTCCTCGTCGTTGGTGTCGCGGATGTTGTTGAGTGCGACATGGGAGTTGACAGGCTTGATTGTGTCGTCGAGTTCAATATTTTCGAGTTTGCGACGCCCGACTGCTCGTTCCTGATCCTCGGTGGTGAGTGCTTCCCATGCTTTAAGATCGTGGAGATACTTCTGGACGATCACATAACTGCCGCCGATGAAGTCTGGTTCCTCCTCCCTGATGATGGCTACCTCGGCCGCCTCGCTCTGATCGGGGTTCTCTGTCCCATCGACGAAACCGAGGAGATCGCGTTGGTCGAGATACTTAAAACCCTGTACCTCGTCAACGATCTCGGAGCCGGTCGGTAGTCGGTCCTTGATGAGACGAGCGAGCTCGAAGCATAGGCCGAGCTCTTGGGATCGGATGTGGAAGAACAGATCTCCCGGCGTGGACGGCGCATGGTGGGTGGCACCATTGACTGGGATGAAGGGGTGGAGGTGTGCGGGTCGCTCGTTCGGCGAGAGCTGATCCCAAAGCAGTGAGCCGATGCCGATAACGCAGCTGAGTTGGTCCTCAGGATAGCGAAAACCCACTGCCTTGGTGAGGCCACTGACCTCTCCGAGGAGGGAGCGGATCTCGTTCGTTCGATCGGACGCAACAGTGGCGACCATGAAAATGGCGGCTCGAGTCAGCGGTGTTGCAATCTCTTGGGGCCTCATGTTACCTCCTGCTAGACGGATGCGGGCGGCCACCATCGAGCGCCTCACATGTTGTGACTACCACCCCGGTGGGTACTGCTTCGGTGGATTGGGCTAGCTGACGATCTCGAGGAGGAGCCCCCCAAGGATCGCCGCATTCTTGTAGAACTGGATGCTTTGATTCTTCCGCGCCGCCTCGTCTTCTTCACGCCAAAAGGGGTGGCCTACGATGGTTGTCGCGGTGATGGAGGTTGCGAGCCCGAGCGCTGCAAGCTTGGGCTTGATGCCAAGCGCGAGTGCAACACCACCTGCTACCATGACACCACCGTTCAAACGCACGAGCTCCTGGCTTGCCGGCAGGCCTGAGCGCTCAAGGGCTTTGTGTCGCATGCCTGGTTCACGAGCTGCCCCTAGACCCCCGTAGATCAATGGAGAGGCGACCATTGCTCGCCCAAGTTGGCGGCAAAGCTTTCTTGTTGCTTGGCTCATGGTGATCTCTTCTTTCTGTGTGGTCGCGTGAAAATGTAGTTCTAGCCAAGTCTAGCGGGGGTAGTCCACCATTGAGGGATGGGAGGAGGACGATAAAGGGCTAGTGGCCGATTGAAGGAACCCTTATGGGTCGGTTCAGGGGTGCGATCAACGGTTAGGCGTGGATCCTGCGATGCCCCTCCGCCACCTCGTCACGGCGTTACCACGATCAGCGCCAACAGTTGAAGGGAATACAGTGAGTACGGATGTCGGCGAGTGGGGTGAGTTGAGTGCGATGGGTGGCTCCAATTCCAGTCGGATGTTTTACTGAACGTCGTTCATTTAACAATTAGGCAAGAGGTTTCCATCTCGTCGATGCTGGCCAACCTGGGCTGCGAAGGTGGATTCTTGTTAGTCATCGTCTGGATATCTCTCCTGATGTCGTTCATCGGTGGAGCGCGCAGCCCATGGGTGGCTGACAGGAAAAATGCGCACCGTCTCTGCGCCTGAGCGGAAGCAATGGCGGTTTCACCGACGCCACAACGGCAACGCTCTTTCATGTTTCGCATACTCAGGTGGTCTGCTACCATCGGTGAGCTGGTCTGTTACGATTGGTTGATGGATATTCGTGCGTCTAGCTGGCTTCGTCTCGCGTCGCGACGCTCTCATCGCGAAGGATCGGCCATGGGCGATCATGGGGGGTTGATCGGAGCAGAACCGGGGTGCCAAACTGTAATTTTTGCCAAACTTCCACTTTTGCCAAACTGTAATATTGTGCTACTGAAATAATCTGTTCAAGTAGTACCGTGTTTGAGCAAATGATTTTATTTAGGAAATACTAGCTGAGTTGAGTGAGATTTGTACTAATGTCTGGTACAAATAGAGTAGTCGTCTCAGCTAATGCTAAGTATTCTCACAGGGTCGTGATGGGCTGGTTGTTCACGGTGGTCGGCATCTCGCCGATGGCTGAATCTGGGTTGGCGATCTGAGTGGGTGGCTTGAGATACTCAAGGAGGAGACCATGGGGGTGACAAAAGTACTGCTGATTGAGGAGGATGATCTCATCGCTCGGGGTATGACCGCGGTCCTCAATGACCTTGGTTGGGACCTTCCGATACGGGTTGGCAGGGTCAACGAGGTGTCACGCTCGACCCTGGAGCGGACTCCCGTGGTGCTCGTTGGTTTGACACCGCAGAATACCGATTCGATCCCACCACTCATCAAGGAGTGTTGTCATGTGGTTGTCTATTCGAGCTCGGTCGGCTCTCGCCACGTTGGTGATGCGATCGGTGCCGGTGTTCTGGGCTACCTAGAGCGCAACCCATTTGATCCCGAGGAGCTCTCTCGCCAGCTCCAATTGACCCTCCAGGGCACGCGACATGTGTCGCGAGGGTTGGCAAACCGGCTCTTGGATGACATGGGACAGCGACCGCTACCCCAATCCCAGGAACTTGATGATGTCGCTGTTGGGTACCTGCGGAGGCGTGGTGAACAAGCATATCTTGGTGTCGACGGCGCGCATCGCTGGGAGGAGATCGGGCTCATCCAGCACATCTGGAGTACCTGGGCCAGGAGGGCACAAGCCTACCGTCTTGATCTGACCGAGCGCCAGGTGGCGATCCTGGCGGCCCTCGACCGAGGGCTGAGCGTCGGTGAGATTGCCGAGACGCTCTTTGTCTCGGTGGCAACGGTTCGAGCTGACCAGGATCGGGTGAAGGAGCGCGTTGCTGAGATCATCGGCACTGAGCTCAGGCGAGATACAGCCTGTCGCAGGGCGTGGCACCTTATGCATGGCATGTGGCACACTGAGCATGAGGCACCGGAGGGGAGCGAACCCGCGCATCGGCGCGTCGCACCATAGCGCTGGTCTAATCAACCTCTGTGACGATTGCCCGTCGATGGATCATCGGTCGGTAGGACACCGGGAGTGGGCGTCGCGTGGCTGCGGCGTGGTGGCCTCAAGTGGCTAGGGATGTCTGAGGTTTGCCAGCGGGCGATGTGAGGCAGTGTGAGCAAGGCCATCAGAGGGTTCTCATTGCAGGGCACCCACGGACTCTTAGCTCCCTCATGGATGACGTTGGGCACCCAAGGACGAAGTGGACCCTTGGCCCCGATCGCCCTTTGTTGAAGCGTCGGCGACTCCATCGAGGTCTCGGGGTGCACTACACGATGACGAGCGTCGATTATCCGTGCCGAGAGGGATCCGGAACGTATGATCGATCACGCGCGGGAGTGGACTACTCCTCCTCCTCCTCCTCCTCCTCGGGGTGTGACGGTTCGCTCGCAGCGGCTGGAGATGGTGTTTTGTGCTTGGTGGTGCGGGTGAAGGTGAACCAAACGAGTGCGCCGACGGCTAGTCCGAGGATCACCTTACCGACGATTCCGAGTTCAAAGACGAACCAGCGCCATGCGTAAGCTGGGTGATGGATGAAGAGCTGAGGGAAGCCGAGAAATTTGGGCGCGTAGACGACCTTGCCGATGACGTCCTTCATGCGCAGAGGTGGAACGAAAACGTCCGGTCGGCTCGCGGGGTTCTCTCCTTTGGTGACGAGGTCCCCATTGGGCTTGATGGCGATGAGCTGGTGAGCCCAGATGAGTCCGTTGGCATGGAATTCGATCACCTCTCCGACGTGATAAGAGGGTTCGTGCTCCACAAAGATCATGGATCCCGGTGGGATAGTGGGCCACATCGAGGGAGTGTAGACGTAGCTATGGTTGGTGAAGGAAAGAAGAAGGGCGCCTCCGGCAATGAGTGCCGCGAGAATAGCGATCCCAAGAGCCTTTGCGACTCGTGTCATGGCTGATCGTGAACCGTCTGGGGCGTTCGAACTACTCTGAGACGCGGGCATATCTTCTGCCCCGGCTGGGGTGGAGGCCTGCGTAAGATCCATAATATGCTCCCTCCTCGTTCAAGTGTATCGGTTGACTCTAACAAACAAAGAATACGCGGAGTGCCCCGCTATGGCGAATTGCCATGGGGCGGGGCACGAACCGCATCTAGTGAGTGGAACTAGTTGTTGGCTGTGTTGCTAATTGGCTGTCAACGTTGGCTGGTTGGCACTACTTGCTGGTTCAGCTGTGATCGTGTAGTTGATGGTAACTGACGCACCATTCCAATCGTTCGCTCCCCAGCCGGGCCCTGTGTTCGTGGTTGATGATGGGACCAGCGCTACTTGAAGGTTTCCACCAGCGAGTGCATATCCGGAACCAAGTGGTGGTAGGGGAGTGGTTCCCGTGAGCGGGAACGAAACCGGCGTACCCGAGGAGAGAGCCGTCGTGTCCGCGAGGGTTAACTCTACGTTGTCAACAGGCGAGCTTGACGTTGTTGACGTTGTGCCTGGAGTGAACTGAGTGATCTGAAAGTCAAGCTGTCGAAGGGCGGCCCAGTTTGGAATCCCACCACTCACACCAATACCGTTCACACCCGTAATTGTTAACGTGAGGTTTTCAGGCACGTTACCGGTATTTTTTACCTCAAATGGCTTCGCATTGGTCCAATCATAGCCAGAAGTGTCTCCGTAGGTGCCTTCCGGTAATAATCCAGTGGCGGTTAGTTGATCGCCCGCTAAAATTGACTCGCTCACTTTTGCACCCGTGGCAGAGAGACTGCCAGTTTCGGTCGCGCTGAACTGAGTGTGCACCGGCGACGCTGCAAAGAGCATCGCGGTGGTGCCACCGGCAACGGCAAGCGCGCTCAGCTTGGCGACAATATGATCCCGATATCCCATGTCCATTCCTCCTCTTTAGGTTTCATGGGTACCGGTTTCGCCACTCGCTCTTCCTGGACTGAGGCGACCAACGTACGTCCAGGGATCATTGCGTTACCCAACTGTCAAGCTAGGGACGAGGGGCCTTCCAGACCCTATCAGATCGACTATTTGTACTTCAGTTGCGTAGTTGGGCGTCGGTGTTGGAGACATCGAGCGCAGCGTTCGCTAGGGCTCCTCTGGTATCTCAGTCTTCAATTTTGAGCCAAGTTTTCAAGTGGCCATTTTGAGTTTCGCATGTTCGAGATAGTTGCCGACATCGTTTTAAATGGTGCAGAGCGCCCGTTGTAACCCGATAGCAGCAGGTTGTTCATCAGCCACAAGAAGGGGTGGTAGAACGCGGTGGCCTAGCTTGGTGTAGGTGATGGCAAAGCGGATTCCCTCTGGCGTAAGCGTATAGCTGTTGGTATGGGGAATCCTTGTCATGAGACCCTTAACGCGCAGCTTACGCAGATCATAGGTCATTTGGGTGGCATTACAGGGACCACCAAGCAGCTGGGACACCGATGCACAAAGGCTCTTGTTGCTGAAGCCGATGACGGTATTGAGTGCCACGTGAGAGCGCACCGGCCAGGACCATGACGCGTTTATCTCCGAAGCGTATCTGGAGTGATCCAACCCAGATGAACCACCCAGAATGTGAGAGGACCGACCATAATAGATACGGGAGGGAAGCTCATGTTGAGCAAAAGACATACGCCAGAACAAGTCATCACCAAAATTGCTGAGGGTGACCAGATGTTGAACGAAGGTAACACACTCGCAGAGGTTGCTCGCAGTTTCGGCATCACTCGGACCACCTGGTACCGGTGCCAAGAGTACCTACGGCGGGATGAAGGCCAACGATGCCAAACGCCTCAAAGAGCTCAAAGCCGAAGAACCGAAGGCTCGTGTGTCGTCAATGCGAAAGGAGGTGAAGACGTGCGAACGTCGTCACCAACAGAGCAATGCTGTAGAGAGGATGGAGGAAGGAGCAGATATTGTGCTCCCTGACCCTCTGTGTGTCAACTCTGCGAGGGAGGGGCACCAAACCACTTCCAAGAGGCATCCGTTACGAGCGGGGGGTCAGAAGCGTTGCAAGAAAAGGCAGGGGAACCCCTCATCAGGTATGCATTATTCCAGTTGAGCGAAAGCGAACCCACCGATGACGCGTCGAAAGGTTCAACAATGATATCAGAACCGGGGGCGGAGCCTTTCCCTGGGATCAGCCTGGCGAGATTGTCTCGCTCTTGGCTAGGCGGTGTCCGGCGTAGAGGGGGCAAGAACGTAGTGGGGGCTTTTGTATGCAAACACGTGAACCAGTCGTAGCGTGGTCCCTCTCATGGTAGAGGGAACCCGAGTACACCGAAGTTCAGAAAACCGAAGGTACGAGTACCGGATGCGCTGCACTGGTGGCAAGCGGACAATGAAGAACGGCACCGTCGTCGTACGTGCATGCCTTCCCTGGTGTTCGCGCGCTACCGGCCAGCCCTTAGGCTGCGATGGATAACCACTGCGCGTCAAGGGAAATCGCTGTAATAACGTTGCTCTGTTCGAGGTCTCTGAGACGACGCACCCGCCCTGAGTCTCCACAGGCAAGGGAACGGGGTGGACTTCGTCCAAGCGATGCCCAGTCTGTGCGCCAGATGTGAATGGGGAGCCACGTCTTGGTCAAGTGCGGTGCATGAATCACATGTACTGCCGATGAATCACCTGCGCTAGGTATGAATCATATGGTGTAACAGGATCAGCTGCGCCACCGCCAAGGGCGCTGATCGCTCGGTGGGGCTGATCACGCCGAGGCTCTCGGGGATCTCCCCGTCGAGACCGATCTTCTCCCATAGCTTCTCCTCGACCAGCCTGCTGGCGGCCACCGGGGCGTGCCCATGGACGTGGAGTGCATCCACCGGTTTGCCGTCCTGGTCGCGGATCAGTTTGATGTGGGCGGCCTCTCGGGTGGCTGGTGTCAGGATATCGTGGATGTCTGGGTGTGGCACCGTCGGTCGCAACAGGATCGTCGCGCTGATCTCCTTTCGACCCTCGACTGGCGCGAAGGAGATGACGATGTCCGCGTGCGCCCGCTGGGGTCGGATGAACTTCTCCGATTCGGGTTCTCGTTTGTCGAGGTCGGCGAGCACCTGTTCTTCGGTATAGCCGCGCTTGGCGACGTCGCGCTGGATCTTCCACTCGCGTCGCACCGGTTCAGGTGGATCGAGGTAGGCGGTGACGTCAAAGGTAGCTCTTGACAGGCGCGACCAGAGTGGGAACAGTCCTTCCACAATCACGATCTCGCGTGGAGTGAAGAGCTCGGGTCGACCGAGACTACCGTCGGCGTGGTGATACTTGGGTTTCAAGATGGGTTGCCCGAGAGTCAGGAGCTGTAAGTGCTGCTCCATAATGTCGAGGTAGTTGCACTCTGGGTTGAGAGGAGTGAAGGGGAGGCTCTTGCGCTCCGTCCGATCGTAGCGATGGTAGTCGTCGGTACAGAACGAGGAGATGCGATGCTCGCCGATGGCCTGGACCAGCCCCTTGGTCAGTGTCGTCTTACCGGAGGCCGAGTCCCCTGCGATGGCGAGCATAGCCACTCGTTCGGGGTGGGGTTGGGTGGCGAGGAGTTTCTGGATAGCTGCGATACGATGGGGCATATGCCCTTCCTTTCTTCGTTGACCTCTCGATGATCCCGGTGGCAGTAGGCTTGTCTAGGGAACGAGGCGACGGACGATGCCGTAGCGCCCCTCCTGGATCCAGAGACTCTCAAGCTCAGTGAGGTCTCCGACCACCTTGGGTGGGGCGAGCGGATAGGCCCCTGTTACCGATGTTGCGACCACGACAGAACCAGCGTGAGCGAGGTCACTCGCCTCGAATTGCATGGTGTCATACTCTGGGTACACGGCCTTGACCATGGCGGCTTCTGCTTCACTTTGGGGCGCAAATCGGCTCTGCATCTGCCCCGAGAGGGCGAGGGTCGCCGCAGCAGAGATCACTCCCTCGGGGGTGCCCCCGATACCCCACAACATCACCGACCCTGAATCACCGCGCAACACCCGCAGGCTCGCCATCACGTCACCATCGGGTATCTCAATGACGGGTACACCGTGACCCCGCAGGTTAGCGATCATCGTCTCGTGGCGCGGTTTAGCCAAGATGACGACGGTAGTCTCACCGATCCCGAGTCCAAGACGGCTTGCGACATTCTTGACATTTTCAAGCAGCGGACGCGAGATATCGACGACGCCAGCCGCTCGCTCTCCGACGATGAGCTTTTCTAGGTAGTAGCCGGGCAGCGGGGTAAATCCTCCCCCGGGGGCTGCTGCAATGACCGAGATTGCACCCTCTCGACCGGTGGCGGCGAAGTTGGTTCCCTCCAGCGGGTCGATAGCGAGGTCGATGTCGATGGTGCCGGTGCCCAGGCACTCTCCGACATAGAGCATTGGCGCGTCATCCTTCTCACCCTCACCCACAATCACCCTTGCAGAGACGGGAAGCCGTTCGAGCTCTTCGCGCATGGCGGCCACGGCAGCTGCATCAGCACGGTTCTTGTCTCCGAGGCCAGTCTCGCTGAGCGCAGCCGAGGCTGCAGCCTCGGTCGCTCGGAGGAGATCCGAGACGAGATGGGAGGGATGCCCTAGGCGATAGGAGTCGACGACGAGATCAAGGGCAGCATCAGCAACCTCAGCCGGAGTAAAGCCGAAGTGGGCAGCTACCTCGGCCATGGGTGCTGAGGTGCCAAAGTTCGTCACGTTGTAGAGTCGATCGCCTGGGCTCAAGAACTCATGCCAGCCGGTGCCGACGCTCGCTTCAAGGACCAGCCGCGGGGTGCCGGCTGGTGCAAACCTATCCCGATCACGTGGGTCGAGCGCCAAGAAGCGCTCCCGCCAGGGTACGGAGATGACCCGGGCGTCGACGTCGTCCTCAGCTTTGAGGATCTTGGCCGCCTCGATAGCAAGCGCCACCTCTGAGCCAGAGGCGACCAGCACCACCTCAGGGGAGGTGTGAGGGTCATTATGGACGATACGAGCTCCGTTGGTCATGAGCCAGTCCACAGCTTCGGCAGTCGGGAGCTGTGGTAGCGGTTGTCGAGTAAGGGCGAGAATCGTTGGTCGACTGCGCTCGGCGAGGGCGAGTTCCCAACTCGCAAAGGTCTCAAAGGCATCAGCTGGGCGCAGCACCGTGGTGTTGGGGATGATGCGGAGCGCCTCAAGTTGTTCGATTGGCTGGTGGGTTGGGCCATCCTCGCCAACGGCAAAGGAGTCGTGCGAGAAGAGGTAGATAACACCGAGCCCCATAAGCGCACTGAGGCGCAACGAGGGACGGAGATAGTCGGAGAAGACGAGAAAGGTGGAGACATAGGGGGTAAACCCGTACAGGGCGAGACCGTTGGCGACCGCGGCCATCGCGTGTTCACGGATCCCAAAGTGGATCGCTGAACCCGAGAAGTCGTCCGGGGTGATCGCTTGGAGACCGACGTTGAGCCCGGTTGACTCACCGAGGTCAGCCGACCCTCCGATCAATCCTGGCGCTGGGTCAGGACCGGTCGCGAGTGACTTGAGAAACAGCGCTGACGCCGCCCTGGTGGCTAGTGGCGTCGTTGGTAGAGGTGGGGTCTGACGCGACTGGGTGCCAGTGACGCTCATCCAGGCTTTGTGTTCTTGGCGCCAGGTAGTAGCAACAGCTTGCTTGTCTGCGACGATGCCCGCCACATAGGTGCGAACATCATCGGGAACCAAGAAGGTCTCCTGGGTGGGCCAGTCATAGGCGGCCTTCGTGGCGGCGAGCTCTTCGGCGCCGAGCGGTGCGCCATGGGCCTTGGAGGTTCCCTCCTTCGCCGGTGCACCCCTGCCGATGATGGTTGGGGCGATGATCAGGCTTGGACGCGTTTGATCGGCCATCGCCTCTCGATAGACCCGTTCGATCTCATCGAGGTCCTCAGTGTCCTTGATCGTGAGAACTTGCCAGCCATAGCTTTCAAAGCGAGCGATTGGATCGTCGGTGCAGGACTGCTGTCTGGGACCATCGATAGTGATGTCATTGGAGTCATAACCCACAATGAGATGACCCAGGCGGAGCATCCCAGCGAGTGATGCAGCCTCATGACTGAGACCCTCCATCAGATCTCCATCGGAGGCGAGCACGAAGGTGTAGTGGTCGATAGGGGATCCATCCGTCCCGAGCCGTAGTTTCGCCTCGCCAATAGCGATGCCTACCGCGGTCGCGAGCCCCTGCCCTAGCGGACCAGTGGTGGTCTCCACACCCGGCGTATGCCCGTATTCGGGATGACCGGGGGTCTTTGACCCGATTTGGCGGAAGCGACGTAGCTCCTCGAGGGATAGATCGTAGCCAAAGAGATGGAGCAACGAGTAGAGGAGCGCGGAGCCATGGCCGGCGGAGAGGATGAAGCGATCCCGATTCGGCCAGCTTGGGTCCTCGGGGTCAAAGTTCATCAGCCGTGCGAAGAGCGTGTAGGCAACGGGTGCGAGACCAAGAGGTAGTCCTGGGTGGCCGGAGTTTGCCGCCTCGACTTGGTCGATGGAGAGCATCCGCACGGTCGTGACACAACGCTCGTCGATTGGATTCATGATTTGGCTCCTTTGAAGGGGTTGAAGGGGTGTTGATGCAGTCGATTATTCATAGGAGTTCTGCTGCATCTTTCCTGTTCGAGGGTCCTTGCCAACACAGAGTGCTGATCCAGGCGGAACGGTCCAAGGGGCGAGTCGACGACCTGATCGTGAGAGAGGAAGGGTCCTGTGTCGATGGGGGGAACACGTTGGCAGTGTGAGCACAGGTCGGACCGGTCGGGCGTCTTGTGCCCGGTAATGATTTGCAACAGGGTGTGCGGCCTTGCAAACAGCCGGGATCTCTCGTCAGGGTGAGGGCGTGGTATGCAACGTGTGAACCCCTCCGGGCTGTCAGCGAGGTGGTGACGATACTTCGCTGATTGAGATCTCGCTGATTCGGATCTCGCTGATCGTGGCCTCGCAGATTCGAGTGGGTAGGCGTGGGGAAAATTGAGGACGTTCCCGAGCATCGGCGGGTGGACAGGTGATGAGGTATCATCTCGTTCTGCACCTCCCCTTGGTCGCTGAGCGTTCATGACAACCTAGTTGGTGACTTGGCGGATCTTCTCCCCAGCATGGGTGAGAACGAGGGTGAGTCGACGGGCCAATGCCGCTCCGTCGGTGGTGAACTTCCCTTAACGATGTCCGGTAGGTCTACTCGATAGGTTGCGGCGAGAGCTCAGTCAGGAACTCTCGCACTAGAGCCCGTGCCGCTTATGTTGGGTCAATATTTTTGTGAGCTGTCCGGCAGCTGACCTCTGGCCAATACAGGGTTGGCCCTATGCAACTGGGCCGATGGGGACTAAGAGCCGTACCAGGGTTCCCTCGCCAAGCGTCGAGAAGAGTTCGAGACGCCCTCCGATTATCCGAGCTCGTTCTCTCATCCCGCCGAGGCCAAAGCCGTTTGAGTGCGCGGCGGTGTTGAAGCCATCTCCGCGATCTCGTATGACGACGACCAAATCACCTCCGATTGAGGCGAGTCGCAGCTCGCAGGTGGTTACCCCGGAGTGTTTCCATGCGTTGTTGATCGCCTCCTGCATAATGCGGAGCACGGCTAGCGCACGTGCAGGTGCGAGTGCGGGGTCGGCATCATCGGTTCGATCCTCCACGACCACCTCGAAGTCGGGATAGGAGTTGGCGAGGGTCTCGATCGCCTCAGCGAATCCAAACTCGTCAAGTGCCTGTCGCGGCGTGTCTTGGATCAACCGTCGCATCGCCTGGGTGCTCGCCTTGAGTAGATCGGAGGCTACACAGACATCGCGTGCCTCGTGTTCGTCGAGAGCAGGTGAGGCCTTGACCGCCTCAAGTCGATAGTAGGCGGCGTGTACCTGTTGAAGGACCCCGTCGTGGAGCTCGAGCTGGAGACGGCGGCGCTCCGCCTCTTGGGCCTCGATGAGCTGCTGTGCGAAGCCCTCGAGGGCACGCTCGTGAGCTCCTAGCTTTGCAACGAGGAGCGTGTGCTCGAATGCTCCGGCGAGAAAGCTCGCAACGGTGGTAAGCACCTGTTGTTGCTGGAGAAGGTCGACATCCTTGTGCTGCCAGTGGACGTTGAGCACTCCGACGACGTTCCCGGTCGCGTGAACCATCGGCACCGAGATGAGCACCTGGAAGAGCTCCCCTTGGAGCTCAGGGAGGTAGCGATAACGGTGATCGGTCCACTTATCGGGAACGACCGCGACTTGACCGGTTTGGGCTACCCAACCAGCGATGCCATCTCCGAGTCCGAGCCATACCTGGTGACGGTAGGAGTCAAAGGGTGGGGTTGCGCCGACGAGTTCAAGACGCATGAGTTCTGGATCCACGAGGTGGACGAAGCAGACGTTTGCACCGACCGCATCGACCACGAGGGCTGCAGTCTGGGCCGCCAGCTGATCGAGGTCCAAGGTCTCGGCAAGCACCTGGGCGAGTTTTCGATAGAGGTTGAGTTCCTCGGGGTCGGTATTCATCGGAAGGTCACATCCCGTAGGGCAACGGCTACCGCCTCGGCTCTTGACTTCACCTTCAGTTTACGATAGATCGACGAGAGGTGACTCTTGACCGTCTCCTCCCCGAGGAAGAGACTCTGGGCGATGGACTTTGTTGCCATGCCCTTCACGATGAGTTCGAGAATCTCACTCTCTCGATGGGTGAGTCCGAGATGGGCACCTGGCCAGAACTCGCCGAGTTGGAGGCGTGCCGCTAGCAGTGCGACGCGGCCGGCGATGGAAGGGTCGATCGTGACCTCGCCGTCGACGACTCTGCGCAGAAGTCCAACCAACTCAGCTCCGGTAGCCTGCTTGAGAAGATAGCCCCGAGCGCCAGCGCGAAGGGCTCGAAACAGATACGCCTCGTCGTCGTAGGCGGTATAGAAGACGACCGCTACGTCTATCCCCCGAGTGGTGATCTGCTCAAGCAGCTCAAACCCTGAGCTTGTCTTCAGCCTCGCATCGGTGAGCACGATGTCGGGTAACGGGGAGGTGGTGAGTAGCTCGATCGCTTCGTCGACGGTCTTCACGGCGGAGGCGACCTCTACCTCGTCGACGTGGGTCCGTAGCATCGCACGAACTCCGTCGATGATCACCTCATGGTCGTCGACCAGCATCAGCTGAATGGCTCTCATGAGGGGTGTTCCCCCCTCCACAGCCGTGCCTGCGGCTGGCACCTCGCGGTCATCGTCGTGGATGTGAGATCAACTCTGTGCTCGTCGGCGGGTGAGCACAGATGAGTGGCGAGGCAGGGCCGATCGAATGCCTCCTTGGGGTAACTGGTAGGCCGATCGTCTCGCTGAAGGGTGATTCCGGTCGTGATCTTCATGGCGTTCTCCAACTCTGTGCAACGCTGGCCAAAGCCTAGACGCTTGCCCCGGTCACTCGACGCCGTTGCACCTGACGTGAGTGCGCCGGGCCGCTGTCTCATGACCTTCGCCTTGTAGGGTTCGCTTCAGGCGTTGACCAGGTGATACGGGGCCAGTGCTCGACGGCTATCGGGTGGCAGCGCTAGACGCTGATGAGGTGCCGGGGCCGGAGGACGGAGGCGGTGGTGGTGATGCGAGTCATCAGGCTTGTCTGGGTTTGCTGGCGATCCTGGCCGGAACTCGCCCAGACCTTCATCGGAGTATCTTGGAGTGCTCGTCCGAAGGAGAAGGTGATCGGCCATGGTAACGCCTCGATCTCGTTCATCGCGGCCAGGTTGGCGGTTGCCGCTTCGTCGGACTGCCCGCCGGAGAGGAGCGCAATCCCTGCGACTGAGGCCGGCACGACGTCGCGATAGCACTCGACTGAGGCCTCTGCGATCGCCTTTGGACTGGCTGTGGGCCCATTCGTGCCCGGGGTGATCATCGATGGCTTGAGGACCATCCCCGAGAGCGTCACGTCAAAGGACCTGAGCTGGTCAAAAACGGCAGCAAGGACTGTCTTGGCAACTCGGCTGGTCATCGCAAGGTCATGGTCACCCTCCATGAGGATCTCGGGTTCGACGATCGGGACGATGCCTGACTCCTGACAGAGCTTGGCGTAGCGAGCCAGGGCGTGCGTGTTGGCCTGGATGCAGACTGCGCTGGGTTTACCACGGTCGATCTGGAGCACTGCACGCCATTTAGCAAAGCGAGCCCCCTTCGCGTAGTAGTCGATCAGACGGGGGCCGAGGTTGTCGAGCCCTTCGGTCACCAGTTCCCCGTCTGCTCCAGCCAGAGGCTTTGCGCCGGTATCAACCTTAATTCCCGGCAGCATGCCGAGATCGGCCAGGAAGTCTGGGAAGGAGAGGCCGGTAGTGGTCGTCTGATTGAAGGTTTCGTCATAGAGAATGACACCAGAGACGTACTCTCCGAGTCCCGGTGAACTGAAGAGGGTTTCACGCCAATCACGACGTGTGAGCGCGGTCGATTCAAGTCGATTGACGGCAAAGCGTTTGGTAAGCGTGGGGCTACTCTCATCAGCTGCGAGAATCC
This sequence comes from Actinomycetes bacterium, assembly GCA_021822605.1. Lineage (GTDB taxonomy): Bacteria > Actinomycetota > Acidimicrobiia > Acidimicrobiales > Acidimicrobiaceae > Ferrimicrobium. Next base: position 19,992 of record JAKAQL010000018.1, read on the forward strand.
CTTTCGGGTACGCCACCATCGCAGCCGCGTTTTCGATCAGTTCCTTTGACATCGGTCCTCCCCACGTGTGTTGGCCTCAACCTAGGCGCCTGGGTCCTTCAACCTTCTCACCCAAAACGTGGGGCTCTGGGGTGAACTCTACCTCACCCATGGATCCCAAGTAGTTGACGAAGTGCTTGATGCCCTCAGCGAGGACCTCCCCGGTGCGAACGACTAGGCACCACGAACGACGCTGAGGCAGGGGCTCGACGGTAAGGGAGACGAGTTCACCATCTGCTAACTCCTTAGCGACCGACTCGGTTGAGATGATTGCGACGCCGAGACCGAGCTCCACGAGTCGCTTCATTGCGAGGTTCGACCCAACCGAGAGGGTTGGTGGACTGATCGCGAGTTCACCGAGAAGCTCCTCAGCAGATGCTCGTGTTCCAGAACCAGGTTCACGAACAAGCCAGGTGTGCTCTCCGATCTGTTGCGAAGTGGGTGAGAGCGAACCGTCGAACCACTCGGTGGCCCGGCGCTCGTTGGCGATGAGGGCGAGTTCGTGCCCTCTGGTGGCGATCACTCGCACAAACTCACTTTGGGTCGGTCTCCCCGAGATGACCAGGTCGACCCGATGGTCTCCGAGGAGCTCGAAGAGGGTCGTCTTGTTGGCGACCTCTAGGTTGATGGTCGCGTGTGGCACCAGCTCGAGATAACCCTGGAGCCAACGGGGGAGCAGCTCCTCTCCCACGGTGGCGACGGCCCCGATTCGCAGTGTCGGTGCGTCGGGTTGGCTGGCCTCACGACTGCGCACCAGCGCCTCCTCCATGGCGCCGAGCAGGGTGGAGGCGTAGCCGGCGAGCACCGTGCCTGCTGGGGTGAGGGCAAGTCCACGCCCAACTCGCACTGTCAGTTCTGTGCCCACCTCGCGCGACAGCGCCGCCAAGGTGGATGACACGGCGGCGGAACTGACAAAGAGGCGTCGGCTCGCTCCAACAACGGATCCAGTGTCGGCCACTGCGAGGAGGGTTTTGAGCTGTGTGTTGGTCATCAGCATCATCATAGTTAATGTTTGGGTTAACTATTCGCGGTTAATTCCAAGGTATTGAATGAACTATCGTTTGGATGACATCGCTACTGTGATCCTATGTCCACAGATCACGAGGAGTTGCGAAGGTGTCAGAGTTAACCGGCGAGGACCGCTACAAGGCGGGCGTCATTCCCTACAAGCAGATGGGGTATTGGGATGGCGATTATGTCCCAAGCGAGACCGATATCATCGCGCTCTTTCGCATCACCCCTCAACCCGGTGTCGATCCGGAGGAGGCGGCTGCCGCCGTCGCTGGCGAGTCCTCGACCGCGACCTGGACAGTGGTCTGGACCGACCGTTTGACCGCGGCGGACCTTTATCGAGCGAAGGCCTATCGCGTCGATCCGGTCCCGGGTCAGGAGGACCAGTTCTTTGCCTATATCGCCTACCATCTTGACCTTTTTGAGCCCGGCTCGATCGCGAACCTCACCGCCTCGATCATCGGTAACGTTTTTGGCTTCAAGGCCGTCAAGGCACTCCGACTTGAGGATATGCGGATTCCGGTTGCCTATGTGAAGACCTTTGATGGTCCTCCGACCGGCATCGTGGTCGAGCGTGAACGGTTGGATAAGTTCGGGCGACCGCTCCTTGGAGCGACCGTCAAGCCCAAGCTGGGGCTCTCGGGGCGCAACTACGGCAGAGTGGTCTACGAGGCGTTGCGCGGTGGCCTCGATTTCACCAAAGACGACGAGAACATCAACTCTCAACCCTTCATGCATTGGCGAGACCGATTCCTGTACTGCATGGAGGCGGTGAACAAGGCGCAGAGCGCCAGCGGTGAGGTCAAGGGTCACTATCTCAACGTCACCGCGGCGACGATGGAGGACATGTACGAACGTGCTGAGTTCGCCAAGGATCTCGGATCGGTCGTGGTGATGATCGACCTGGTGATCGGGTATACCGCGATTCAATCGATGTCCAAGTGGGCACGCAGGAATGACATGGTGCTTCACCTCCACCGCGCGGGTCACGGGACCTACACCCGGCAGAAGAATCACGGGATCTCCTTCCGTGTGATCTCCAAGTGGATGCGGCTCGCAGGAGTCGACCACATCCACGCAGGCACCGTAGTGGGCAAACTTGAGGGTGATCCCAACACCGTGCAAGGCATCTATAACGTTCTTCGTGAATCGCACAACCCGGTCGACCTTCCAAAGGGCATCTTCTTTGAGCAGGATTGGGCGGGCCTTCGCAAGGTGATGCCCGTCGCCTCCGGCGGCATTCATGCAGGACAGATGCATCAACTTCTCACCTATTTGGGTGACGATGTGATCCTGCAGTTCGGTGGCGGCACTATCGGTCACCCGATGGGCATCGCTGCAGGCGCCACCGCGAATAGAGTCGCACTCGAGGCGATGGTGCTGGCACGAAACGAAGGCCAAGATATCTGGAACAAGGGCCCAGAGATTCTCAATCAGGCTGCGAAGTGGTCGCCTGCGCTGCAGGGGGCACTCGATACGTGGCGCGACATCACCTTTAACTACGCCTCCACGGATACCCCCGACTTTGTACCGACCGTCAGCGAAACCTACTAACACAGGAAAGAGGAGAGTTCCATGCATCTCACCCAAGGTCAATTTTCATTTCTACCACCGCTGACTGACGAACAGATCAGCGCCCAGATCCGTTGGGCTCTCGATCACGATTGGGCAGTCGGCGTCGAGTTTACCGATGATCCGCATCCTCGGAATACCTACTGGGATATGTGGGGGATGCCAATGTTTGACCTCCGCGATCCAGCAGCCATTCTCTATGAGATCAACGAATGTCGCCGGGCCTATCCGACCCGCTATATTCGCGTGACCGCCTTCGACTCGACGAGAGGGTGGGAGGCACCTCGGATGTCCTATCTAGTGAATCGACCGGAGGAGGAGCCCGGATTCTCAATTGTTCGCCAGGAGGGTGAGGGGCGACACATCACCTATACCACCCACAGTTACGCGACCGAACAGCCGCCAGGGGAACGCTATTGAGCACCACGATCGATACCGGTCGTTCGAGGCAGGAGCTTGTCTGTTATGGGTGATCGAGAGGGAGCCGGAACCATGCCCGATGGTGTGGATCTTGGAGCGCTCTTTCTGGAGACCAAGATCCAGGAGACTCTTGACGAACTCGATGCCGAGTTAGTTGGTCTACGACCGGTCAAAACTCGAATTCGTGAGATCGCTGCATTGCTCCTTGTCGATCGCGCGAGAGCTCAACTCGATCTCGCTGGAGGCAATCCCAGTCTGCATATGAGCTTCACCGGCAATCCGGGAACCGGCAAAACGACGGTGGCGATGCGCATGGCCGAACTTCTTGCCAAGCTTGGCTACGTTCGCCAAGGCCAGCTCGTCGCGGTTACCCGCGATGACCTGGTCGGCCAGTACATTGGACACACTGCTCCAAAGACCAAGGAGGTTCTCAAGCGAGCGATGGGAGGTGTGCTCTTCATCGATGAAGCGTACTACCTGTTCAAGCCAGAGAACGAGCGAGATTATGGTGCCGAGTCCATTGAGATACTCCTGCAGGTGATGGAGAACCAGCGTAACGATTTGGTGGTGATTTTGGCGGGGTATAAGGATCGAATGGACACCTTCTTCGCCTCGAATCCCGGTATGTCGTCACGGATCGCCCATCACATCGACTTTCCCGATTACTCCCTTGATGAGCTGGTAGCGATTGGCAAGCTTATGCTTGCAGCCCAGCAGTATCGACTCTCTGACGAAGCCGAGGAGGTGTTTCGGCGATACCTCGAACTCCGGATGACACAACCCAACTTTGCCAACGCAAGGAGTGTGCGCAACGCGCTCGATCGCACTCGTCTGCGCCAGGCCAATCGGCTCTTCGAACGACGCAGCGCGCGGGTGACCCGTGTGGATCTCATGACGATTGAGCCACCTGATATCCTGGCGAGCCGGGTCTTTGAAGCCGATTCGCAAGGGAACGACCGGGAACAGGGTGGCTGAGGCTCCTCTGTCGCCCTCACGCATGCTTGCTAGTGTGTAGTCGCGGCCGGTTCGGTTGGACAGGAGAGGTAGAACACAGCTCTTCCGGTTCTTTGCCTCTGTGAGGAACCATGACGACTCACACGCTACGGCGAGGAGGTGGAGTTAGCGGGTCGGTGAGGGTGGCTGACGGCGTCGATTGACCTCGAGGACGCTGATACCAGCGATGCCTAGCCCGAGCAAGCCGCCACCGAAGACCACCTCCCAGCCACCGTTGAGCGGCGTTGTGGGTGGACCGGTGATGAGTCGGAGCGGTATGGGTGCCGTTTTCTGGGACTTGCTGACGGGCGCAGTGACCGGATGAGTCGAAGACGTGCGAGAGGTTGGAGAAGGGATGACCGCTGGAAGTGTTGTCGATGGTGTCACAATGCGGGGTGTCACAATGCGGGGTGTCACAGTGCGGGGCGTGGTGATGGGTGGAGGCGCAGCTGTTGGTGCGCTCTGGCTGGCTACGATCTGATAGTTGATCGTCGCCGACTTGCCGTTCCACGCGTTGCCAAAACCCTCTCCATTGGCGAGCTCGACCGCAATGGGTATCGATACCTGTTGGTTTGGGGCGACACCGGTCGCTATGGGCAGCGTGATTCGTTCAAGCGACGCCGGAGTCAGTGGGGAAGACGGGTCAAGGCTGTTGGGTGCGGAGGGATCGAGATGATAGGTGATTGTCCCCTTGGACGTAGTCACCAGGAATGCGAGTTGCCCAAGGTCGCTAGGGCTGGCAAGCGTATCGGCGACGCCGGTGAACTGGAGATCGAAGTCCTCTGCGGAGGTGCCGGTGTTGGTCAATATGAACGAAATCGAGTTGGTCGGTACTCCAGGGAGTAGGTTCGTCGCGTCCAGCGTTCCGTTGGTGAGACCGACACCGACGGATGCACTCACAAACGCACTCGCCGGAGTCGGAAGGGCGTTGCCACCAAAGAGGGCGAAGGTCGCGATCGAGGCCGAGGCACCAACGGCGATTACGGTCCAGCCCATCCTTGTGAACCGTGGCCATGTTCTCATCTGCCTATCCGTGTTATCCAACGTTATGCCCTTTGATGACGGGTGCTTTCAATCCGGGGCACCCAAGTAGAAGTCTACGAAGGCAAGTTTACGAAGGCCCCAACGACGATTGAACCTCACCGATAGATTCGGCCTGCTGATCGGCAACATTTAGCAGAATAACTATTATTGCAGTTCTTCCACACCTTGAGAGCGCCGACGGACGCTGCGTTGGTTCCTACGCTAAGTGGCGGAGGTCGCGGATCATCTGTGCCGGTGTGCTTGAGCGGACTGGTCCTAAGCCGGTAGTCGATGAGTGCTGGCGATCCAAGACCACCCAACCCTTGTCGTGGGTGATCGTCCCAAGTTGCTTGGATCCAAGAAGCCAGGACCAAGGGCTGTATCCATGATCGCGCCGGTGGCTGATCGAAGGGCTGATCGGGAGGAAGCTGGTGGCACCGGTCGTAGATTCGCCAGTGCTATCGGTGCAACATCATGGTCCAAGACCGTCGTCTAGCCCGGGGGACCGTGAATGATCACGAATGAGTATCGGCTTGCTGCATGACGGCGCGAGTCCCTCACTCGAGAGACGAGGTTGTCGGCGAGCCTAGCCCCAGAGGGAGACGGGCGCGCGCGGAATCCGAGTCCAGGCTAGTTTGAAGGCGTGGACCCTCTATCGCGAAGCGGAGAACCGATGCGCTCGGCATCTTGGCCATGGTCGATTCGCGGAAAGGTAGCTCTGATCGTGGCGACGATGATCCTGGCTGGCTGTGGATCAGTCAACTCGGCTACCGCCGCGACGACTCCGCCCAGAGCGACCGGGGCCGATATCGCCATCCCACTGGAGATCTTGCAGAGCTCGATCACCTCTTCGGGGTCGGTGTATCTCTCGTCTGCGTCGAGTGATGGAGGTAACCCGGTTCTTCTGCGCTACCAAGGGGGAAAGTTTGCTCGACTCGCGCGCCTCCCCGCCTCAGTCGATCTCATCGACTTTCTCAACCGCCATGATGGCATCGTGGCCGCCGAGTCAAGCGGTGAGCTCTACGCCGTCACCGATAATGGCCACCGCTTTCGCTCGCTCCACAACTTCTCGCGCCAGGGTGGTGTGGTGGGATTGGGTTTCGCGACACAGAGCCATGGTTATGTGGTGCTCGGTACACCGACAGCAACCGTCGTCGATGAGACCACGGATGGTGGACATACCTGGCATGTGATCGAGACGCTCCCTGTCCCTTACCCGAACCGGGCTATCTTTGACCTTGGCCGTAGCTCCTCTTCTCTTCTGGTCGAGAATGGTGGAGGAGGACCGCCAGCCTACTTTGTCCGTAAGGAAGGAGCCTCCAGCTTCCAGAGGGAGGAACGGGGTCTGGCGGTTCCTCGGTCGCCCACCGGCGGTCTTGAACCCAGTAGCCTGCAAGTCGTCGGTCAAAGTACGATCATTGGGTTCCAACCAAACCCTGGCGCCAATTTCGCCCCGACGCCCCCGCTTCTCGCCACTACACCCGTGCCAAGCTTTGTGAAGCGACAGCCGGCCTGGTTTGGAGCTGAGCGGGTTGCGTTCGACAACTTTCGGAGACTCTCAGGGGGCGCGGCCACCGCGGTGTCCGAGAGGGGGATCTATCAATTTAGCGTGAAGAGTGGGTGGAGACGGTCCTATCCCAAGGTGATGCCAAGCGCGATCTTCAATGCCCAAGGTAGTCTCGGTGTAGTCGGCGCGAACCGAGAGGGTCAACGCGTGGTGATGGTGGGCGCGACGAGGTGGAGTTCTCCGACACTCCAGAGGTTACTGGAATCTCCGGGTGCGCAGGTCATCGGGATGACAACAAAGAGGAGTGCACTTCTAGTTGCTGTACCTACATCTGATGGCTCCCTGCAACTCTTTGCTCTCGACCGAGTAGGTGATGAGCGAAGCATCCCGTTTCCCGTGCCTGCTGCGTCGGCGATAGCGGACGGTGCCGGACTGGCTATCGATGCGAGCTCGAAGGCAGGTCTTGGTCCCACCTATCTCTCGTCGATCGCCACCAGCGCGCGTGGGACCGAACTTCATCTCGACTCCACGATTCCACTGGCTACCTACCCCCTCTCTGCGCAGAGCCTGTGGATTGGCTCGACAGGACCAGTGGGAGTCCAGGCAGATGCTGGTTCACCACACTCAGCCGATTATCTTGCCTACAGTGGCAACGGGGGGCTGAGCTGGACGAATGTCAGCGTTGGCGCGAATGATATCGATGCGATCGATTATGCCACGCCTGGGATCGTTTGGGCTACGCTCAGTCCTTACGCCACGCCTTCGTATTCATTTCTCGTTCGGGTGAGCCGTGCGACGGGCTCGACGGAGCGCGTACCGATCCCATCCTTTTTCCACCAGGGCTTCGTTGCGGTCTTTATCTCTTCGACGGCTGGTTGGCTTCAGTCGACTAGCTGTGACTCTGGCTGTAGTGCATTCGTTGAGACCACCGATGGAGGCGTTCACTGGCATCTTGTGTCTCCCTAACATCGTGGATCTTCTGGTTGGAAGGTCCTTCCGCTGGGTTCGGTCGTTCGCTGAACGGCTCGACGAGTGATTCCTCGGTCGAAAGAGATGAGGGATTGGGCTCCGATCCGGTGCATGGCGGTGGTTCCTTGGAGAGGCCGTGCTCGCTTCGTTCTTGGTCGTCAACGTCATCTTCCGAACCAGCACATTGGCGGGGCGGTTCTTGTCTCCTTGGCGTGTTGCTCGACCACGGCTGGGCTGCGATTCGCCCATTCATCAGACCCGCGCTCCTGGGTCGTCGAGGCAACCCACTTGGGCTCGACCGGTCGAAGGTGCGCGACGGCGCCGCGACGGGGCAAGGTCGGTTCTACGTTGTGAGATACCCGGATCGAGGTCTACCACCACGTTGACTGCTCGCCACCGTCGGTAGTTCAGTCAAGGTGTGCTGCCCACGAGGGAAATCCAATGTCGACAGTCACACTTCGTCGCAGGGCGAAGCAGCCCGAAGCTAACCTCGTGGGCATGACACATAACCCCCTTGGTCCTCGTAATCCCGTCAACCAAAACACGACTCACAATCTCTTCCCTGAGCAGGAGGCATTTTTGGAGACTCTTGAGAAGACACCGCCGAATGCGCTCACCGCCTGTGCACTCTGGCGAGCCCACGAGCTCGTAGCTCACTTGACGGCGGGAGCCGTTGAGATCTCCTTGAATCTCGAGGCTGCTCTCAATAGTCTTCCGATCCCAGCGACCAGATCCTTTCTGGAGCGTGAGGCGCCGTACCGGGAGATGGCAGATCAGCGGTTGCGTAACGAGTTGCTCGCCTCGTTGGAGCGTGTCTCTCGGGCTCTTCATGCCGTTCTTGTGAAGGATCCTGATGCAGTGGTGCCTTGGAGCGGTCGATCGATGGTGGTCGCTACTTTTGTCAACCATCTGCGTAGCGAACTGGCGTTACATCGATGGGATCTGCAGGGTGATGACGAGACAGGTAATGTTCTTCTCTCGCAACCGGAGCTCACCGCACACGCGGTCACGGTACTCGGGAAGCTACTCGTTGATCAGACTGCTGAGTGGACAGGAGCGGTTGGCCCGCTCATCGTTGGAACGCCAGATGCACCGAGCGTTGTGGTTAGCCAGGATAGTAACGGCCGTCAGATGCTCTTTGGGGACGACAACCTCGATCCGACGATTGTGGCCGACGCTGGGGCAAGGTTACTGCTTCTGTGGGGAAGAATGCCCAACGATCCTCGACGCGTGAGTGCTCCAGGCGATCCAAGTCCACTAGCCGAACTCAGAGCACTTCTGTCGGGATATTGATCGGCGCGCGTCGTTGCTGTACCTGGCACTTGTTTGGGTCTACCTGTGGTGCACGCTTGCATCGGAGTTCTGGCCATACAGTTCTCGGCAGATGGCACCAGTGCAGGAACGGGGTCAGTTGTGGGGTATGGCTCTGGATTGCGTGAACGTCCCGGAGGGATGCGGCACTCCGGGAAGAAGCCAAAGCCAAGCAGGGCAAGTGTTCGGCTACGTGTGGTGAGGAACCACCCTGGGGAGGGCTACGAGTCAAGAACCGCAAGGTCTAGCGGCGACTCCGTGGAGACATCGTGGGGCGACGAGCAATCGCAGGCCAAGGACAGGTCTGGAAGGGTACATTCGAGGACAAGGTCGCCCAAGCCGCCCGCTGGGAACCCATCACACTCCATCGGACTCGTGATATCCCACCGGGAACACGACGCCAAGGACCGGGCTGTTGGTCCCAATGAACCATTGGTGGTCGATCGGAGCTATGTCAGTACTCGTGCAAGCGTGACGTTGGCCATCATGGTGCCAAGGATGACTATGCAGCACCCGAGACCGAGAGCCGCCGATGCTCCATGGCGCTATTCTTCACCCGGCGTCCTGTCAACTCTTCAGCTCGATCATCGAAACCTTCGGGGCACCCCGAAGTATCGTGAGAATAGAGTGGATGGGTGACGACCAACACAGCAGCGTTTGGCGACAGTGACATAGCGATTGTGGCTGCCTTGATGGGGGAACCTGCTCGTGCGGCAGTGCTCATGGCGCTGCTCGATGGGAGAGCGCTGGCCGCGAGCACACTAGCTGCAGAGGCTGGCGTCAGCGCCTCCACAATCTCAGCCCACTTGGCTCGGCTCGTCGACGGGGGGTTGATCAACGTAGAGAACTCGGGGCGCTATCGCTACTTCCGTATCTCTCGCAGCGAGGTTGCGCAAGCGCTTGAGGCGCTTGCCCGTCTTGCCCCCAGTCGTCCGATCCGTTCCTTGCGTCAGGATACGCATGCGAAGGCGATTCGCGAGGCTCGAACCTGCTACGACCACCTTGCTGGACGCCTAGGTGTGGCGCTCTTGGAGTCGCTTGTTCGTGACGGAGTTCTTGTGGCCCACGAGAGCAAGTTGACCGAGGAGCCGGACCCCATCGTGGGAGCGGGACGATCCTTAGACTACCTTCTCACCGATGAGGGTCGCTCACGCCTGCTTGACCTCGGAGTCCAACTCGTTGCTCCCCCGAGGCGCCCGCTAACCCGGTACTGTCTTGACTGGAGTGAACAGCGTCCACACCTCGCCGGCGCACTGGGAAATGCACTGTTCCTGCGTCTTGCCGATCTTGGATGGATCATTCGTGGCGAGCGCCGGGTCGTGAAGGTGACCCCATCTGGCAGGTCTCATTTGGCGCAGGAGTTTGGTATCGTCATCGGCGAGTGAGATGGCCGGCCTTGGCGGCGAGACGCCAGTGTTGGAGCCCAGAGGTAGGCAAGGTAGGAGGATTGGTCCGATGGGGTGGCGATCGCTATGCATATGATAATCGGGTTCCGAGCCAGTGGTTATGCATGGAGGCAACCACTGTTGCTGCGCTCGCCATGGGCGGCATCAGGAGTCGATCATACACATGCAGGGCACTTGGCTCGTCGGGACGAAGGATCGATAGTGTGGAGGACTTGACAACCAAATCTCGACAGAGCAAGCATGGACACCGGTTCACAAGTTATACTGCGTGGGGTATATTGTCGACGTAGTGTGTTGATTGGGGAGTAGTGCATTCTCATACGTTGCGGTCTCGCTCCGCTTGGGTGTTGCTCGGCCTGTTGCCGGTCTTGCTTAGCGCTTGTGGCGTCGAACACGCCGAATCTACAAAGCCCGCCGCTTCGCCTACAGCGAGGACGTCAAAGGCGAAGGGTGCCAGCACACGTGTTGGTCAAGGAGTTTCTCTGCTCGATCGTGCTGGGGCCGCGGTGGGAAAAGAGCCAGTTCATATGGATATCGCCATTACGGATTCTCTCGGCAACATAGATTCGGTGATGACCATGGCTGCTGATCCTTTGAATCAGGAGTTCGAGGGTACCACGCAATCGACGATGAGTGGTCTCAGTGGTGCAGACGCGGTGACAGTGGTGGGCAAGTTCATCGCTATCGGTAGTCGTTACTGGGCTGAATCTACGCCACCTGGTGGCGGATGGCACGAGGGGACTTCCCATCCCGGTGATCCTTTCCCTCTCGGTGAGCTGCTCCCCTATTTGATCAACGTGCATGGGATACCGGGTAAGTTTATCCGAGGCCACACCACCGTGGGGGTGAGTGCCACTCTGGATAGCCATGGGGTTCGACTGATGGAACAGTACGCAGCTACGAGGTCCATCAGCCCGGCTCAACAGATCATCAACTCTATCGTCTTCAACGTCTGGACGGATCCAGATCATCGCCCGCGAGAAATCCAACTTACAGAGCATTGCGTGCAAGAGGGCCACCCGTATCAGGTTTATGAGACGATCTTGTACTATGACTGGGGTGTCGGCGTGCATGTCGCCAACCCGACTTGATGATGGTGCGCGACAGTGGCCGCGGTGCAAAACGATGAACTTGTCGAGAGGCGAGTCGCAGACCACCGCCCTCTCCGTAGTCGATTCGGTTGTGCCGAGAATGTGGTGCGGTAGTCCATTACTGCCATCCAAGAGAGTGTCACTGGATCCCACGGTACTAACCCGCGGGTCTTTGCTCAGGGCGCCTCTGGAGAGGCACGATGATCGCCGCTAGTTTGGTTTGGTGACGGTCACGATCAAGGAGTTCTTCGTTCCGCCGCTTCCTGATGATCCAAGGATCGCAATGTTCCAGTTGGTTGATGCCCAGTTTTGGACGGTTCCGCCACTATACGTTTCGCTTGATTTGTCGGCGTAGTTGGCGGCACGCAGTTCTTTCGCATAGGCAGATAGTTCAGCTTGAAAATTGCCTGCAAAGGAGTACGTCAGCTCGTAGTGCTCACTTCCGGAGACGCTCGTGGCAATGCTGCCAACCAATTTGATGTGTGGTGGCAACGGGATGTGGGAAGGAAAACCTGAGGGTAGGCTCGATGTAGCGCCGACAACCTCACTGCCTTTGGATGTCTTGAATGTCACCTTGGATCCGCTTGAGTTTGAACTGACTTTTACGGTACCGTTCGGGGTCGCTACCGAGACCCCCGGCGAGGAGCCGCACGCGCTCATCAGGAGGGACGTGATGCCTAAAAAACTGACTGCGACAACTAGATGTTTGGATCGATGGTGCCGGTTTCGTACACGCCCATCGGTCTTTGAGATCCCTAGCCTGTCGGTGATCATCGATTCCATGCTCCTTATGCTGTCGGCGTACCTTTTAAAGACCAGCTACCCCTTGGTGACATGCAGGCCTGTGCGCCTGCGTCTCCAAGGAGGTTGAGCGTGGCCAACTCGGGCGCGGTAGCGCCGTGATATCGTGATATGTCCACTGAGACGTCCACGTTATGGTGGACCACCACGGCGCGTCTGCGGCGGCACTCTGATTCTTGCCTATTCGGGTTCGTTGGATGCGACAAATGCTGGCCTAATCTGAAAAAGTAGGTACCAGAGGACAACCACCTCTAAGAGGGACCATATGTTGCCTAAGCCGGTCAGTACCACCACGACGACGACCATCACAACCTGGACTAGGGAAGCATAAAACAGCAGTTGCCACCCACGGCGACGGTGCTCACGTAGCCCGGGAACGGCGACTAGGTACCACACGCCGTAGACGGCGGTGAGTGCCGCGGCAAGGTACAACGTGGAGGTGAAGCTTGCATCGCCAAAGAACCCCGCATATCCAAAGTCATTTGCGAGCGTTACGAAACCCAGAGCGTCGAAGAGATAAAGCACCCCGACAATCGCGACAATTAACCAAGCCCAGCGGGCTAACCATGCGACAAACTCTGTTGGCAAGTGCGGCAAGTCGGATGAGAGGTCGACAAACTTCGATTCGATTTTGTCTGTAAGCGAGTTCACGTCTCGATTATAGACACCAATATAGGGTGCCAGGGCTTCCACGTTGCAACATAAATGCCCGCCCACCGACATCTCTTGTTTTGTGCGATAGGAGATGCTGTTGGAGTGATCCTTAAGTCTCGTCGTAGGTGTGGGTGTCTAGAGCAGGTGTCTGACTGTGGCCTTAACGAAGGAAAGGATGCCAGCTCATGGGGTCTCCCTACGACATGTATTGTGGTCTTGAGGTAGGCAAGTTCTCGCACCGGGCCGTAGCGATCGGGGCAGATGGGTAGAGCTCACTGATGGAGAGTTCCCCTGGGAGGAAGTGAAGTTACGGGGACTCTTTAGTTGGCTGGCGAGCCAGGGTCGCGTCCTGGTCGTCGTTGAGCAACCCAACACGATGGGAGCTCTGTCGGTTGCACTAGCTTACCTTACTACCTTGGAAAAGATGTTGCCTACTTGCCGGGTCTCGCTCTGCGCAGAGCCACTGACCTCTATCCTGGCAACGCAAAGACCGATGCCCGTGATGCCTTCATCATCGCAGACACCGCTCGCTCGATGCCCCATACCTTAGGAGCCATCGAGAAGGAGAGCGAGGTGCCGTTCAGCGCTCGAAGTACTCGCTGGCTTCGACGAGGATCTCACGCATGAGTGCACCAGGATAATCAACCGGCTTCGGAACCTCCTGTTGGGAGTTTCCCCTTCAAGCTAACGGATGAGCAGTTTGTGCGTCTGCTGGATGCGCTGGCCTCGTAGCTCGCTACTGCGTAGCCGCTCGTTGCTCAAGCAAGTGGCTTCCGGCCAGGACAGCCACGGCGGCCAGTCCGCAGGTGGTCGCCGCCAAGAGCCAACCCGCGCTGTAGCTGAAGTGATCGATACACAGACCGATAATGGTTGGACCCAGCATCCCACCGAGTCGACCCCCTAACTGGGTCATACCCGTGGCCCTGGCCGGAGTCGCGCGATGTTTGTCGATCACCGCGAAGTTAAAGAGTCCGTTCCACCCCCATCCGACACCAAGCGCGACGACTGCCCCGACCACGAGGAGTAGGGCAACACCCAGGTGCTGTCCGATGGCGAGACTGACATAGCCGATGGCTCCAATCAGCATCATGATGGCGATCACCGAGAAGTGGGACGAACCGCGGCGATCGGCGAGAAAACCGCTGGTGATTCGTACCACTACGGTCGCGGCGCCGGCGAGCGCGGCGATGAGGCCGGCGATGCTCTTCGAGATGCCAACATGGACCGTACCTGAGACCAGGAAGGCAGCCATACCCGATGCACTAAAGACCCCGAGCCCGATGCCGGAGGCGAGCAAGGTGATCGGCAGTTTGTCGATGGCTGGCAGCGCTCTCGCGGCGTGGCCTGTCGCCTTGGAGCGTGGCTGTGAGGGTTTTGGGACCAAGATGGCGGTGACGATAGAGAGCATGGCGGCGAGCCCAAACGCCCAACGCCAACCGAGGGTAAGTGCGAGCGCGGGAACAGCGAGGCCGCCGAGCAGGGAGGCGAAGGGGACCGCTGCCTGTTTGATGCCAAAGGTAGCACCCTGCCTGCCGGGCTTACCCCTCCTTGCTAGAAAGAGGTTGGAGGCAGTGGCAGTGGCAGCACTGACCATGCCGCAGGGGAAGAGCAAGAGGGCCAGCAACCACCAGGAGGAGGAGAGCAGCGCAATGCTAGCGAGAAGGACGCTCCCGATCATAGGGGTGAGCTTGAGGACTCGTACCCCTCCCATGCGTTCGGCCACCCGGCCGGAGGGCACTGCCCAGAGAGCGGCACCCAGATAGTAACTGGTGACCGCGAGGCCGAGTTCGGCCGTCGTCACGGAAAAGGATTGACGGATCTCGACCGCGAGTGCCCCGACGAGGAACGCGGGGATCGATGCCATGCTGGTCGCGAGGACTGCGACGACGAGGTCCTTGTTCAGCAGACTGCTTTGAAAAAGTGGCGTCTGCGCCGCGCCCTCAGGGTCGCTCACTCTTCAGAGATGGTTGCACTCTGGGCACGTGCGAGGTGAGGACCGAGACGCCCGGTCATCGCAAGCGCGAGCATCCGGTAGTCCGCCAACAGCGATGCAAGGGGGTGCGTAAAGGTTTCAGGTCGATTGCGTTCGATGAAGAAATGGGCAAACCAGGCTGGAACGTAGCCGGCGAGGGGCACACCGAGAAGATCGCGCGGGCGTCGTGCTCGTGCAAGAACGAGGATTGCAAGCGTCGAACCAAAATAGTGGAGCACTCGCGTCGCGCGACGCGAGTGAGCTCGCAAATACCGCAACCAGAACTCGTCGGTCATGGCTCTACTCTAGTGGCGACAAGAGAGTATCTCAAAGTGGCGACCGGGAGACCGGCGTGTTGTGGAGTATCGACACTGATGTCTTGCGTCGGAGACATCACTGGTGTTCGGAGTGCTCGGAGGGGATCACCGCTGGCTCGACCAGGCGTAGCGAATCGCTGACGGTATCGAGCTCTTCGAGTTCACCCTCCCTGCCTTCGACACCGTGGTCAAGAAAGCGCCTTGCTGAAGGCAAAACGCGACGATCGAGCGAGCCGACGCCGTCGTTGTAGGCCTTCACGGCGGAGGAAAGACCGCCACCCATTCTGGCCAGGTGATCTCGGAAGGTGCTGAGGCGCTGATAGAGATCGCGGCCAATCGCGGCGATCTGTGCAGCGTTCTGTTCGAGTGCCTCTGATCGCCAGCCGAAGGCGACGGCCTTGAGTAGGGGAAGTAGTGTTGTCGGCGAGGCGATGATCACCGATTGTGTGAACGCCTCCTCGAGGAGGGATGGTTGGGCGGCGAGTGCCTCGCTGAGGAAGGCTTCACCTGGGAGGAAGAGGACGACAAAGTCGAGGCTGTTATGGAGGCGCTCTCCGTAACGACGAGAGGCGAGATCGTGAACCATCACCTGAAGTTGATGAGCATGTGCAGCACGCAGCGTGAGGCGTTCCTCGTCGGTTTCAGCCTCTGTCATTCGAAGAAAGGCATCGAGAGGCGCCTTCGCATCGACGGCAATACACCGGTTCCCTGGTAGATGTATGACCACATCCGGTCGACTACGCCCTGTGTCGTCACTGAGCGTTGGTTGCTCCTCAAAGTCGCAGTACCGGGTCATGCCAGCGAGTTCGATGACTCGACGAAGCTGCACCTCACCCCACCCACCTCGTACCGTCGGTTGGCGCAGCGCCTTGACCAGACTGTCGGTCTGGGCTCTGAGTTGTGGGAGATGGATGGTCATGAGGTCCTCGAGCGACTTGCCAAGCGCCCCAAACTGTTCGCGTCGGTTGTCCTGGAGATCGCGCAGCTCGGTGTTGAGCCGTTTGAGTTCCTCGTCGACCGGTTGGACGAGGTGTTCAAAGGAGGTTTTTGCAGTGGCGGAGAAGGTCTTTTCCGCTCGGGTCGCGAGTTCGTCGGTGTAGCTCTGCATGGCAGTCGAGACCTTCGCTTCGAGGAGGCTGTGGACGTACTCGATCGATCGGTCAAGCTCCTCCTTGGCGAGGGCAGTTGCTCCGAGTCGCTCTTCGAGCCTTGCTATCGTCTGTCGTGCCTCGCCGAGTTCTGAGGTCTTTGCGGACACCTCCGCACGCAGACCGCGACACTCATCGAGGAGAAGTGAACGATCACCCTGTCCTCGGTGGCCCATGAGATAGCCAAGAAGTACCCCAACCACGATCGCTAAGAGCACCGCTACATAGACCATGCTAACCTCCTTGCTCTGTAGTGTATGACCAGAGGGTGACAAGGCGACGCTCACGAGAGTGAAAGGAGCGCACGGACAGTCAGGTGGGAGCACGGAGCAGCCAGGCAGAGGATGGGTGTAGCAAGACTATTTTTCGGACCGTTCTTGTCTCCATCATGTGCATCGGCCTCCTCCTTCCTGGTACACGCCCCACGAGCAAACTGGTCGACGATCGGGCGGCTGTAGCATCGGCGCCGATACATTTCGAGGTGGTACTGAGGCCACGAGATCAGACTCAGCTGATGGCTGATGCCTGGCGTCGCTCAGAACGGCCCGGGGGACAGTACCTCACTCCCGCGCAGTTTGGCCGGCTTTATGCCCAGACACCTGCCAACCAAGACCAGGTTAGTGACTACTTCCAGGATTATGGATTGACGACTGGGTCGCTTTGGCCTGGAGGGTTGGTGATGCCGGTCGAGGGGACGGTGGCTGACGCATCGGCCGCCCTTGGGGTCTCTTTTGATCAGGTGCATCTCTCAGGAGGAAGGGACGTCGTTGTCGCTGACGCCTACCCCAAACTGCCCCAGCTGATTGGAGAGCTTGTGGTGGGAGTCACAGGTCTTAGATCG
>JAKAQL010000091.1 GCA_021822605.1 Actinomycetes bacterium
GGGCAAAGGCACGTAGGATCTCGGTGATCTCGGCATCGGTGTTGTCCTCTCGCTGTTTGGGGACCAACCGTTGGGTCGATCGTGGTTGACCGGTGAGCGCACAGGCTCGTCTCTCGGATACCCCGAACCGTTGGCGCTCTCAACTTGACAGCGTTGCGCCGACGATCCGGGGTTAGAAGTTTCCCGCGAGCCTTCATCCTTGAGCATCGCCTTGTCGAGTGTCAAGTCTGCCACCATGATCTTGAGTCTTCGGTTCTTAAGCTTCGAGCTCCTTGAGGCGTTTGGCGTCGTTGGCCTTCATCCCGCCGTAGGTACTTTTGGCACCGTTACCAGGTGGTCTCAGTGATGCCGAAACTTCGAGCAACCTCAGCGAGTGTGTTACCCTCGTTCAACATCTGGTCACCCTCAGCAATTTTGGTGATGACTTGTTCTGGCGTATGTCTTTTGCTCAACATGAGCTTCCCTCCCGTATCTATTATGGTCGGTCCTCTCACATTCTGGGTGGTTCATCTGGGTTGGATCACTCCACCTCCAGCTCCGCAAAACAAATCTGTCACAGTCAACATGCCTTACCTCGGTTTCTGCTCGTCTCGCAATAGAACCCAGAGCTCCAGATATGCAATCTCTGAAGCCTCGCCACCCAAACGCGCCGCTGATAGATACTTATAATACCTAGGACTGAGACTCATGATGGGAAGCATCCCCTCGCGGGGGAGGACGCATGCCCTGTCGTTGGCACAGCATTGGACCTGGCGCGCACCCATATGTTGAGTCCACGCACCATTGGATAACTACCCCAAAGGTGCTTTCATGCTTAAGTAACGGGCTTTGCTCATCCGACTATATCTGTGGCGGATATAAGGAGATACCACCATGAGTCGTCGTATTCGATCTAGTTTGTGGACCAGGGTGCTCGGAGGAGTTATCCTCAGCGCTGGGTCCGTCACCGCTCTCTCGGTCGTGCCGGTTTCGAGCAATACCAGTTATCATCAGGCTCAACCTCGTGTCGTCGCTAGTAGCGCTACGAGCACAACGAGCGTTCCTTACTACGCCATCAGCTCTGCTGGTGGCGTCATAGCAGCGGCCTCTAATCCCACCGGCCAGGGGTATTGGACAGTTACGTCGAGTGGTCAAGTTGTTGCTCACAACGGGGCCTCTTTCTACGGTGACACCTACACCGATGGGCTGACCGGACTCACCGGCGCGAAGCCTCTCAATGCCCCAATCGTCGGTATCGCCTCGACCACCGACGGCAGGGGGTATTGGCTTGTTGCTGCTGACGGTGGTGTCTTCAACTTCGGTGACGCCAACTTCCACGGATCGACCTACACCTACGGCATCACCGGACTCACCGGCGCGAAGCCTCTCAATGCCCCGATCACAGGCATCATCCCCGACCCAACTGGTGGCGGATACTGGCTGATCGCCAAGGACGGCGGTGTGTTTGATTTTGGCAACGCCCAGTTCTATGGCTCGACGTATACCTACGGCATCACTGGACTCACCGGCGCAAAGCCTCTCGACGCTCCAATTGTCGGCGGCGCTGCGGCTCCCAACGGTGATGGTTACTGGTTGATCGCCAAGGACGGCGGCGTCTTCAACTTCGGAGGCGCTCATTTTGGTGGATCGACCTATGATCTCGGCTACACCGGACTCGGCGGATCACACCCGCTGCCTGGTGCGATCACCGATCTTATGCCTAACCCAACAGGAAGCGGTTATTATCTGGCTACTGCCAATGGGAAGATTATCCCAATTGGCGGCGCGCCAGCCGTGCCGAATCCTCCTGCTGGCCAAAAGATCGTGGCGCTCATTCCGTCAGTTCCAACTCAGCCGAATGGCGGACAGTTTCAACCCCAACCTTTGATCCCTCAACCCCAGCCTCAAACACCCCAATATCCTTCGCAACCACAGGTTGAGCCTCTTACGATTACCTCGACATCCTCACTGACGACGAGTGGAGCGGTTGACTTCACGTTCACCGCCTCTGGTGGCACTGGAAGCAATGCGTGGAGTGCGACGGGTTTGCCTTCGGGCCTGAGTCTGTCGTCATCAGGCGTTCTGACTGGCACCCTTGCTGCGTCGTCTGAGCCTCTTCACACCTTCACGGTGGCCGTCACCGACTCGGCTGGTGTTTCAGCTTCCGAAATCTTTACGCTTAACGGGCCTTCGCTCGTGTTGGTTGTCACATCTCCCCAGTCGATCAACACGAATGGCAACGTAGATTTCCAGTTCACCGCCTCTGGTGGAGACGGTGGTGATACGTGGAGCGCCGAGAGTCCGTTACCGTCTGGTCTGAGTCTCTCGTCGTCTGGTCTCTTGACCGGTACGGTGACGCAAAACGAGACTATCGATGTAACGGTTACCGACACCGGTGGTGCCAACACATCCAGCGCTTTTACAATTGATTATTCAGCTCCAGCCTCGCTCTCTATCACCTCGTCGTCGTCGATCAACACGAATGGCAACGTAGATTTCCAGTTCACCGCCTCTGGTGGAGACGGTGGTGATACGTGGAGCGCCGAGAGTCCGTTACCGTCTGGTCTGAGTCTCTCGTCGTCTGGTCTCTTGACCGGTACTATCTCTAGCGATGAGGCTATTCATGTGACCGTCACCGACTCGGCAGGTGCGTCGACCTCGACGGTATTGGAGTTGGCCTACTCCACATTCCTAACTCTGACCAACACATCGTTTTCTTACAACACTGGATCTAGCGTGAGCACGCAGCTTAAGCCGTCGCAGTCTGGAACTTACACCTACGCGATAGCTAGTGGGTACTCGCTGCCCCCTGGTCTATCACTTTCGTCGTCCGGTCTGCTCACAGGAACATCCGTCAATGATATAGGTTCATGGTCGCCCATGATCGATCTGACCGATTCCAGCGGAACGACAACTTCTGTACAGGTCGCGATCACCTTTACCCCTACCTCAAGTGTCGGTGAGGCACAAATTGACGACGCTAACTGGAGCGGAGCAGTTAGCAACATCAGCGGACAGGCCAACCAGGTCAGTGGTATATTCGCTGTTCCGACACTTAGTTCGTCGCAAGACTCGCTCTGCACAACCGCCATCCAGTACTGTGCCACCTCTGAGTGGGTTGGTATCGACGGCGTCAATACCAAGTATCTCTTCCAGGCTGGCGTTGAAATCAGCGCTGGCTCGGGTGGAACCGAGATTGTCACCCCTTGGTGGGAAGAGCTTACTCCGAGCAACGTGGCTCCAGAAACTGACTTCTCAAGCTTTGTGGTGCATCCTGGCGATATGATCGACGTGTCATTGAACCGGATCGCAGCTGGAGAGTGGCAAGCGGTTGTCTCAGATGAGACGACCGGGCAAACCATGTCCTCTCCTGAGGAGGCTTTTACGGCCTCAGCGGTTGGGAGCACGAGTGAGACGGCAGAGTGGATTCTTGAAACTCCAGACTTTGGTAGCGACTCGACTGGTAGTGGCTCGGGCCAGGGGTACTCATACATGCCAGCGGTAAGCTCGGGTGGCGAGTTTATCGCACAGTCGATGTCACTCGATAGCGGATCGACATGGAGCAATGAAATCCTCCTTACACAGACGGTCTGCGCCTATCAGAGTTCGGGATCGTACTCAGGGTGTTCATACGGTTCGACCGCGAGTGAGATCGACAACAATGACGGAATCGGGTCATTCGGTGGTGGCGGTACTGCGTTCTCGAACTACAACGAGGTCGGCGTGAGTGACACCATTACTCCAACGTTTACAGACAGTGGTAATGCTTTTGGTGGCATGACGTTTGCAGTGTCGCCGTCCACCTGGACAACGACCCCCGTTGAGAGCGGGCCGTCTAGCTCGACCACTCGAGCAGTTGTACCTTACAGCGGGTGGTGACCGATCACTCTCCTTGCAAACCGATCAGAGCGGCCAATCAGCAATGATCAGGCCGCTCTGATGTCTCCCAAAGGTTTGATGAGCTAGTGAGCAATCCACTACTGAGTTCAGCACTCAGCTCACGCTTGGAGCGACTGACTTCTCCTTTGGCGATACCTCACACTCCTGCTCCACCCATTCTTTGAGGGTCGTTCTCGCGCCAAGGGCATAATACCTCTGAACCGCATCCACGCCCCCCTCTCGGAGGATCCTTTCAAATGCCCCGGAGTCAAGGACCGCACTGCCGTCGATGTTCAGTGGAAAATACCACTCTCTTCCGTCCGGAGCATAGACATCGCGATGAGAATCCCATTCGCCTGGCTCGCCATAATCAGAAAGCATGCACCACACGCCAGCAGCGCGAGCCAACTCAAGAGCAGTGGGGTGGACTCTCGATATCCACGGCTTGTGTATTGAAGCGTGCCGTAGGACGCTTCCGGGTTCACCCCTAAGAATTCCCGTCGATGATTTCATCCGACTCGAACTCGGAGGACTCGATAAATTCCAATAATCGTCTGCCATCCTCCGACTGTCCGAGCACCTCTTCATCCATGGGCGCAAGCCTGATCTCCGTGTATGCCCAAGTCCCCATTGTTACCTCCTGTATTGCTGTTGTCCTCATTCATTATACCTCACCAGAAATCCTCATGAGGGAAGACCGGTATGCTCACATCAGTCGGAGGCTGTCTCAACCTTACGAATCGATACACGTACTCGGTGAGCGAGAGACCAGATCCACATGTTCGCACGCACGAGCTCTAGACAACTTGACGCACTGCGAGCTCAGTAAGGAGGAGCGTTCAAGTTGGTTCGGAAAGAAGTCGAAGCATAGCTGTTGAACAGTGCCTAAAGGAGGTAACACCCATGTCCTCATCTCCTGTCGTAGTGGTAGCTGTGATGACAAGCCAGACCGCAGAAAAGCCAACGAAACGCTATCTACGCGAGGTCACTCCGGCCAGCTTCCCTGTGGTCTGCCTCACCGAAGGGTCGGCTCTCAGCCCCAGAGACAGATCAAAGATTGAGCAAGCAAAGTACGCAGTCGTCCTTTCACCCGACACAGCTCTAGTTCCAGGCTGGATCGATGAGTTGCTATGGGCCTCAACCCACTACCCTGATCACGTCGTTGTGCCCGGATCTCCAAATGTACTAGGTCCTCAGCGGTTCATCCTGGAAGAGAATCAATCAGTCGCGCAACGTGCAGGCCAGACGGTCTATGCCAACGAACATCGGAAGGCTTTCTCTCACATCGTGGAACAGATTCAGTTCGCGACCGATCTCGTCGCCATGGCACCAGGTCCCTGGGTCGCACAAGCCTTTGAAGCGCCACCATGCACCTCCTTCGATGCTTTCGCCGCACTCTATGCTAATCACCCCTTGTTGCTTGCACAAGGTGCAGCATCCTTCTCCTCGATGGTGAAGCAGCGACTGATTCCTGGTGCTCCTACAACGCGACCATTGGTGTCTCTGTGCATGATCGTCAAGGACGAGGAAAAATACCTCCCCGATGCCCTGCACTCCGCTGAAGGGCTGGCAGACGAAGTGATCGTCTATGACACCGGGTCCAAAGACAATACTGTCGAGATTGCAAAGGCTCACGGGGCCAAGGTGGTTCTTGGCGAATGGCGTGACGACTTCGCATGGGCCCGCAACCAAACCCTTGAATACGCGACCGGACAGTGGATTCTCTGGATCGATGCCGATGAGCGCGTCCGAGGTGATAAAAACGCACTTCGGCTCCGCCTTGAAGATCCCTTTGCCCCATATGAGTCCTATTCGATTCGTATCGAAAATGCCACGGGAGCGGGGCTGACCACAATGGAGCACTTTGCCAACCGGATCTTTCGGCGCAAGGACTGCTATTGGCGAGGCGCAATCCACGAGACCGTGTGGTACCGCGATGACCGGCGCACGAACTATGCCATCCGAGCACCAGAACTTTACCTTGAGCACCTTGGCTACCTGAATGCATCCTTGGCCGAGCGCAACAAGGCAGATCGCAACATCAACGTGTCCGACCAGAATCAGTCTGCGGATTCTCCCGAAGAAGTGGCTTTGCATAGGGCCCGATCCCTGACGATGGCTGGTCGTTTCGATGAGGCAATTGAATTGATTGAAACCCAAGTTCTTGATGGCAACTCCCCCGCCATGCATCGACTCTCATTCTTGATGCTTGGGGTTTGGTATCGGGTGGTTGGGCGCTACGACGACGCCAGAGCCATTCTCGCTCAATACAGTGATGTTGACCTTGACCCCGCGTTTGCGGAAGCCGAGTACGCACAGCTCGCCTTCGTTGAAGAGGACTACGAGCAGGCGCTTCATCACGCAAATCAGATCACGCATTTTGTTGCCGACTACGATGGACTAACCGTCTCTCCAGATAGCGTCGTTGGCCTCAAAGCGCGCGCGCTCGCACAGCTTGGGCGCTACGAAGAGGCATCGCACACAACCCTTGCGGGCCTTGCGCGAGGTCTATTGGAGGTGCATCTCGGGGAGCTCATTGACTGGATGGACCAAGGCGATGTTCCTGTGGGCGAGTTCGCGAGGGTTCTCCCCAACAGCAAGAAAACACTCGTGCTGGCACAACTCCTGCAAATCGATCCGGTGGTTGCAGATCGGGTTCTCGTGGAGCTCCACTGTGAAAACCCTACGGATCTCGCGATCTTGGCTACCGCCTCACTGGTTGCCAAGAAGCTCGATACTGAGCGCCAGGTATCTTGGGACTCTGTTCTGGCGAAAGCCGGACTAGTTCACGCTTAAAGATCTGAGGAACGATCCGATTCTTCGATCGCTCGAAGTTGATTCTCGAGTTGGGTCCACGCTTCAAGTTCTGAAAGAATCTCTCCATCAGGAATATGAGCAATGTCTGCGAGTTGACGCCAACCAGCACCGAGTTGCGTTCGCGACATTGCCAAGAAATCACGCTGGATGTCCTGTCCGAGCGACTGGGTACAGTGCGACTCTAGTAGATCTGCATCCTCATATCTTGCGCCACACCGGCAAACAAAGGTCATGGAGCTACCTGGATCTGCTTGTTCGCCTATCGCCACATAATCCAACTGATGCTCACGCTTCACGAACCAGGACCTCTTGTAGCTGACGAGGCGAATGGCCCCAATCGCCAAGACGATACTCGGCTCCAAATGGGTTGTTGGGACGGTCAAGTGTCCTTGGGAAGACATACTGGCAATCGGTGAACTCCCAGTCCGCCTTGCGCACCAGTGTCACTTCGAGCACGTCGTAGCCCATTACCCCATCGGCTAGTCCGCGGGTACCGTAGTTATTGGCGTGAACATGAACGACCTGGTGGGTGTCAATGAGCACTTCTAAGGAATGATAGACCTGGCGTTGGAAGGCATGGTCCTCGACGATCCGCAAGAGATGATGGAGCTCCATCACGATCTGGCTAAATGGGGCAAGGTCGCGAGTGGTGAGAAGAGGCAGGATATCCCACTCCCCTCCCTCGATATCGATGTTCAAAATGAGGTCGTCTCGCGCCTGATCGTGATGGGTTGCGAGAGCATCTGGAAGGGAGATCATGGTTTCATCCGTCTTGGAACCAAGCCCCAGAGCGTAGAACACCGTGTCTCCCTCAACTGAAGGAGGTGCTTCAATGGTGTGGTCGTATTGATAAATACGATTACCCATAGACGCCATCGCCTGATCCCAGGTGACTTCTTGGCCGATGCCAAAGTTGTAGACACTGGTATCGGAGAGCCCTTGATCGACCATGACGTATCCCCCGTCGTTCTCGCCTCCAATACGGGTGAAGCGAGCGCCGTGAGGAGTAAGAGGGGTTAAGAGCTCTTGGAGCTCGGCCAACGTCGATTTGTCGGACGGAGGGAAGTACTGGGGCGATTGTTGTGCAAGAAGCGACAGGTAGGCAAGGTGCTGTTCTAGGGCCGTCTGGCGCTCCAGCAGGTGATTGAGAACAGCAGCGACTTGGTTGTCCACTATATGGCTCCTTTTTGAAGGTAAAGCTTATGATCTAATTGGGTAAGAATTGAGTCACTGATTTCCTTGTCTGTGCAAAACACAGCGATCGCTTCCGTTAGCGGGTCGAAAAAGATTATGTCTGCATAGCTTGTTCCAAGCCCCTGATCGATCCTCATCAACGACGCGATTGTGGGGGTCGACTGGTTGTTCTCGGCTCTAACGATGGATCTGTAGGTAACTCCGGTTTCCTTTATCAGGGCCGCAATGCTGTAGCCCCGTTCACGTCTCGCACGAGCCAACGAATCTCCGAGATCTCGAGACCATCGCAGTCTTGGATAGTAGTCTTGATAGAAATCCTCGGCAAGGTTGCGGTCGGACTTCTGAATGACAATTGGCTGGTCAGGGGTAAACTCTGATGCGAAATCTGTGCCAAGGTTCTGATCGAGACTCCGCATCTGCTCGTAGGTGGGATGCGCGATACATCGCTCCCAATGCCAGGCATAAGCCGAGCTAAGTCCGCACAGTCTCCCCACATCCTTTATGCTCAGAAAGGCTTTTATTCTCGCGTAGTTGAGTCTGATCCCATGGCTGATCGTCCAGTTCTGTGAAGGCCTTATCTGTGGGGGCAATGGTGGGAGAGTACCTGACTCATACTCAGGGACCGGGCAACAGTCGGCTAATACCTCGTCACGCCTCAGTATCCAGTCGTCGAGATACAGATGATGAGCAAGGTTGGTCGCGAGGGCGCTATCGATCTTTCGCAACAGTTGCAGGGAGGCCATGGCGCTCGCATTCTCTACCTCAACTAACCATGACCATGAGTACGCATACCCAATCTGTTGTCGAAGGTGTTCGACTGTATAGCCAAAGGACTGACGCAACTCGCGAAGGTACTGCCCTTTCTCTCGTGTCCACACCCGTTTCTGAAACTCGCTATAAAACGCCATGACCTCTTTGTTGGCCTCCTTGGTAGGCGCTAAGGGCTGGAAGGCCCCTCGTACCCGGTCCACTT
>JAKAQL010000019.1 GCA_021822605.1 Actinomycetes bacterium
CCGATCTAGTGGCGATAGTCCCGGTTCTTCATCAGGCCATCCTCCATCACCACCATCGAACCCACATAGTTCGTGCCCTGCAGATGACTCATGTCGTAGCACTCGATTCGCAGCGGGGCCTCGTGAAGGCTCAATCGTTCGGTAAGGTCGACGAGTGCCTCAGCACGGGCGTTATGGTCACTAGCCCGCCGCAATCGGTGCCGTCGGAACTCCTGTCGCGCGTTCTCTGTTGCCGTCGCCACAAGCGCACGGGGTCGTCCTCGCCTTCCCACACTGCAGACAACCCTCCTCCCGGCGAGCTCACTCAACAGACGCTCAAGCCGCTCTTGGTCGTCGATGGGAGCGGGAAGCACTACCTTCGACGGATAGTCGAACGCCTTCTCCGCGTAGTAGAGCTCAATGACTCTCGTCAACATCTCCGCTTCGGAGAAGTCCTCCACCAGATCGACGACGATGCCGTTTGTCCCAACGACACGACCGGCACGAACACGAAGTGCCTGAAGACTAACCTCCAGGTCGTCTGCGTTGAATCCAAAGACATCGAGGTCACCATCACGACTGATGACCATCTCCTGTCGTTCCAGGACGCTCGTGATCGCCTGCAGCTGATCTCGGAATCGCGCTGCCTGTTCGAACTCCAGGTCCACCGCCGCCTGGCGCATCTTGGCAGCGATCCCCTCGGCCAGTTGCGCCCCCTGTCCGCCAAGAAACTGCGAGACCCTCTCGACCATATCGCTGTACTCTTCATGGGTCACAGCACCGATGCAGGGTCCCGCACATCGACCGATGTGGTAGTACAGACATGGGCGACCGTCTCGGGTGTGTCGGGCAAGCTTTGCAGGCGAACAGCTTCGCAGCGGCAATGCCCTGAGGAGCAGCTCGAGGGTCTCGCGCGCAGCACCTGAACTCACATACGGTCCAAAATACCGTACCTTCGGCCGGCGGGCTCCTCGAACAAGCATCGCCCGGGGCCACTCCTCGTTTGTCGTGACCGCGATCATCGGATAGCTCTTGTCGTCGCGCAGTCTGATATTGTAACGCGGTCGATGCTCCTTGATCAGCGAATATTCAAGCATGAAGGCTTCGGCATCGGTCGCCACCGTTATCCAGGTCACCGACTCCGCAACCGCTAGCATCGCGCGTGTCTTGCCAGGCAAGGTCTGTGAGTTGACGAAGTAACTCGACAGTCGGGAGCGTAAGGACTTCGCCTTGCCAACGTAGATGACCCTACCTTCGGCATCCCGGAATTGGTACGAACCAGGCTGATCGGGGATGGACGACTTCTCGGGGTGCTCAATCACGACGGAGCAGCGGTGCGAGAAACTGACCGGTATAGCTGACAGAAGAGCGTGCGACATCCTCCGGTGTGCCCGTCACCAGAACCTGTCCTCCGCGATCTCCACCCTCTGGTCCCAGATCGATGAGGTAATCAGCCGTCTTGATGACATCGAGATTGTGCTCGATCACGACAACGGTGTTGCCCTGGTCGACCAGCGAATGCAGCACCACCAAGAGTTTGCGAACGTCCTCGAAGTGTAGTCCGGTCGTCGGCTCATCAAGGATGTAGAGGGTTTTCCCGGTCGAGCGCCTCGCTAACTCGCTTGCCAATTTCACCCTCTGGGCCTCACCGCCTGACAGGGTCGTTGCCGGTTGTCCAAGCCGCACATAGCCAAGGCCCACCTCGTCTAAGGTAACCAAGTGACGCACGATCGGCGGTTGGCGAGCAAAAAAGGCGCGCGCCTCCTCGATCGGCATCGCCAGTACATCAGCTATGGAGTGATCGCGGTAGGTCACCTCTAAGGTCTCGCGGTTGAAGCGAGCACCGTGACATGCCTCGCAGGCGACAAAGACGTCAGGTAAGAAGTTCATCTCAATGCGGATGGTGCCCTCGCCGCTGCAGGCTTCGCAGCGTCCACCTTTGACATTAAATGAGAACCGACCGGGCTTGTAACCACGCGCTCTCGACTCCGGCATCTCGGCGAAGAGCTTACGAATGTGATCAAACATACCGGTATACGTGGCAGGATTGGACCGGGGCGTCCGACCGATCGGCGACTGATCGATATCGATCACCTTGTCGATCAGTTCAAGGCCCGTTATGCCTTTGTGCCTTCCCGGAACATCGCGGGATCGGTTCACCTGCGCTCGCGCCGCCTTGAAGAGGATCTCGTTGACGAGTGTCGACTTTCCGGAGCCCGCCACACCCGTTACACAGGTAAAGAGACCAACTGGGAAGGCTACGTCCAAGTTCTTCAGGTTGTTCTCACTCGCACCAAGGACCATAATCGAACCATTGTTGGGCTCTCGACGCGTCTCTGGAAGCGGAACGCTCCTCTTGCCCGATAGGTAGGCCCCGGTGAGTGAAGCCTTGGACCGTAGCAGCTCCTTCACGCTGCCCTCGAAAACGACCTCCCCTCCATGCTCACCGGCCCCTGGTCCGATATCAACAACATGATCTGCCGCTCGAATCGTGTCCTCGTCATGCTCGACCACGATCACGGTGTTACCTTGATCGCGCAGCTTCAAGAGCGTGTCGATCAGTCGATGGTTATCACGTTGGTGCAGGCCAATCGAGGGTTCGTCAAGGACATATAGTACTCCTGCGAGTCCGGATCCAATCTGAGAAGCAAGACGAATCCGTTGCGCCTCACCACCTGATAACGTAACAGCGCTCCGGGCAAGAGTGAGATAATCAAGGCCCACGTCAACCAAGAAGCGCAGGCGGGCCGTGATCTCCTTGAGAATTTGGACGGCGATTTGACGCTCGCGAGCGTCGAGTTCCAGCCCTATCACGCGGGCCAATGCATCGCCGATTGGCAGCGCTACTAATCGGTCGATAGCGATACCATCAACTGTTACCGCGCGTGCCTCAGCCTTCAGCCTTGTTCCATCGCAACCTTCACACGGCACCTGTCGCATATACGACTCGATGATCGCTCGCGTGGTCTCTGTCTCTACCTCACCATGACGACGCTTGAGGAAGTTGACGACTCCCTCATAGGTAAAGCTGTAGGAGCGTTCACGACCACGCCGGTCAACATACTCATGTAAAACCTTCTCATCCACACCGTAAAGAATGATCTTACGTTGCTCCTCATCGAGAGAGCCCACGGGCTTGGTCAGCGGTATCCCGTAGTCCTTGGCCACTCGTTCCAGCATGTGCTCAAGATAGTCAGCGCGCAACGCCCCAAAAGGCGCAACAGCCCCTTGGACCAGTGACCGCGTCGGATCTGGCAGGACCAGATCCTCATCGACCTCGAAACGCATGCCCAACCCAGAACAGACAGGACAGGCTCCAAATGGAGAGTTGAAGGAGAAGTTCCGAGGCTCGAGGCGACCCAGAGAGATGCCACAGGCAACACAGGCGAGTTCCTCGGAATAGCGCTCGACGCGGACGACCTCGCGGTCTGGGCCGACTTCGAGGACATCAACCCGCCCACTGGCGACACCGAGCGCAGTCTCGGTCGATTCGATCAGTCGGCGCAGGTCCGACGGGGTGACTCGCAGACGGTCAACGATCACCGAGATCGAGTGAGCCTCGTACCGCTCGAGTGCCATCTGCTTACGGTCTGCGAGTTCAACGAGCTCGTTATCGATCATTACACGGGCAAAACCCTGTTTGGTCAGATCATCGAGAAGCGACTGGTACTCGCCCTTCCTCGCCTGCACGATTGGGGCAGCGATCATGACTCGTCGATCGTTGAAGGTTGATGAGATAAGATCCACGATCTCTTGAGGAGTCTGCTGAGATACCTCTAATCCACACTGCGGACAATGCGGATGTCCGATACGGGCAAACAGAAGCCGTAAGTAATCGTAGATCTCGGTCACAGTGGCGACGGTTGAGCGGGGGTTGTGCGAAGCGGTTTTCTGATCGATAGAGATTGCAGGAGACAGACCTTCAATGAAGTCCACATCAGGCTTCTCCATCAGCCCCAAGAACTGGCGCGCGTATGATGAGAGCGACTCGACATACCGGCGCTGACCCTCGGCGAAGATGGTATCAAAGGCGAGTGAACTCTTCCCGGACCCAGAGAGCCCTGTGAAGACGACAAGACGATCTCTTGGAATATCGACAGAGACATTCTTGAGATTATGCTCCCGCGCGCCCTGTACCCGTAGAATATCAGGCATAACCACCCAGCCTAACGCGAGTTCAATGCACGAGTAACTACATCCAACTTGGCCTCGATCTCGGCTACCTCAGCGTCGATCTCAGAGTCGGCGACGATACCGGCACCTGCGATTAACTCAAGTACTTCGGCGCCAACCGATGCCCCTCGGATCGCCAAATACACCTCACCGTCACCAAAAGGGTCTGCGATCCCAACAACACCCGCGTACATCCCACGATAGGGCTCCATCTGACGAAGCATCTCGACGGCGCTTGGCCTTGGCACTCCGGACACGGCAGCCGTCGGCGCGATAGCAAGCACGACCGATACGAGACTCGCGCCGGGTAGCAGCTGTCCCCGCATCGGAGTAGCCAGGTGAATGAGTCGCCCAGCGTCGAAGAGAACTGGCCCCTTCGGGACATCCAGTTCCTTCACAAATCCACCAAGGTCATCTCGGAGCTGCTCAACCAGAAGTCGATGCTCAAAGAGGTCTTTCGC
This sequence comes from Actinomycetes bacterium, assembly GCA_021822605.1. Taxonomy (GTDB): domain Bacteria; phylum Actinomycetota; class Acidimicrobiia; order Acidimicrobiales; family Acidimicrobiaceae; genus Ferrimicrobium. The sequence goes on from JAKAQL010000019.1 coordinate 4,614, forward strand.
CGAGTTCAACAGCGATACCTGTCCACCTCGCAGAGCGGTCCCAGCGAGTGGGCGCAACGAGAGCAAGTGCCCGGATTTCGCCGCGATAAGCTCCGGTGACGCCCCAAAGAAGCCGTCCACACAGTAGAGGTGACTGGCAGGATGTGCCTTCTTCATGCGGGCTAACGCCGCTCCGATGGAAAACCCCTTGGTCAACTGCTGAGTGGCACGACCCGTGACGACGAGTTTGCTCAACTGGCCTTGATCGATAGCCAACTTCGCCAGCCGGACACGCATTGCCGTCGCGTCCCCGTCGTGAATACGTTCCCCTTGTAACAGTGGTCCCACTGGTGCCATGTGTGCCTGGGATGCAAGCTCAAGGATGCGGAGCTTGATCGCACTCCCTGGAGACGCCTCGTACACATCAATCTCCAGACGGTCTCGGCCAGCAATGAGCACGACCGGATACGAGCGAGTGGTCAACGACTCAGCTACCGCAAAACCACTTGAGAGAAAACACGGACCACGCCGATCCGACCCCGCATCCGGGCTGCACTCCTCTGCTTCGCCAACCCCCAAATAGAGGCTACCAGCAGCCTCCACCAACTGGAAAGGGATATGATTCGTCTCCAGATTGGCGATAAACCCAAAAAAACGGCCAGACTCAAAGGAGCCCACCATAGAAAGCCCAGAAAGGAATCTCACTCCGCTCCCCGTTTTGCGATCAGTAGCTGCGCTGCACCAAACCCAACGACGATGCGCCGCAGCTCGATGTAACCAGCGTGCCTCATAAGTTCACGAAACTCCACGTCCGAGGGCAAGTATGCAACGGACTGAGGGAGGTAGCGATAGGCACTCTTGTCGGCAGAGATCAACCCCCCTACCAGCGGCACAACCGAGCCAAAATAGAGACCATGCATCGCCCTCACAAGGCGACTCCTCGGCGTCGCTACCTCCAAGATCCCGAGAACCCCACCTGGTCGTAACACCCGATGGGCTTCGGATAAAACACCAGCGAAGTCGGCAAAATTGCGGACCGCAAACCCCGAACTCACTGCATCGAAGCTACCATCTTGAAAAGGCAATGCCTCCCCTACTCCTTGGACCAACGGCGAATACGCCTTGGCTCTCTCAAGCATGCGGAAAGACAAGTCAAGCCCATAGGCGCGTACGCCCTTTGCCGACCACGCTCTCAAAAAATCGCCTGTGCCGCAGGCGAGATCGAGAACGCGAGCCTGGGGTCCCACGTGCATCTCGCGAACCAATCGGGCACGCCACCCTTGGTCGAGACCAAAAGTCATCAGGCGGTTCACAATGTCGTAGGTGCCTGCGATTCGATCGAACATGTCACGAACGTAAGGCTGCTTTGCCCCCTCGTCGGGGAGCACACTCTCGTTTTGCTTCATCTTAGCGGATCAACCCTTCACCGAGTTGAACGATTCCTCGACGAATCGCTGGAAACCAGCGAGGCGCCGCAGTGGCGACAGAAGGGATAGGCAGAGGAGGTCGGACGATGGCACTGTGGGCATGAGTTGGCCTTCATCTCGCCGGATGCAACCTTGCGTATCACCGAAACGAGCATGCCGCCGATAGCCACGACGAATAACCCCTCGAGAATATCCCGGGGTATATGGGCAAGTACAAACGCCTCAAACATCTCCGCAACTTCCTATGCGCGACGATCTCGCACATCATCTCATTCTAGTGCGTCCGACCTCCCCCAGTCAGTGCTTTCGCCGAGGAGGGGTTAGGTCGGCCTTCGGTCACTTCGCCCTCCGAGTTTGGAGGAGGAAGCCGGCATCGTTGAGGCGTTGAAGAGTTGGGTGCTGAGCGGATCAGTTGGTGCCGATACGCTCTCCTGTACCGGCAGGCCCTCCGTGTTCGCAGCTGGGGGTGGCATCAGCGACGCGTTGAAGAGTTGGGACCTATTCGCGTCGGCATCATCCTCTCCAACCTGAGCCTCCGTCACGTCCAATGACGTTCGTAGCGAACTTGGCACCATCTCGGCTCGGATCCGCGGCAACACCTGAGGATAATGCTGCTGCAAGAAGAGAATCATCTTCTCGCGCAGTTCACATTCGAGATTCCATGATCTCGAACTATCGGGGGAACTCATCACAAATCGGAGCTGCATCGTCGATGCGCCGAGTTGCGTAACCTGCATCCTTGCCACGCTTCCATCCCAGTCAGGGGAGGAGGCGAGGATCGAGAGGAACTGCTCGCGAATCACGGGAACCGGGGCCGTGTAATCGAGTTCGATGTGGACGATACCGAGGATATCAGCGGTCGTCTTGGTCCAGTTCTCAAACGGGTTCGAAATAAAGTACGAGATGGGCAACACCAACCGTCTCAGGTCCCAAACCCGAACCACCACATAGGTGAGCGATATCTCCTCGATACGTCCCCAATGCCCCTCGATCACGACGACGTCATCAAGACGGATCGGCTGCGAAATGGCGATCTGAATCCCCGCGATCACGTTTGAAGCAACTGGTTTGGAGGCGATACCAGCGATGATCGAGATGATGCCAGCCGAAGCCAGCACCCCAGCTCCTGCAAGCCGCACCGATGGGAAGGAGAACAGCACGACTGCGGTAGCGATCAGTGCGATCACCACCACGATAATCCGTCGAAAGACTCGTACCTGAGTCTGCAATCTCCTCGCCTTGAGGTTATCCGCAGCGTCGATGTGGTAGTAGTAGAGAATTGCATCCTCTATCGCCTCGACGAGGCGGGCAAGCCCCCAAGCGACTACCCCAACCAAGAGTATCGCGATGGCATGACGAATATCGACCTCTGCCGGAACTGAAACCTTAACGTAGTGCAGCGACGCGAGCATTAAGAGCAGTGGAGCCAATGACCTAGTCGGACCCCGTAACCTCCTCAGTGCCGCAGTTCTCACTGAGTTGGGGTGGCGTGCATTGATCCAACGAGTGAAACGGATGACCAAGAAAGCGATAGCAATACCCAACACCAACGCTACGAGCAACGCCGGCAGTGCCTTTAGATATTCACGGAATAAGCTGCTCAACTTCTTTGAGTCCTCCTCATTGTGGCACTCTTCATGTATCAGTGTAGGGCCTGTACAAAACTCCCGGGGAGATGATGCTACGCTGAAGATATGCCAACACCAGTTCATGGAGTCGATGGACTCAAACAGCTCGTGGGAGTTGACCTCGGGTTTACGCCCTATCGGACCGTCACCCAGGAGCAGATCACGATGTTTGCTGACGCAACCGATGATCATCAGTGGATCCATGTTGATCCAGAGGCGGCTAAAACTGGACCTTTCGGCACCACCATTGCCCACGGATTCCTCACGCTGTCGCTCGTCTCGGCTATGCTCCCTGAGATCCTTCAGGTCGATGGGATCTCCATGGGTGTCAACTATGGTACTAACCGAGTTCGCTTTCCAGCCCCAGTACCAGTCAATGCTCGAATTCGTCTCGGGGCAATGATCGCCGAGGTGACTGAGGTGACTGGCGGTGTGCAAGTTCAGGTCAACGTCTCCATTGAGGTCGAGGGAGCTAGCAAGCCTTCTATGGTCGGTGAAATCCTCTTCCGCTATTACCACTGAAGCGTCGCCCTCGCCAAGCGCGCGGTTCTCCACTATCTCTCAGTCAGCCTCGTCGCCCCTACCCGCAGCCGCAGGTACCCCAACCTACGCTTGCGGCGCTCGGCAGTGAAGAGGAGAGGTACCCCCCTCGTACGACAATTCCAAGCACTGGTGTCTACTATCGGTCGCCACGATAGGGTCGGCCACAACCGATCTCTCGCCTGGGAGCTCACCGAGTGGTGCCCACCTCGTATCAGGGTATCCACAACCATCTCAGCATTCCTCAATGGATAGTTACTGCGCCGATCGCCCACAATCCAGCTGCAACTACGAGAATCAACAGGAGCGTCGTCACCGCCAGCTTGAAAATCAACCGCACCCCAATGAGGACCACCACGATCACGATCAAAACATCTGGCCAACTCCTCAAACCACCATGGACGAGATGCATACCGATAGCGTCCCTTCTCCTGTCAACCAACGGCTCGCCGCTTGTGCAACCGCAGGGCCATACACAGACGGCTGATAAGCCTACCGCACAGTCGCATAGATCGGAGTAAGGTCACCATCATGACTTCGCCACACAAAGTGAACTGGTCAAAGCTCACACGCCTTGCCAGCCATCATGAGATTAACTCCAACACCTCGGCGGTGCCTAGCGCTCCGGACCTCACCAAGGAAGAGGGTAAACAGCTTCGTCACCGAAGTGTCAAGGAGCTGACGGACCTCCAGGAGGCTCTCTATGCCCAATCATCCAACGGAGTACTCGTCGTCCTCCAGGGTTTGGACACCGCTGGCAAGGATGGCACAATCCGTGCCATCTTCGATGGGGTCAACCCACAGGGTGTCAATGTCCATGGGTTCAAGGTGCCAACACCCTATGAAGCGGCGCACGACTACCTCTTTCGGATTCACATGGCTGTGCCTGGGCGCGGTGAGATCGGGGTCTTCAACCGATCACATTACGAGGACCTGATCGTCCCACTCGCCAACAAGGCGATGAACGATCAAGCCTTCACACAGCGCGTCGGCGAAATTCATCGCTTCGAGCAGTACCTCACCGATCAACACATTACCATCATCAAACTCTATCTCCACGTCTCCTACGAAGTGCAGGGTCAACGTCTCCTGAGACGCCTCGATCGGCCAGAGAAACACTGGAAATTCTCCCCCGGCGACTTGGTTACCCGTGAGCATTTCAACAACTACGCCCAAGCCTACGGTCGCATCATTCCTGCTACCTCGTTCGATGATGCTCCATGGCACGTCATCCCAGCGGACCGGAAATGGTATCGTAACGCCATCGCAACGGCCATTGTCACCGAAACCCTCGTAAAACTCGCACCAACGGCACCAAAGGTTGATATTTCCCACATTGAAAAAATTCGAGCGGAACTACAGGGCGAACTCGCTCGACCGACATGACAGTGATTCGGGATTGGCCTACCTGTCATCGGTATTCAGCCATCTTGGGACGCTCGCTCCGGTCCATCTTGCTTGGTAGCCCGGCATGAACACCTACTACACCAATGAATGCGCTACAGGTTGAAGGTAGTGCAGACCAACAATCACACAGGGCAACCCTGATAGAGCTTGACGGTGACCCTGGTTGGGCGATCACCGGTACCACCCGAGAGTGCGACCGAATGACGAATACGTGCCATCTGTTCCCTACCCTCCCACAAGCACGAAGCCGGTCAACGAGGACCATATCGTAGGCTCACCAGCATGAAAGGCTGATTCGATTCCTCTTGAACCCGTCAGGATCGCTGCATTGTCAAGGCAGACCCACCCATGCACAAGCAACGAGACTCAGGCGCGCGCCCCGACGAACCGGTTAGTGAAACCAGGTCTTGGCATACATCCGCGAGTGAGGATGAATGAAGAGTGCAAAAAGTACCACAGTGATGATGACGTTCAACAGCTCCGCACCGAAGAGCACACTCAACCCTACCGTGAGAACGTAGTAGATCAACAGGAGCAGCGGTATACCGGTGGCGAGCAGCGCGGCGTAGTAACCAAGCTTCCTGGAGTTAGCGACACCATAAGCTCCACCAATCGGAAGTACGATGTCGAGGATCAGAAACACCAGCGAAATGCCACCACCGAAAAGCACGGTCAGCAGCGCCAGAGCAGCGTTGAGGTATAGCAGCAGCACACCAATCTGCAGAGTCTGTGGTTGGGTCCGATCGAACAGCTTGAGCTCTCTCATAGGTGTAGTCTATCGCAGGTCGAAGGCAAAAACCCAACACGGCTCTCAGGAACTCCAGCTGCATGGCGCAAGATCCACAATGCTCTACTATTGTGAGCAACATGGAAACGCACCATAGTGGTCATCGCGACATCACTGGCGGTGGCGCACGTGCAGCAGTTTTCGGTGTCTCTGACGGGCTTCTCTCCAACGTGGCACTCATCTTGGGCGTAGCCGGGGCCCATCCGGCCCCTAAGGCAGTGGTGATTGCGGGTCTTGCTGGCCTGGTGGCTGGCGCCTTCTCTATGGGGGTCGGTGAATACATCTCGATGGGCGCTCAACGCGAGTTGTTCCAACACGAACTCAACGTTGAGGCGACAGAGATCCGGGATCGTCCCGATGCGGAGACTCGTGAACTGAAGGAACTCTACGTGTCGAGAGGAGTACCCGAGGACCTCGCGTCGCAGGTATCGCAGTACTTGATGCGTGACCCCGCGACCGCGCTCGAGATCCACGCTCAAGAAGAGCTCGGAATCGCTCCGGACTCCGTCGGCTCACCCATCCAGGCTGCAACCGCCTCTTTTGTATCGTTCGCAATTGGCGCTGTTATCCCACTGATCCCCTGGTTCATCACGATAGGTTCGAAAGCGGTGATCGGCTCGGCCGTATTAGCAGGCATCGCCACCTTGATCGTCGGCGGTGGTCTCGCTGCGATGACTGGAAGAAGCATTGCGAAAGGCGCAACTCGTCAGTTCTTGCTCAGTGCTGTGGCCGCCTTGGTGACCTACGGTGTCGGCCACGTTCTTGGAACCACCATTCACTGACCTCTGTCCGTACCAGGCCTGCAACTAGGATCTCCTCACCTGGATCGTCTCCCCTGGCAGCGAATAGCACCACGGGGACTGCAGCCCATTCTCCGTGCCCCTCCTTCGACCTAGTGGCGACGACTAGAATGTAGCGGTGCCCATAGCCCATGCGATAGAGACGCGAAGAGTCATCAAGTTCCAAGATGGCAACATCAGTGTCACCGTAGATTCACTGATCCAGGAGGAACCCCTTGTGATCAACGTCGAATGGCCGGGAGGTGCCGCCAGCCACTTTACGACCACGATGCGAACGCCAGGCGACGATTTTGCGCTCGCTGTAGGTCTCCTTGCCACCGAGGCTGACATCACCAGTCAAGATATCAGTCAAAGTCGTTACTGTGTGGGTCCCGGCAACCAGCAGGACTACAACACGGTCACCGTCACTTTGCGCAGGCCAGTGTCGTTCAATACCTCTGCGTTACGGCCGGTTTCGTGCGGGTGGTGCGGCGCTCAAGACCTACTTCAACGCCTCGCGCCGCGCATCGCCTCCAACCCCCAACCACCATATCATTTCGAGGAGATCGCCCATCTCTTCGATGAATTCGACCAGCGGCAAGCGAATTTTCGGTCAACTGGTGCCTCGCATGCGGCACTGCTGAAGGCCCGAAGTGAAGGGAGCATTGTAGGCGAGGACGTGGGACGCCATAACGCCCTGGACAAGGCGATAGGTCATGCCATTCTCGACGATATCATGCTCGACGGCGCCATCGCACTTCTTTCTGGGCGCGCCGGATCCGACCTCGTTTTGAAGGCTTCGAAAGTCGGTGTCACCCACATCGCCTCGGTATCGGCTCCAACTGCGATGGCCGTCGAGTTGGCCAACCAAGCAGGGGTCACCCTTCTAGGATTCGTGAGACCCGGACGGTTCAATCTCTATAGTCACGCCGAGGGTATCATCGAGACCTACGATGCGACACGCGTTCTTCGTTGAACCCGTCTGATCCGACGGATCATGCGTCGCTCCTCCTCGTCCTTGCCACCCCAGATGCCATACTCTTGATTGGTTCGTAACGCGAACTCAAGGCATTCAAGCGAGACCGGGCACAGGGCGCAAAACTCCTTCACTCGGCGAATTTGAATCTCGGCATCACCGGTAACACCTACCGGAAAAAACCATCCAGGGTCGGTATCTCTACACTTCGCATTACTGCGCCAAGCCTCATAATCCCAGGTCGCTAACTTCGCTGACTCCACTGAGTACCTCCGAATTCGTTCTCCGCAACCTCGATCCCCCGAGTTCGAGCTACCAATCGAGCTGTCAAACCAACGAGCAGCGAGTCATATCGTGGACCCCTTTGTCCCTAAGCCCGACACCCACTTGACCGGACGACATAATAAGTATAATACAAGCTTCGAGCTTTCCGTATACAGAAAGCACCTACTTCCTACGACGATCTCTGCTCAAAGCACTATCCACCCTGCTCAACCATTACTCACCCACGCCACGTTCTGGGCAACACCCTCACTCCCCTCCTCGAGAGGCCGCAGTCTCGCAAGCATGCTCCGCACAACTTCAGCTAGCAGTACTGGTGCTGAATGCAGCACGTCGTGGTCAGCCGTTGGCAGCACGGTGAGCGTGGCCTGTGGGAGACGATCAGCTGCGTGCGCCATCGCGGCAAGTGGCACCACCCGGTCGCGTAGGCCCGCGACCACCACCGAGGGGCAACGAACTTTGGGCAATTCACTCTCCACCAACCGCAGTTCACCAAGTAGATGGCGCTGTTCTGCCAAGAAACTCCGTCTCGTCCGATCAAACTGGGACCGACGCGCCGGGCCAAGGCTGACCCCAGCGATGAGAGCAGAGGTCATTGCTCCAAAGAATCGCGCTGCGAGAAGGCGATCGACCGCGACTAGTGACGTTTGGGTGATGGGAGGGGCGATCAGAATGAGCCCTTTGACACGCTCAGGATCCAACTGCGCAGCACGCACGGCGATCGTTGCTCCCAAGGAGTGCCCAATCAGAACAGCCTGGGGCTCTTTCAATTGGGCCAACACCCACCAGGCATTGGCCTCGATCCCGATCACGCCCAACGGGTTGGCCCCCCACCCGGGACGGTCAAGACTCACCACTGGCCAACGATGATCCATCCATCGATAGACTGGAGAGAAGTCCTCCTTTTGCCCCGGCTGTCCATGAAGAAAGATCACCTCCATCGCGTTGTCACTGTCCGTCATGATGAAGTTCTGCGTCGACACGAACCTCAGAACGGGCTAAATAGATCAATGCAAGTATTTCGACAGCAAGTGCACCAAGACTCTCTATAGCACTCGAACCGCCACGAAAAAGTGGTGTCTGTAGCGCAACCGTACTGATTGCAATGGCGGCGATTGGTTCACCAACCGTAACCAACGGCAACACCCGTGCCAAACTCTGCTGTTGAAAGGCACTCTGCACTACCAGCAAGGCAAGTCCTCCTACTATGACGAGTACCCAAAGTTCCCAATGCTCTAGGGTGCGTGGCGCTCCTTGCTCGGTCCAGATAATCCCGACCTCACGCTCAAAAATCGAGACGACCCCGAGAAGCAGTGCACCTATCATGGCCTGCATCCGACCATGGCCCGCCAACAGTGGACGCAAAAGAGTGACCGTCAAAACACCGATGACAATACCGAGCGACCCGATCACGATAGACGCGTCGACGTAGATGGTCCGTCCACTCGCTTGCGGACTGAGAACAAGAAAGGTGATCAAAGCACCGCAACTCACAAGGAGCGCGATCAGGTCGCCGACGCCAATAGGACGACGTGCTAGAAAATGTTCGAGGAGGATAGCAAGCACAAAGCCACTCGCCAAAATCGGAAGCACCTGCGGAACCGAGCCGTACTTCAGTGCAAAGAACTGAGAAAGACCCCCAACGACATCGAAGAGTGCACCTAATCCAAAGCGTGGATTGGCGAGCAGTCTCCATAGAAGACTAAACCGCAGATTGAGTTCGCTCGCCGATGCTGTACTCGCTTGGAATTGCAATACGGCAGCCATTCCAAAACAAACCGCAGCTAATAAGGATAGAAGCACCACCACGAGGTCTCTAAGTCTAAGGCGGACGAGTAGAATGATCTGCAATGTCAAGCACTAAGGCACTCCTGCTGTCGGCCAGAATGGGAGGAGGCCATAATGGAGTGGCTCACGTCATCACCGAGGAGCTCAACAGCTACGGGATTGAGTGCGAGACTCGTGACTTTCTTGATGCCTCACCCCGTGTGGGGCGACTTTTGGAGCGAGGTTTCAAACTTGAGGTCGAGCGCGCACCATGGGCCTATCAGCTCGAATTCTGGCTTTGGAACACCTTCTCTCCAATGGCTACTTTTACCCGTAGGGCTCTACAAGCCTTCTTTCAGCGTGGCGTTGTCCGCTGGATCGAGGAGACGGAACCTGACATTATCATTGCCCTGCACCCGTTTAGTGCCCAACTCCTCGGACAGATGCGCCATCAACGAAACCCGGTGATCTCACACCGACCGATCGCCACCTTCCTCACTGACTACTCCGTGCACCCGCTGTGGGTCCACCCCGCCGTCGATCTCCACCTCTGTGTCTCCGAGACGGCGGCGGTCCAGGCACGGAACCGAGCTGGCGCCAACGGCGAGATCGTTGTCACCGGTCCTTTTGTCGACCAGCGTTTCTTTCGCGATGTCGATCAGTCAACAGCGAGGGAGGCCCTTGGCGTTCCAAGCCATCAATCGGTAGCGCTCATCGCCTCGGGTTCTTGGGGTGTAGGGGATATCGCCCAAACCTTCCAACTCCTCGCCGCCCAAGAGGATGTCTACCCCATAGCCCTTTGCGGTCACAACTATGATCTCCAAGCACAGCTCGAACGTTGTGGAGGCGGATTATCCGTCGGCTGGACCGAAGAGGTACGCCTTTACATGGCAGCAGCCGACGTGGTCATCCAAAACGCTGGAGGGTTAACAGCCCTTGAGGCCATGGCGGCGCGACGCCCGGTAATCTCCTACCGGCCAATCGCCGGGCATGGCCGCGAAAACGTGGCAGCGATGGAGTCGGTCGGTGCTACCGTTTGGTGCCATGACGAGAAGCAACTGCTTCAGCAGGTACATGACTTGAGCAACGATCCAGGCGAACAGGTCAACAAGCAACTCGACCAGTTTCACACCGCACCTCACCAGCCGATCCTTGAACTTCTGCATGAGGCTCGGCTGGTGCCAACAACTCGACATGGCGTCTGGGCACTTCGCGCCACGAAATCCGCTATCATGCTGGTCGTGCTCTTCGTGATTGCCAACCTACTCTCGGGCGTGATCGGTTATCACGGCCTCAATTTGACGAAAACCGCGAACAAATCCAGCTATGTCTACCTTTCAGTTCGCCTCCCTACCGGGGCGCTCCTGAACCCAAACTTCGACAGCATGACCGCTGACGAGGGTATCGGAGTCGTGATCACCGGGCAACAGGCGCTAGCTCATCCGAGCGTCATCCGTTATGCTTTCCATCAGGGTATCGAAGTGATCAACGGCGGCACCGGCACCTCCTCAGACTTTAACTTTATTCTTCCCGAAAATGATCTATCGTCAGGGCGTGCCGAGCTGGCGCACGTTCTCGGCGTGCAGATTAACTCCTATCTCCCACAGAACACGATGAATGCTGTCGATCTCGCGTGGGCCTCGCTCCACCACCAGACGATCATCCCCGCTCGCATCGTCTCCCACCACTTCAACCTGACACCGCACCCAGGTGCCATTGTGGAACTGAATCTCAGTCAGCTATCGATCACGAATGCAGAGGTCGACCTCCAGGAGGAGCTCAAACGCCTCAACACAGACCATCTCACCCTTGCTCCGTTCGCAACCCTGCATGGAGCTGAAAGTGTGCACGCATGAAGACCACTACTGCCATCGCCACCCTCGCTAGTGCCAAAATTGCGCTCCACGTTGGGACGTTTTTGGCGCATACATGGCTCCTTGCGCCACTGACCGCCCCGTGGCTCCTCGGCAATGGTCACCCGCAGTCCATTGCATTGACCTTCGATGACGGCCCAGACCCGATCTCAACCCCGCAGGTACTTGACATCCTTGAGCGCAATGCTGTCAAGGCAACCTTTTTTGTGCTCGGCGAGATGGTCGACCGTCAGCCACAACTCATCCGTGACATCCTCGCGGCAGGCCATGAACTTGGCGTCCATGGCTACTGGCACAAGAATCATCTCTTCCGTAGTGCTCGGAGCATCCGCTATGATATTGCCCGCACACTGGCCGCGGTCGAAGCCGCCGGCGGGGTTCGACCCACCTGGTACCGACCACCCTATGGTGTAGTCACCAGAGCTGATCTCACCGCTGCCCATGCGGAGGGTTTACGAATCGTACTTTGGGGTACCTGGGGCAGAGACTGGCGTCGCCAAGCGTCCGCGGTCTCAGTGATGGCAGACTTGCGGTCACGTCTCCGTCCCGGTTCTACCATACTTCTCCATGATTCCGATCACACCTCGTACCCGGGATCGTTTCAGACAACCATACAGGCTCTGCCCCAGCTCATCGACCTGGCCCGCTCTCAGGAGCTAGCGTTTGTCACCCTCGCTCACCACGGCATCTGAGTCCACCGATCCGAGACGACGACGCAACCACGGTGCGATCAGGCGTCGTGCAAGGACTTGGAGACCGCTTGCAATGGGGATCCCAACGAGCGCACCAGGTACTCCAGCTAACTGCGCCCCGATGAGGACAGCCAACAAAATCCAGAGGGGATTCAGCTGCACCGTGTGGGAAAGAATCACCGGATTGAGAAGGTGATTCTCGATCTGCTGATAAATGAGGAAGACAACCAACAGGATCACCGCTGGCACCAGTCCGTGCAACAAAGCAAGTCCGACGGCTGGAATGCCTGCTAAGAGACCACCGACCAGCGGAATGAGATCTACCAAACCAACCCAAACCGAAACGAGGAGCGCAAAGGGAAGCCCGAGTGACCGGAAGGTAACATAGACGACGATACCGGCAACGATCGAGGTTGCTAAGTTGCCAAGCACATAACCGCTCACTGCCACGCCCGTCTCGTGCAGAGCACTCCGCAGGTTCCCCTGACGCTCGACTGGCAGCATGCCAACAACGACATCGATTCCCTTTGGCCCTTCCAAGGAGAAGAATATCGTCAACATCGCCGTGATAACCGCATCCGTCAAAAACGACAGGATCCCCTTGGCCGCCAACAACGCAGGTTCGAGCGCGGTGCTGGCGAACTTAGCCACCCCTTGCGCAGAGAGATTCAGATAGTGTTCGAGGTGGAATCTATCTAACAACGACACAATACGAGTCTTCTTGTGGGTTACCGCTCGAATGAGACCAGGAAGATCATTGGCAAGGCGAACACCAGCAGCGTACAGCGGAACACTGAAGATAAGAAGAAGGCCGACCAACAGTCCGGTGGCGACGACTACCGTCAGAGCAACGGCCACCCCTCGCGGGAGTCGCCAGCGTCGTAACAGGTGGACAAAGGGTTCAACGATGATCGCCCCAACGATTGCGACCAGTACCTCAATCGCTAGGACCTTGATGTAGAGCACAAAGGCGAGAGCCAATAAGACTCCGAGGATGCCGATCTCTGCCAGAAAAATCTGCTTTGCCAACCCCTGATACCGGTGGGAGTGCGAGGGCTCTTGCGACGTCATCGACACCCGCAATCAATCGCACAGTTCTCCACGTCTAGACCTCCATTCCCACCAAACGCCGGCAGTATCCTTACCACACTGTGCGACTCCATTCGAAAGCTCTCCGCTTGAGCCTATACAGCCACCGCCAGGCCGACCCTGTCTCGCATGACGGCCATCCAAACCATCGGCACGGAATCCAACTGCAAAGACCCTACCCTAGTCCACTCTCCCTTGGTTCTTGGCGATCAAGAGTTCTCTAACAGGAGTGAAGCCAGCTAAGGTGGTAGAGTGAGCACTTGGCGGTCCAAGAGTGGTGGGAGTCGCCGTCGATCCTCCCATCGTCTACCGACTGAACAGTCGCGCGAAGTCATCACTGGGACGCGGCGTAGTCTTGGCAAGCTCGTCCGGCACTTTGCAATCCGCGGCATCTGGGGATTCGCGATCCTTCTCGTCGTCGAATATCTGGTCATTCCACAGATCGCTGGCGCGCGCAAAACCATCCATCTACTCAGTCATGCAAACTATTGGCTCATCCCTTTGTCGGTTCTTGCCGAAGCATTTTCCCTCTTCGCGTACGCAAAACTCACCTCAGTCGTGCTGCCTCAGCCACAGCCCTCTTTGAAATCTCTTGCCAAGGTCGACCTCTCTGGGCTCGCCGTCTCCCATGTGTTGCCAGGAGGAACTGCGAGTGGTGCAGGACTGACGGTACGTCTACTCAACGGCCTGGGTGTGCGTGGGACCGATGCCGGTGTCGCCTTGGCAACCCAAGGAATTGGATCAGCCGTCGTGCTCAACCTCATGTTGTGGCTAGCCCTCATCGTCTCGCTGCCCCTGTTCGGGTTCAACACTCTCTACCTCGTTGTGGCCGGATTAGGGATCGTCCTGATGGCGGCTGTGATCGGGCTGGTGCTCACGCTCACTCGAGGCAACGATCGTGTGGTACTACTCGTAGACAAACTTGTCAGCAAGTTACCTTTCCTCAGGCGCTTCCAAGGATCAATTCACTCGGGTATTATCCGCGCTGGCGAGCGAGTTCGGGCACTTGCAAGTGATCCACAGCTCCTCAAACGAGCCATCACGTGGGCTGCGTGCAACTGGCTGTTAGACGCGCTCAGTCTCTGGATTATGTTGCTAGCCTTCGGATCACTTGTCAACCCTGACGCGTTACTCGTCAGCTACGGCATCGCCAACGTCGCCGCTGCGATTCCCATCACCCCTGGCGGGTTGGGGGTGGTCGAGGGAATTATGATACCGCTCATCACTGGCTTTGGCACCTCGAAGGGTATCGCGATCCTTGGTGTGCTTTCGTATCGACTGTTCAATTTCTGGATTCCAATCCCGATCGGCGTGGGCACCTACGTTTCGCTCAAACTCAGTCGCGGGGAGGAGATCACTATGGAACTCGACAGGATCGACCCACCCCCAGACGACGAGGACAAGCCTAAGCGATGATCACAACACACCAACGGACCAGTGATCGGCTACCGTTCTGCTCGTCATCTATCTGAAAGGTACTGGGCTCCGATGCCTCAAGGGTGATCCAGTAGGTGGCGGGGAGGCCCGCCAGTCATTTGCGCTTCTGTACGATAATATGTGTCGGCAGGCCCTGCGCTACCTCAGCTGCCTCTGGATACATCTCGGAGAGCGTTGGATGAGGATGAATAGTGAGCGCGAGATCATCGATAGTTGCGCCCAGCTCGATGGCCAGCGCGGCCTCGCTAATGAGATTCGATGCATCGACACCGACAATATGCACACCAAGCAGTCGCTTCGAATCAGCTAAGGCGATGAGTTTGACTTCGCCGACCGATGCACCGAGAACAATGGCCCGACCGTTAGCCCGATACGGGAACCGAGCCACGATGATGTCGTCTCCATGAAGCGAGCGCGCCTCCTCCTCGCCCATGCCAGCGGATGCCACTTCGGGCTCCGCGAAGATCACGGCTGGTATCACTGTCGCGTCATTGCCCGCCTTATGGCCTGCAGCGACCTCTGCCGCTACCTTGGCCTCGTAATAGGCCTTATGAGCAAGCATCGGCCCAGGCACGATGTCTCCAATCGCGAAGACATGTTGATTCGTGGTGCGCATCTGATCATCGACCGACACCCGTCCATCGAGTCCGATCGAGATACTCGCCTGGCTCAACCCAAGCTCCTCACTCAGGTTAGGGACCCGACCGACCATGACTGCAACCGCACTGCTCCGAATCTCCTCTGTTCCGTCCCCCTCGGTAATCTCCACGACGACTGCGTCGCCGGCCATCTTCATGCCCTTCACCGCGATACCAGTATGAACTTCGACTCCCATCTGTTTGAGTGTCGTCCTCAGTGTTCGTTGAATCTCTGGCTCTACGCCCATCAAGATCTCGGGAGCCATCTCGAGAATCGTCACCTTGGTCCCAAGGCGCGCGTGTGCACTCCCGAGCTCAATACCGATGTAACCACCCCCAATGATGATCAGATCGCGGCGAACCACCGGGGTGAACAGCAGATCCGTGGAGTCAAGCACACGTTGGTGATCAACCAAAAACCCTTCGAGCTCACGAGGAGAAGATCCTGTTGCGAGGATGCAGTCCTTGAACTTGATCCTGCTGGTCTCATGACTTGCGCGAATTCGGACTTCGTTACGACCAACAAAACTTGCTTCACCTTCGACGATCTCAACATCTGCCGCCTTGAGCAACTGCGCTACACCTGAGGTCAATCGCTCTACGCTCGCCGTCACCGTCTGTGAGAGCGCTATCGGGTCAACATGGGCATCCTCGGTCATGACCCCCTTTTTGGCGAGGCTGTCGAGTTCGTGGAAGCGACTGGAGAGTTCAATCAACGCCTTTGAAGGGATGCAGCCGATGTTGAGACAAACGCCTCCAATCGCTCCGCGTTCAACCAGCGTCACCGACCGCCCGAGCTGCGACGCGCGAATCGCAGCACTATAACCACCGGGACCCCCGCCGATAACGAGCAGATCTGTCTGTTCTGTGAATTCACCAACGACCAACTACTTCATCTCCATCATCAACTGCACGGGATCACTGAGCAGCGCTATGACCCGCATGAGAAACTTTGAGGCATACCCACCGTCGATAATCCGGTGATCGAAGGTCAGGGACAGCGTCATCACATCCCCAACACCGACAGTTCCGTCTTCCAGGACCACCGGCCGCTTGCGGATCGGACCTACGCCGAGGATCCCCACCTCTGGGTAGTTAATGATTGGCGTGGCGTATACCCCCCCGATGGTTCCATAGTTGGTGATCGTGAAGGTCGACCCTGTGAGTTCTCCAGACGTGAGCGTATGACCCCTAGCGCCTTCAATCAACCGGCTGAGTTCGCGTGATACCTCGAGGAGCGATCTCTCACCAACAGAGCGCAACACCGGCACCATCAACCCTTGAGGGTCATCGACTGCAAAGCCGAGATGAACATCCGCATAGGTGACGATCTCGCCTGCCTCCTCGTCAAGGCGGCCATTGAGATCGGGAAACTGAGCCAGTACTCCAGCCACCGCTTTAGCGATCAATGGAAGATAGCTGATTCGCTCCGGCGCTAACCGCGTGTTCATATCACGGCGTAACGCTACCAGTGCCTCCACATTCGCCTCTTCGAACACGGATACTTGGACTGCATGAGACCACGACCGTGCCATATTTTCAGCAATCCGCTTTCGGATCCCCACCAAGGGCCGCCGCTGTTCACCGGTAGCGGGCGAGACAGATGGTGGCTGCGTAGCTTTGGTACTCATAGTGTCACCCGTGGCAGGTGGCAACAGCTGGCTTCCGCCATCGGATGCGGCCTGCAGATCCTCTGCCAACACGCGACCATCAGGACCGGTGCCAGGTACCAGGTTGATGTCAAGACCAAGCTCACGCGCCAGCCGTCGCACCGCTGGCGTTGCGAGGGCGCGCTCGCTAGTTGTTCCAGCAACAGTACTCTGCGCCGGCAGCGTGGATCGCCCTATTAGGGCTTGTGAGGCCTGGCTACTCCCCTTTGCCGGGGCTAGATCACTCTGCTCACTCGATCCCGGCGATACACCGACAGCAGCAACGCCAGCCTCCATAGTAGCGCCAACCCCGCCGGCCTGATCGGTTGAGAAGGCTACTACGACCTCACCGACATTGACAGTGTCACCCTCGTGAAAGAGCACCTTATCGATCGACCCAGTCACCGGAGCGCCAATCGTCACGACCGCCTTGTCGGTCTCAACATCGAGCAACGGTTCGTCACGCTTGACCTCGTCACCCTCCTTGTGGTACCACTTGACGATTTGCGCCTCGTGTAAACCCTCACCTACGTCAGGAAACTTCCACTCCACTATCGCTCACTCCTTAAAATCGCACGGATGCCAAGGCGGCCGTGATGACCTGCGAGGTATCAGGCAACCAGAGATCCTCAAACATTGTCATTGGGTATGGAGTGTCATAACCCGTCACCCGCAGCACCGGGGCCTCTAAATACAAGAACGCCTTTTCTTGAATGACTGCCGCCAACTCTGCTCCAAAGCCAGAGGTGCGCACCGCCTCATGTACCACGACCGCGTGCTGCGTCTTTTGCACTGAGGCGACGATCGTCTCCTCGTCGAGTGGCGTTAGCGTCCGCAGGTCAATAACCTCAGGAGAGATATCGTATTGGGCAACCAACTCGTCAGCCGCAGCGAGAATCAAAGCCATCGATGGACCCCAACCGATGAGCGTCACATCAGTACCCTGGCGCACCACGCTAGCTTTGCCAAGAGGCACTCGATAGGCCTCCTCCGGCACCTCATCACGGAAAGCGCGATAGAGTCGCATCGGTTCAAGGAACAATACCGGATCGGGGTCGTCGATAGCGCTGAGCAAGAGGCCCTTGGCATCATATGGGTTCGACGGCGTCACCACCTTAATTCCCGGCGTGTGGGTAAAGAGTGCCTCAAGTGAGTCGGAGTGGATCTCTGGAGCCTTGACTCCACCACCAAACGGAGCGCGGATCACCATCGGCGCTCCGTAGCGTCCAAGCGAACGGAAACGAACGCGCGCCGCCTGCGAGGCAATCTGGTCCATCGTCTCGTAGATAAAGCCAAAGAACTGGATCTCCGCTACCGGCTTCATCCCCGCCATCGCGAGTCCGACCGAAGTACCCACAATTCCTGACTCCGCCAGTGGGGTGTCGATCACGCGCTCACCGCCGAATTTATCAAACAACCCATCGGTAATCCGAAAAACCCCTCCGTCCTTCCCGACATCTTCGCCGAGGACTACGACCGCATCGTCCTCTCGCAAGGCAGCCTCTAGGGCCTGATTCAACGCCTGTGCAATCGTCAACTTCGCCATATCAGGCACCCACCTCTTTCACTCGAGCTTCAAACTGCGCACGCTGTGAAGCAAGTCCAGTTGGGACCTCGGCGTAGACGTTGTCAAAAAGTACCAGGGGTGAGATGTCAAGCGCCTCACGGAAGACGGCCAGAACCTCCTCCACCTTCGCCTCAGATTCAACATCCATGGCGGCAAGATCCTCGTCATCGAGCAACCCTTCAGTGCGCAGCCATTTCTCAATGCGGGTCAGGGGATCGCGCTGTATCCAGAGGTCTTCCTCCTCAACGGAGCGATACTTACCAGGATCGTCAGCGGTAGTATGAGCGCCCAATCGGTAGGTCACTGCCTCGACCAGGAAAGGACCCTCGCCGCTACGAACCCGCGCAGATAACTCATGCATCAGATTGGCGACAGCCACATAATCGTTGCCATCCACCCGGAAGCCCTCAATACCGTAGGCCACCGAGCGCTGGGCAATCGTCTCTGCATGCATTTGGCGCGAGAGAGGGACAGATATCGCCCACTGGTTATTCTCACAGAAAAAGATCAATGGGACCTCGAGGACTGAAGCAAAGTTCATCGCCTCATGAAAGTCACCCTGGGACGTTGCACCATCGCCAAAGGTCACGACGGTCGCCACCCCCTCATGGCGCAGCTTGGTAGCCCATGCCACACCGACACCATGGAGCGTCTGGGCAGCGATGACCACTTGCGCTGGCAACACCTGCTTGCCGGCCGGAACGTCGCCGAGACTCGGATGGCCCTTCGAGAAAAACAGTGCATGCTCCATCGGAACGCCCCGCAAGTAGCTCGCCGCCCAATCACGGTAGGTTGGAACCAACCAATCACGATCATCGAGTGCGGCAACGGCCCCCATCTGAGCGGCCTCCTGCCCCTTGAACGGAGCATACGTTCCGATGACACCTTGGCGCTGAAGGTTCCACGCGCGCTCGTCAAACATCCGCAAGAAACGCATGGTCGTGTAGGTATCCTTGAGATCCTTTGCAGTCAGAACTCCCAGTTCACCAACGAGCTTTCCATCCTGATCGAGCCGCTGAATCAGCGGAAACATCTCATTACCATCGGTCACGTCAGACCACCCCCTTTCTGGGTTGCCCTCACGCATGTACGCCTATGTGCTGAGGCGACACGCTCTAGCCAGGTCGATAGTCTTGGGATCGCCAAGTCGACTGATGCCAAGTTCCAATATAGTGCATCAGCAAAGAACGAGCCAAGACCAACCTTTCGTTAAAGGTTAGAGTTCAAACGTTACCGGCTGGTTACAACTTTTAGAACTGTTCACCGCCGAGCGCACGCAACAACGCAAGCGCCACGCCAATTCCACGGCGCGTCGACGGAAGTCTCGTCTGCCTGGCCAGCTCCCACCAGGACGGAACCTCGCTGGAGGCGACTTTTGCAGACGTTGCCGCAATACCGTTGGCGAGCCGTTCAACGAGCAGTGGCGTATATGAGCCCGTCAACAGCGAGAGTTTGGCAATGCGTGTGACGGCCGCACGCCCGGCGTTGGAGTCCAACCTCTCAAGCATCACCGCTAAGGCGTCTGCCCCTCCGTGCCGGAGGGCATAAACAATCTCCTCTAACTTGGATGACTCGAGTTTTGATGGTTCGAGCCCCGTCGCTGTTGTCGCCCTTTGCTCCAGCGGAGCCTCATAGTCGATCGGTTCTGCCATCACACCCTCACTCTCGTTCGCCAGACATCTGCGATCCTTCCCTACCCACTGGATCAAGGTAATCACTCCTGGATCGCTTTGCACCAATGTTGACCCCACGCTGAGGGTTCCGATTCCCATAGCGAAAATTATGCCTTGGCAAGGCTCGGCGCGGCTTCTCATCGAGCACCTCTAACTTCGCTGCCAGCTCTTTGTAGGCCGGGGTGTGGGTGGCCTCATCGACCTCTGAAGAGGTGAGAAAATTCACGGCCATCTCGTTGTGTTGTGCATTCATCGGCAGGTAGACCTGGTTTCCCTGCACTCTGTCGGTGATCACCGCTCGCACTTTAATCGACCCACGTCGAGAGGTCAACCGAAGGAGCGAACCGTCAAGAACACCTCGCATTTCGGCTAACTCAGGCGAAATCTCCACAAATGGCTCCGGAGTCATCTGCGCAATACCGGGCACTCGATACGTCATATTGCCCTCATGGAAGTGTTCTAGGAGCCGACCATTGTTGACGTGAATATCGTACTGCTCGTCCACCTCATCCGTGGGGGTCGTGTACCCAACAGGGTAAAGCCTCGCCTTGCCGGAGGGGAAGTGAAACCGATCCAAATAGAGCGTCGGAGAATCAGATCCATCCTCGGCAACCGGCCACTGGAGTGATCGATAGCCCTCCAAGCGGTCATAGGTGACGCCAGCGAACATCCCAGCAAGACTCGCTGCCTCAGCCATGATCTCGCCGGGATGCTCATAAGACCATGAGGCTCCCATCGCCCGCGCAATACCCTGAGTGATCTGCCAATCAGGCCGTGCCTCGCCGAGTGGATCAAACACTCGATAGAGACGCTGTATCCGTCTTTCGGTGTTGGTAAAGGTACCCTCCTTCTCCAATGATGGCGCAGCGGGTAGCACGACATTGGCGAAGCGAGCCGTATTTGTAAAAAAGATATCCTGAACTACGAAGAATTCAAGCTTGCGGAAGGCATCCTGAACCACGGTGGAGTTCGCATCCACGAGGCCCATCTCCTCGCCAGTCAAAAGGAGGGCCTTCAAACTCCCGGCGTGGATCGCATCCACCATCTCATGGTTGTCCAAACCTTGGGTCGTTGGCATTGGTCTTCCCCACGCCGATTCGTATTTGGCGACGACCTCGGGAGCGTCGACCGCCTCGTAGCCGGGGAAATAGGTCGGCATCGCACCGAAGTCACTCGCCCCTTGGACGTTGTTGTGACCGCGGAGCGGGTAGGCACCGCCTCCAGGCTTCCCAAAGTTACCTGAGACCAGCAATAGGTTCCCAATAGCCGTCGAGGTATCGGAACCATAGCTATGCTGCGTAACACCCATCGCCCAGAGTACAGCGAAGGATTTGGCGCGACCAAGTGCCTCAAAGACTGCAGTGAGTGTGTCCTCTGCCACACCTGTAACCTCGGCGGCATAGGAGACTGTGAATGGCTCCAGTGATATCAGAAAATCAGCGAAGTTCTCAACCTTGGTGGCGATGAAATCCTGGTCTTGGTATCCATGATCGATTAAGTACTTACTCGCGGCCGACAGCCAAACTAAGTCGGTACCCGGCCGAGGTGAGAACCAGATATCGGCGCGCTCAGCCATCTCGTGCTTGCGCAGATCAGCAACGATCAGTTTTTGACCCCGCGCTTTGTGGGCACGTTTCACTCTAGTGGCGATAACCGGGTGACTCTCTGCAGTGTTGGAACCCACGATAAGGACGAGGTCGCTCGCTTCGATATCAGTCACCGAACCAGAGTCGCCACCATAACCAACCGTCCGCCAAAGGCCCATCGTCGCAGGGGACTGGCAGTAGCGTGAGCAGTTGTCTACATTATGTGTTCCAATCACAGCACGTGCAAGCTTCTGGGCTAAAAAGGCCTCCTCGTTGGTGCACTTCGAGGAGGCGATGACTCCAACGGCATCAGGTCCTTCGCGCTGCACGATAGCCAAAAGGGAATCTGCAACAAACGAAAGGGCCTCATCCCATGTTGCCCGACGGAAATGGGAACCCTCTCGAATTAACGGATAGGCAAGACGGTCGGTGCTGTTGACGTAATCCCAACCGAATTTGCCTTTGACACAGGTCGAAATACCATTCATAGGGCCCCGCTCTGGTTGAACCTTTAGTATTGAACGACCCTTGGTCCAGATGTCGAAGGAGCAACCAACTCCACAATAGGTGCAGACCGTCTTTGTCTTCTTCACGAGCTGTCGTCGAAGTCGCTCCTCCATCTCTGAAAGCAGAAAAATCGGTTTCAGGCCGATCGCCGGTTCTAGTGCCTTGGTGAGGCTGATCATCGGCTCGCGCACCTTTGGCTTAATGTTCGTAGCGATGCCAGCCCTGCCAATCATCGACTTCTCCATCAATGCGTTACAGGGGCAAACCGTCACACAGTGTCCGCAGCTCACACAGCTGGACTCCCCTGCTGGGAGATCATCATCAAAGACAACGCGAGGAATTTTCAATGACCAGTCAATCGACAATGTCTCGTTAACCTGCACCTCTTGACACGCCTGCACACACCGCCCGCACAGGATGCACTGCGACGGGTCATAACGATAGAACGGATGGCTGTCGTCAACGGAATAGGGCTTCGATCGAAAGGGTTCGGGTTGATCGTTGATCCCCATATCGCGGATGTTGTTGTGCAGCACGCAATCGGAGTTATTGTTATCACATATGGTGCAGTAGAGGTCATGATTAACAAGCATGCGCTGCGCTGCCACAACTCGCTCACGAACGCTGCCCCTCAGGCTCACCTGCTCACCACCAGCGACCGTACGCTCACATGCCCGCTGCGTAACCCCATTAACTTTGACTAAACAAAGATCACATGACCCAATAGTCCCGAGCATTGGGTGATAGCAGACCTGAGGCACATACACCTGAGCTCGGTTCAAAACCTCAAGAAGCAAATCGCCAGCGTTCGCACGATATTTGGCCCCGTCAACGGTTATCTCTACTGGCTCGCCCAACGGCACCTCCCCTCAGAGCTACAGTAGCACAGAGTTGATCGTTCGATGCGCGATCTCCAACCTCAATGTGCCTGCGTCGCTCGCTAAGAGGGTCGAATTCACGGGCTGAAAGCGCCTGCAGTCAGCGCGCTTACTAGCCTGTCAAGAGTGATCGATCTCAATGAACCGGTAACCGTCGACTACCATTTCGACATACTCTGTCCCTTCGCCTACATGACCTCAAAGTGGATTCGCAGCGTTCGCGAACAAGTTCCACTGACAATCAACTGGAGATTCTTCAGTCTTGAGGAGGTCAATCGCGGGGAGGGGAAACGCCATCCTTGGGACCGTTCTTGGTCCTATGGTTGGTCCATGCTTCGCATCGCCGCGCTCCTACGACGCCAGGATCCGTCCCTCGTCGACCGATGGTACGCCATTGCTGGCTTCGCTCTTCACGAAGCAGGTCAAAAGCCCCACGACCCTTCAGTCGCCCGGGAGCTCCTCGCTGAGTTGGACCTAGACCCTAGTCTTGTCGAAGCATCCATGGATGATCCGACTCTCGATGACGAGATCCGACTCGATCATGAAAGGGTGCTCGCCGCTGGAGGGTTTGGTGTTCCGACACTGATCTTCAAAGATAACCAGACTCTTTTTGGTCCCGTCATCATCGATCCACCATCTGGAGAGCGGGCACTCGAGTTATGGTCGATGGTCCTCACCGCTTCGCGCCATGCGAACTTCTTCGAACTCCAACAACCGAAGGGCCCAGCACAACTCACCGCAATCTCCAACGCACTGGAGCCGTACCTACAAGGGCGTGACTGGAAGAGCATCAATCGCGGCAAGGAGGTCACGTTCGACACCAACAGCGATGCGAATGGCGGACAACCCACTGTTCCTTCGACAGGTTCGGGTGAATGATCCATGGATCCAGTCATATCAACACTCTTGGCAGAGTGGGATGCCCTCAGTCAACTCATCACACAAGTCCCAGAGGACCAATGGCTCCAACCGTCGATCTTGCCGTACTGGACGAACTTTGACATTCTTGCCCACATCGTCGGCACGGAGCGCTTCTTGAACGGAGAAGCACCTTTCGACGGTCCACTTCCCACAGATCGCCACTACCCCAACGAGGTCGCCCAGCTCAATGATCGATGGTTGATCACGTTGCGGCGTCTGTCCGTGGCAGAACTTCTGGCAACCTATCACAACACCATTGCTGAGCGAACCCAGGCGCTATCATCGCTTAGCAACACCGATCTCGACACCATCGGCTGGACTCCGATTGGTCAAGCGCCGTTCCGGCGGTTCCTCCAGATTCGTATCTTCGACTGCTGGGTGCACGAACAGGATCTACGTCTCTCGCTCGGCATGCCTGGCCATACGTCCGGAGTGGTCGTCGAAGCAAGTATCGACGAAGTGGAGCGCGCTCTCGGCTACATCATTGGCAAACAGGCGAATCTCCCCCAAGGGACTACTGTTGAGCTATCCCTGACAGGCGGAGCCCCACGCACCTGGCATATCGAGGTGGGAGAGCGAGCCCGTCTGGTACCGGCGCTCGCGAACGTCACCTGTCGATTGCAGATAGACTCCACCCTCTTCATGGCCCTTGCCTGTGGAAGAATTGACCGCGATCACGCCGATGGCTCCATCACGATCGATGGAGATCAGACACTCGCCGACCACATCATCGACAATCTCGCCTTCACTATCTGATCAAAGAGCATCAACTGATACACCGAAGTCAATCCGACTGAGGTGCCTTGGCAGACGTGTGGAATCGATAGGTACCTGCGGTAAGAGTCTGGTACAGCTCACCCTGGAGAGCAAGAAGCTCTAGGTGATACTTTGTCTCCATCACCGCCAACATCTGGTTAAAGGTGTCGAGCTCTGAAAGGTGGCGTCCGCGACGCGTCCAGCGGAGCGCAGTGGCTACCTCATACGGGTTCGATGCCCCCTCCTTCACGGCGCTCTGAGTGGCTTCCAAGCGTGTATCGTGATGAGCAAGCAACTCATCGATCCTGTCGTGGAAACCAGAAGCAGGCATCCCGTGGGCGGGTAGTAGCGGTGCGTCAGGGAGAAATCGTACACGCCGGAGTGAACGAAGGTAGTTGCCGAGCGGATCCGGATAGACGAGCGGTTCGAACCCAATCGATGGTGTGATGTGCGGGAGGATATGGTCTCCAGCGAACAGCAATCGATTGCTATGGTCATAGAAGATGACATGCCCCCGCGTGTGCCCCGGAGTGGCTATGACCTGCAGTTGTCGGGTCTGAAGCTCAATGGTCTCCTCCTCGAGCCACCCATCGGGTTCCTCATAGAGTGATCCAGCGATGTCTTCGGTCCCAGATGACGGGGTAATACTGGCAACCAGCGCACTCGCCCCACAGCGCTCCAGTTCGACCAGCTGATCATGCAAAGGGTTACCCGTGGGGTGAGCGGCGTGCGCAATTGACTCGCGTTCTCCCACACCAAGATAGATCCGTTGTCCAAACTCTCGTCGGAGCGCCACTGCCTGAGTGTAATGATCACGGTGGATGTGAGTCACGAGGAACAAACTGATATCCCCGAGAGACGCGCTGAGAGACCTAAGCGCCTTCTGGAGGGCGGATCGAGCAATCTCAAGCTGCTGACCCGAGTCAACGAGCACCAACCGGTCTCCATCGATAATCGCATAGACATTGACCGCCCGTAAGCCATCATGGGGTAGGGGCAACGGGATTCGGTAGACATCCGGTGCGACCTGATAGCAACCCGGCTCATCCCAGGAGGGACTCTCTGACTGTTGTGGATTCACTACTACTCCTATCTATCCACGAGCCTACCCACGACCCGGGTGGGGGCACAAGGCAAACGCGCCAGATAGAGGCATGCCTAGCCTGCTGTCAAGTTCAGGAGCACCAGCACCCGACTTGATTCGGAACTTAGGCTACAGAGCCTGCTAAAGACCGCCGGCTGCTTCGCGATAGTGGTCCATTGCCCCCGCAATACCATCTTCAAAAGTGATACTTGCGTGGAAGCCAAGGCGTTCCTGCAGGTCGGTGGATCCACCCCGTGCAAAGACCCCCACAGGACGATCATCACGACCGACAACCTCGGTCTCGTAACCACAACTGCGGATGGCCATGCGGGCAAAGTCCAGAAAACTAGTCAAGCGACCAGTCGAAAGATTGATAGCCCCACCATCGTGTATCGCATCCATAGTCGTTATCACGCCACGTACGCAATCATCGATATGAATGAAGTCACGCATCTGGCGCCCGCTGCCCCACACGATCAGACGCTCACCTGCAGATCCAGCCAACGCGCGTTTACAGATTGAAGGGAACGGATAGCTATCATCCTGGTCTGCACCGTATCCGGAGAAAGGACGATAGCACACCGACTCGAGCCCGTGCCTCTCTTGCGCAAGTCGAGCCAGATACTCACAGGTCAACTTGGCCCAGCCGTACGACATATCTGGCATCCCAATGTCACCCTGGAAGTCGATCATCTCCTCGGAGAGGAGCACGTAGCCCTCCTCACGCTGCAGTTCTACAGGATAGGCAGCACTGGAGGAGAAACAGATCGTTTTGCCGGGCAGTGCCTTTGCGGCCCACTGCCAGTACTCGGCATCGATCGAAAGATCATCAGCAACCGCCAAAGGGTTAAGTTCGATCATCAAACGCCCCCCAACCATCGCGGCCAAATGCAATACGAGGTCAAATGGCTCCCGGGGGCGATCATGAAAATAATCACGGCAGTCCATGCGATGGAAATGAAAACGATCAAAATCTCGCGGATCAAAAAGTGGCCACTCGTTGGCTGGGTCTACTCCCCCCGTCCCAGGGGCGATTGGGTCAACGACGTGCACCTCATCTCCAGCCTCGAGAAAATATCGAGTGAAATGACGTCCAACGAAGCCAGCACCGCCGGTGATCAGAACCCGACGCATCAGACAAAGTGCCTTCGGTAAAGATCCCACGCACGAATGGCAGGCCCTGGGAGATACCGGACGATCGATTCAGGATCCTTCTTCAGATCACGGAGCAACGAGAAATTGTTGGTGTAGCCAAGAATCTCTGCCTTGAAATCGCGCATGAGATCATGCTCATTGCGATCCTGATAGACCGATGGCTCTGTGAAGACCGCCTGGTACCCATGGGCCTGCACGTAATAGGCCGCCCAGATGTCGTCCATCCTGCCGATATGGGGATACAAAAAGTAGTGCGGTATCACCTCCCGAGACAACATCGTGTTCTGGGAGTTAAACGGAGCCATTACAGAACTCGCGATGGGAAATAAGGATGGATCGAACTCACATTCAGGGGCATGTTCGAGACGACAGATCGCATCAATGTCAGGATCGCCGTTCCAGAATCCAGCATCGATATCAACTTTGATCTGTCGACTAACTGGCTTGTCATAACGGCGCTGCGACAAGAGTTCCAGTGGGAATCCACGATGCCAAAGTGCCGGGTAATTCGTGGCCCCCACCGGATCAAAAGCGTCGAGCGAGGTCTCATACCACTGCACCTCAGTCTCGGTTCCCACCAAGATCTGACTGCCCCAATTGGGTTGTGGAATGTTATCATCGTCGATCAGCGCGATAACCTCGGCACCCATCTCATAGGCCAGCAGGATACCGAAATTTCGGCGCTGGATGCAGTTCCAGCCGATGGCGTCAGAAAGCAGTTGATCATAGCTCTCTTGGTCAGCAGGGGAAACGTAGCGCCCACACTCAAGTTGGTAGTCCGTTGGAGTCTTGCGATCCCCAATGACGATAAGGTTCCAACCCTCCATGGCGTCGTAGCGACGGATCGCCTCTGTCGGTGGATTGATCGTCGTGGTAACTATGGTCTTCATCATGACTTGGTGCAGTGTAGCTAGCGCGCCCCCGTCAGCATGCCCGAAACCGGTTGCAATCTCGTTCGTATCCCAATCCGAAAGTACACAAAGTTTCGCAAGAAGCTGTTCGATGACTCACCCTCTGTCCGAGCACTCCAGCGAGAAGGGATCTCATAGATCTGGATACCAATCCGTAGTGGTTTAACGATCGTCTCCAACAGAAAGGGGTGCCGCAGCTCTTCCCAGCGAATCGCGCGCACGAGTGCGGTTGGGAACAACCGATACCCGTAGGTCATGTCAGTGAGCGGTGTCTGGTACAGTAACGCAAAGCTAGCCTGAAACAGCTTGTTCAGCCCAAGTTTGATGGGCGAGTAGCCCGAAAAGGAACCTCCACTTGCCCAGCGGGATGCGGTAATGATGGCCTGGGGCAGGGCTTTCGCCCGTTCGATCATCAATGCGACATCATGCGGGTCGGTCTCGAGATCACTGGCCATCATGACAACATGACTACCCTGTGCCATCGCGAAACCCTCACGAATCGCTCCTCCGAGAAAAGGTAGAGATTGTTGATGTACATGTATGCGGCTGCCGTATCTCGACTGCAGCTCTGCTACGACCGCCAAACTTTGTTCACTCGTCCGAGGAGACGTGAGCACGAGGTACTCACATACATCAACACCGACTTCATCCTCAATGATAGCCACCGTCATCTCTAGTGCCTCGGTTTCATTCATCACAGGCAACAAAACAGTGGCGGCATGGAACTCATCGGTCCAGGGTGGTTTCGACATCGCAGCTCACCTCACTCACTCCTTCGCTCGCTCGCTCGCTCACAAGCATGGTACTCGACTACGATCGAGCACCGACCTTTGTAACGACTCCGGTCCCTCGAGAGCGCGGGAGTGGACCCTTTTGGCGATCAACTGAGCGATCAAGACCGCCTTCATCAGGAAAATTGCCAGCTCAATTGCCGGTTACAGACATCGAGAAGACTCCATCAAGCACCTATACAGTGGCGTTGGTGCCACCAGTACCTTGAGGGCTAGCGTCAACTGTCCATCACCGCAACCGTTGCCTCGGAGCTGCTACTCGACATGCTCTTGGGATCAACGTCACCGATAGGTTATTCACTGGACCTCGAGGCTCCCCATCGATAGCGACAACAAACGGCTCGACCGCCCGCACCTCCAGTTCAGATACATCTTCTATCATCGCGTGCCTTGGAAGACGACGTGCCCGTTGTCGAAATAGACTCCCAATCTCACCCATCACAATCCGCCAAGCAGAGCGTGAGATCATGACAAGCTGGGCGACGCCATCATCTGGGGCGCCACCAGGGAGGGTTACGCCAACCCTCCCTCCAAGACGTGGCGCATTCACCACTGCCAAATTCAGATAAGTATCAATTCTCTCATGGCCATTGATTGACACCGCAAGGTCCATCGATCGATGCCTCTCCCAGGCGGTGAATGCGACGACCGGATAGAGCAACGGGCGCCGCCATCCATGAACATCGTGAACCCTCTCGGCGAAATCTGCTACCAATCCAACGCTGACAGCATGAACAGCAGTACCCAAATTGGTGGTGAGCAGATCCACCTGACGCGATCCGGAACCACGCGCCACCAATGCTGCCTCCTCCGGGTACAGAGGAATCGCCAGTGAACGAGCTATATCGTTACCAGTCCCGGTCGGGAGGATTCCAAGCACTTGCCCAGTTTCAGTCAACGTAGCGATAGCAACCCCTACGGTACCATCACCGCCAGCAACGATGATTCTGTCACCGACCGTAACCAGCTTCCTGACCGCATTGAGGGCGGTTGGAAGGTCCTCTCCTCGTGTCAGAAGGACCTCAATTCCCCCATCACTCTTCGCATCAACGATTCGACGCGCTCGTCGAAACAGACGAGTGGATCCAGAGTCAAGATTGGCAACGACAATTGTCCTTGGGTGGTCCCGTCCTTTTTGACGACGGTCCCCGCCTACAGCGACCATTTCGCCGATGAGCACCATCAGGCCAACCGAAACAGTCACTCCAAAGGACCTATAGATACCCCTTGGCCGAGATCTGTGCAACGCGAAGAGGCTAGCTATAACCGCTGCTGGGAGGCGTATCGCTGGCGAGATTCTGCCAAACCCGTAACAAAGACCGATCCAAAGACCACCCGAATCCTCGTTCCACAGAGAACCAACGATCGCAGCAATACCAACTGTCTGTGCCGCGAGAGGTCGACCCCGACGGAGCAATCGAATGACTGCTGCGGCGGCAAAAACATAACCTGCAACGTTCCAAGGGTCCTCAAGCAATCGCCATGATCGCTTAACTGTGTCCATGCTTGTTATTCCGAGTATCCTCTCTATCAAAATTGCAAGAAAGCCATCGCTCTGCCCCTACCCAGCTGAACAACGCACAACAAAATTCATGATTTGCGAACCTACAAGGAGAGAATGGCCCCACTCTCTACAACACCAAGACCACGCTAGCCGTCTTCCACCTTGGCTACTCGAGTCCTCATAAGTTCTTGGCCCTCGATGTTGGAACCCAACGGATGGTGCTTACTCGGTCAGCTAAGTACCGGTACTTCTACGCTGAGAGCTACTTCCGGACCGAGGCAGCATAGAGAGCAGACGTTAGAATGACAGGAGTCGTCTCACAAACGAAGTGGACCGGGCATGAGGGGCCCTCCACGAGTGCTGAGCTATCGCAGTAACTGGGGGTTTAATGTGCCAGTTGATAATGGAGTCCAGACCTCTCCTTGTCGATTGATTCGGGCGATTTGGGGAACTCCACTGAGCCACCAACATCGAGTCACGGACATTAACTCAAAGCCACGCTATCCATCAATGAGGTGGGTGAAGTACCGCAGAGGAGACGATGAAGATGAACGACGCCCCCGCGAGCGCAAGAATTCCTGGGACTGCCATCCTGCGGACTCGAACATGGCCAACATGCAGCAACAGCCAGAGTGTGACCGGAACCACAAGAAGTGCGATGGCTTCCACAGGGCTTACCAACCGTGTCCGTCCGATCCCAGCCGCGATAGCTACCAAAAGTTGCACTCCAAAAAGAGAACTTACCGCCAATGTTCGGTACCTCCTAGTGCAATACAACACGCCGGAAGCAGCAGGCAGCACTCCGAAGATAAGAATATTGGCCAGGTTCAAGAGCATGTACTCTAGAACCCGAGTCCCGTCAGCGAAACTATGTAATGGTATTGCTTGAGGATTGAGTAATGCTAAAGTTTCTGCCAAGGCACCACTAAGAATGGCGAGTGCAATGGACTTGCGCGCCAGCATCCCCGCTACAAAAACAGCTGGTGCAAAGAACACGAAGAAGAGCTGCGACTCCTTATTGGCAACAGTAAGCTCTAGCAGATCGCCGGCTGCTCCGACGATTAGACACAGACCGAGACCAAGCGCAAAGCCTCTCGCGTCAAAAAATCCTGTCGTCGTGATAGAACCATCAGGTAGTCTGCGGAATACTTTGAACATCGCCCATATCCTTCGCAAGCGCTAAGCAGCAATAATTTCTTTTCATTCGGTAGTAGGTGACGTCGAGTGGATGATCATTAAGATGTTGGCGTTAGCGTAGTCATTATTAACGATAACTCATAACCCCCGACCTGGGAGGGCGTGATGCGCATAACGCGCAAGAAACTCATCATGGTGGTTGCATCTCTCGTCTTGGCCTTCGCTGTAGTCGGGAGCTTCGCAGTGGCCAGGAGACCTGCGCCGCGCCTTGTTCCACTCAAGTCACTACCGACCTCCAAGAACACGGGGGGTCCACCGTGGGAGCCATCTCAGCGTGGCGGTGCGACGAGGGGTACGGTGGTAAGCGCTCCGCCTTGTACATCGACGCAGCTTGAAA
>JAKAQL010000092.1 GCA_021822605.1 Actinomycetes bacterium
GAGGGCTGCCTTATTACCAGGCTTGCAGCACGGCCGAACGAGTTTGGAGCACATCGTTCTCCCTGGTAGCGAGGTCGGTGGCACCAGGGGTTTTGGTTTCCTATGGGAGAGTGCCATTCAGCTGGTGATGGGCCCGGCGTACGATGGGCCTGGCGTACGATGGGCCTGGCGTGCGATGGGCCTGGCGTGCGGTAGTCCCGATGCTGGGATAACACAAGGTCTGGCTCTCGCACAAAGCGAGTGCCTCTCGTCCCTTGCCTGGGCAGCTTCAAAACTCGATTCTTCGCTAGACTGGGCTGAACGGGGACGTGCCCCCGTAGCTCAGGGGATAGAGCAGTGGTTTCCTAAACCATGTGCGCAGGTTCGAATCCTGCCGGGGGCACTCATCGATGCCATGGTTCAGGCAATTGAACGCGAGAGATACCTGAGAAACGATCGTTTGCAACGTGGCTCACGATTCTCGGACTGACCCTTCTCGGACTGACCCTTGTCGGACTCCTTTGGTCGATCTGACCATCGATGAGCTTCGATTCGAATCGGAGACAACGGAGATAGCTCAGAACAGAGGTGGGCGTTGTTGTCGATTGCGAAAACCTGCACGTTCAAGGGCGCCAAAACTGCACAGGCGCGGTTACCAGCTTTGCACTGCTTAGGTATGAGGCCCAGGGATGGGTTTGTTGGCACAGCTGCGACGACAGTGCGACCGGGCTATGAGCCGTCAGCCGCAGGTTCCTTGGCCAGTTTCCCCCATTGGAGTTCTGGTGCGTACATCTAAAGATCCGGTATTGCACGGCACCCTGCTGGCTTGCGGACATGAGAGCGTCTGCGGCTTGACAAAACTACCTGCTTCTTCGCTATCGACCATATAGCCTGGGCAGGAAGAGACCGCTAGACGGAGATGATGGACGTCCCACCGCCATCGACGACAAACTCTGATCCGGTTAAGTAGTTAGACTCGTCGGAGGCTAGGAAGACAATGACGTTGGCCACATCGTCGGGTTCGGCCAACCTGCCCAGCGGCACCATACGCTCACCCATTTCATCGAGGGTCAAGCCAGCTATCGCTGCTCCATAGTCAGCCATGGCGGTCTTCACGTAGGTGGGGTGTATCGAGTTGACGCGGATATTTTGGTTGGCTAGCTCGGCTGCGATATCCTTGGTCATGATCCGCACTGCTCCCTTGCTTGCCCCGTAGAGAGTATGGCCCGCAGTCCCTCGCAACCCTGCCACCGAGGACATGTTGATGATGGATCCGCCGCCACGCTTGACCAGATAGGGGGCGACGTGTTTCGACCCAAGGAAGACACCAGTGACGTTGATGGAGAAAAGCCTATTCCACTGCTCGAGGGTGGTGTCGGCCAACGGTGCAATGATGTAGATTCCCGCGTTGTTAACCAGGACGTCGATACCACCAAAGCGGCTCTCGGCGTCAGCTAGGATCCGCGTCCACTGCTCCTCCGAGGAGACGTCGTGAGTGAGAAAGAGTCCCTCGCCGCCTGCGGAGAGAATGCTATCTACCGTGGCCCTACCACCAGCCTCATCCACGTCGGTGACCACCACTTTGGCTCCTTTTGCGGCAAACATGCGCGCCGTTGCCCTTCCGATCCCCGCACCGGCACCTGTGATCAGAACTACCTTGCCCGCGACGTTTCCCATTCTTACCCCTTCCATCCGTTGGCCTGTCATGTCGTGCATTTCGAGCCCACGATGGCACTCTAAACAATTCGTTGCCGTCGCTATAGAGTCGAAGGTCCCTGAAGGGGAGAGGACCTCTCCCCTCGACAGGTCGACTTTGTCACTGTACTCCGTACTCTCCAGATTCGTGACCTGGTCAAGGACGAGGCGATGCAACTCTCCCTCTTTGACGAGCGTGATCTCTTTGAGCTCACCCACCCTGACTATTCGGGCGAGAGTCCCCTCGCCTGTTCGAACCCTCGCTCGAGAGTGAGCAGAGAAGTGCCAATCCCTCCTGGCCTCTCCTTGAGGCAGAGCTGGATTGGATCGTTACCTCCATCGACCGAGAGAACCGACTGCTTCAGGGTAAGGACCGAACCGCCCTTCGGGTTGGCAAGGTCATCAACCGGTTCAAGATCGCCAAGCACTTTGAGCCTGGCATCGACATCGTTGTCTCCCCTAGATAGCGTTTTCGTCGTAGGTCTTTAGGCGATGGGTAGATGACGTAGGGCGTAGGCTAACCGCGGTTTAGGCTCGCATTATGAGAATTCTTGTGGTCGGTGGGACACAGTTTATCGGAAGATACGTAACTGAGGAACTGTTGCGCAGGGGTGATGAGGTCACGCTCTTTCACCGTGGGAAGACCAATCTCGACCTCTTCCCAGAGGCAACCCATCTTCTTGGTGATCGCAACAGTGATCTTTCGGCACTTGACGACCCAGAGTGGGATGCGACCATTGACACGTCGGCCTACTTCCCTCGACAGGTGCGTTCGCTTGGTGCTACCCTCGGAAAGCGCGGTGGCAGCTATGTGTATGTCTCACCCGTCTCTGCCTATGCGACACCGGTAACATCTGGATATACCGAGGATGCCCCGTTGGGCTACTGGGATGAACCGGATGCCAAGGAGGTGACAGCGGCGAACTATGGTGGGTTGAAGGCACTTTGTGAGCGTGCTGCGAAGGAGAGTTTTCCTGATATCCCCGTTGCTCTAGTACGGCCAACCTATGTAGTTGGCCCCTTTGATCATACGCACCGCTTCACCTGGTGGGTAGAGATGATCGCCAGTGGTGGATCCCTCGTGGTGCCGGGACCGAAGGACAACCCATTTCAGGTCATCGATGTTCGCGATTTGGCGGCGTTCGTAGCGGCCTTAGCGCATGGCAAGGCACCTGGGAGCTATCACACAGTGGGTCCAGCTGCTCCGTTGGACTTCGCCGGCTTTTTGGCGGCGGTACGAGACGTGGTAGCTCCAGAAGGTGGGACCGAGTTTGTGTGGGCAGAGCCAGCGCTTCTCGCTGAAATCGGGGTCAAGCAGTCAGCCTTCCCGCTCTGGGAAGGTCCCAGTCCGGATCTCTTGACTGCCGCTAACCCCGATCATGCCTATCGCGCAGGACTCAAGCCGAGATCGTTGCAAGCCTCCATCGCCGATACCCATGCTTGGGCACTTGAATCAGGCTACACCCCTTCGTTTTCTGATGGTTTTGGACTCTCCGAGAGCGAGCTCGGGCAGTTGCGTACGAGACTGGCTATGGGCCGCTGACATTAACGGTCTGCCCGGTGACTGTTGGTTTGCACTGTAGGTCTTCTGGTGCCATCGGGCTGTTGTGCACAGGTTATCAGTCGTCGTCATATTCGCTGGTGAGAGTGAGCCACTGATCTTCCGCTGAATCAAGCTCTGCCTGGCAACGAGCCAGTTCGGTACCGAGTTTCGCGAGTACTTCATGATCGGTTTGTTCTTGAAAAGTGAGGGTTAGCTGGTCTCGTTGCTGTGTGAGGCTTTCGATCAGGGACTCTAGCTTTTGTAGCTGAAATCGTAGGGTGCTCGGGGACCGTTTCGGCGAAGAGGCGACGCGTGATCGTTGCGTTGGCTCTTGTGCTTGCCCACTTGACGGTGATGTTGCGCTGTGCCGCATTGAGGTCTCGGCGATCCAGGTCGCGACTCCACCAGGGACTTCGCTGATTCCCCCACGTGCACATGCCAGAATGCGATCGGTGACACGATCGAGGAAGGTGCGATCATGGCTGACCGTCACTAACGCGCCTGGCCAGTCCTCGAGGTACTCTTCGAGTGCACGTAGCGTATCAAGATCGAGATCATTGGTTGGCTCGTCAAGGAGTAGGACGTTTGGACGTGCGGCGAGAATGGTGAGAAGTTGGAGACGCCGGCGCTCGCCTCCGGAGAGCGTGCCGACGGTAGCCCACGGGAGTTCGCCGGTGAACCAAAACCTCTCCATGAGCCTGACATCGGATGGGTCTCCGGGAAGTCGATGGGGGCCAGCGACGACATCGCGGACCCGTGCACTCGGGTCAAGGTCAGGGCCATGTTGTGCGTAGTAGCCGATGTGGACGGTGGTGCCGATCTCAATCGTTCCCTGTGTGGGTTGGCGTAGGCTGGCGAGAAGTTCGAGCAGAGTCGTCTTGCCCGCACCGTTTGCTCCAACGATACCTAAGCGTTCCCGTGGATCGAGACTGATGGTCACGTCGGTGAAGATCGGCGATATTTCTTGGGGAAATTGATAGGTGACCCTAGTGACCTCTATCACCTTGGTACCCAATCGGGGGGTTCCAAAGCTGAGGTCGATAGCACTAGGACGAGCGGCCTGCTGTGGACGCGTCTCGATTAGTTGCCGCGCGGCATCGATCCTGGCCTGGGGTTTGCGGGTTCGTGCCTTTGCTCCACGCCGTAGCCAAGCTAGCTCGTGCCTGGCGAGGTTGCGACGAACCGTGTCGGCCGCTTCAGCCTGGGCGTCGCGTGCCGCTCCGGCTGCGAGGTACGCGGCGTAACCTCCATTGTGTAGGTAAGCCTTTCCTCGATCGAGCTCAAGCATACGGTTGGTGACCCGGTCGAGGAGGTAGCGATCATGACTCACCAGGATCACCCCACCTGCAAAGCGAGCAAGCCAAGCCTCTAACCAAGTGACTGCCGCCAAATCGAGATGATTCGTTGGTTCGTCGAGTATGAGGAGATCCCCTGGTTGACTAAGAACTCGAGCGAGAGCTACTCGCTTTCTTTGTCCGCCGGAGAGCTCGGAGATTCTACGATCGATAGCGGCGATCATGTCGAGGCGGTCGAGTATCGCTTCATTTTCCCATCCTGATCCTACGATCTCGCGTACCGTCAGATCGGGTAAGTTGTCCTCCTGGTCAAGAAGAGAGATTCGTACACCCTTGCCTCGACGGACTTCTCCAACTTCTGGGTTCTGCTCGCCGCCGAGGACACGTAAGAGCGTCGACTTTCCAGTTCCATTGATGCCCACGACGCCCAGACGGTCCCCGTCAGAGACGGTGACGGAGAGGTCCCCAAAGAGCACCCGATCGGAGCGAGTGACCGTAATGGCAGCGGCATCAACGAGAATAGTCACAGGTTCACGGTAGAAGGTGCGCGCTCAGTGTTAGTCCGCGACTTGGGTTGATAGTGTGGGGCATTCAGGCCCGTGGGGCTGTGAAGATCGGTATCGTTGTTCTGGTGGCGGATCCTAGCAAACGGAAGTTGGCCATCGTTGTTGGGTAGCCTGACTGAGGCTTACTGATAGGCTTCGGTAGATCACCTGGCAACCGCTTAAGCCCGCACGCATCCAAAGCGGGTTCCAAGCTCGATACAAGAGTCGCATCGCACCTAGCGCTTAGGACCATCGGTTGCGCTTGTTGGGAAAGGAGCATCGATGGGTGTTGCATCGTTACCATGAAACACGTAGGCACCCTTGACGCGCCGCAACGTGATGAATACGAAGGCAACACCGGCGAGGAGGAGGACCACGAGCGTCTGATCGATTCCCGCTCCGATCGCCTTTGGACCGTAAATGAAAAAGGCTACAAGGAGAAAGCCCATGACAGCGCCAGAGAAAACGGCGCCGATCAGGAGCCACCGGTGCTGGTGCGGCTGAAACTGAACGTCAGGGAGCTTCTTATGCCCGACCGTCAAGAAAACAATGGCTGTCACGATGTCAAAGAAGAACTCAGCTAGGAGGAAGAATCCAGCTGCCGAGAGCACTAAGTTAAAAAAACTACCTAACGAAGATACAAAAAGTTGTACAGCGACCACGAGCAAGGTGAGACCTAACACCGACACGGTCGCGATGTGCGGTACGTGGCGCTTGCTCAGCTTTCCAAAGGCCTCAGGGATTAGTCGTTCGCGCCCCATGGAGTAAAGAGCTCGAGTCAGGATATAGGTGGTGAGCCACAGACCTCCTGCTGTAGAGGCGAGAATAGGGACGAGAATGAGCCAGTGCGCCGATGGAAGGACTCGCTGAGCCCAAAGCGCGAGGGGATCGGAGTCATTGGGCGCTGCTAGTGCATGCATCGGCGTCTCCGAGAACATCAACGGATAGAGGATTGCATAGAACAGGAGGGCGAGGAATGCGCCGATCACCCCACTGACGCCAGGATCCTTTCTGGGCTTCTCCGACTCCTCTGCCGCATAGGAGTCGATCTCCCAGCCGTCGAGTACCGTTGCGGCCACGACGGCCACCACCAGCATGCCACCGACGGGGATCGCTCCGAAGTGAATCCCGACAGAGGTCGCGTGCAGCCGTGAGATACCAAGGATCCCGAAGCCAACGAGTGAGATCATCTCGAGGACGAAGAACGCCTTGGTGATCTGTGCTGTTGGCTTCGACCCTAGGAGCAGTGGAATCGCCGCGAACACGATCCAAAAGAGGGTGACCACAATGGTGACGATATTGGTTGGGTGATAATGAGGTGCAACCAAGGCGAGCGTATAGGTGGCCGCCGGAATGGCTATCGGGGGAATAGAGAAAAAGTAGGCGAGGATGAGGATCCAGGCCTGGTACTGAGAGACCCTGCGACCCATCACCCTTGAGGACCAATGATAGGAGGCTCCAGAGTTTGGGAAGTGCCGATTGAGCAGTCGAAAGACAAAAGACGACACCACGAAGGGGATCGCTAGAATCGCGATAGCTGGGAGTGCCCACCAGCCTGCATCCGCCGCCATCACTCCTCCGGTGGCCGCCACCGAGAACACAGGTCCAATGCTGGAGATAGATAGTGGAAAGAGATCGAACAATCCAAAGACCTGACGCATTTTGCGTTGAGGCTCTTGCACAGGAGATTGTGCTGGGGTTACGTGGTCGCTCATGCCTTCACTTTCTGGTTGCTCAACGTTGATGATCATGGGTGACAGGTCAACACTAGTTGCGAACTGTTTGCAATACTCTCCTATTCCCGACTCCTGAGGATTTTCGAGAAGCGTTTCAATCCGCTCTACGCACCCGCCTTGTGGGATCGGGACTGGCACGTTGGGGTGGCCCCTCGACAGTGACGCACTGGCCACTCGTCGGGCTGAGTCGCTGTGTCGCATCATCGTAATTGGCTACGTTGGGAAGCGAGAGATGGCCCGTTTGGTTATAGGATCGTGATCCCCAATCGTATGTGTCGAGGAAATGAGGAACGCTACCATGGCTGAGAAGATAAGAACCGGAGGCAGTCATAGTGGGCTCGCGCTCCTGGTCATTGTCATAGGAGTACTGATCACCGCGGTCGATACGACAATAGTTGTCCTCGCACTCCCCGAGATCCAGAGGAGCTTGCATGTTGGCCTTGCCTCAATCATATGGGTGATCATCGGTTATCTGTTGGTGATTACCTTGCTGGCGACACAACTGGGACGCCTGGGCGACATGTTTGGACGGGTTCGGATGTATGAACTTGGATTCTTTGTCTTTATTGTGGGATCCTTGCTGTGCGCGCTCGCTTGGAATGAGGCATCCATTATTGGATTTCGGCTGCTGCAGGGGGTTGGTGGCGCACTGGTGGCGGCGAACTCTGGTGCTGTGATTGCAGACACCTTCCCGCCAGAGCAGCGAGGCAGAGCGTACGGATACAACGCTATCGGTTGGAACATTGGGGCTGTCCTCGGTGTCTTGCTTGGTGGATTGATTGTAACTTATTTTTCCTGGAGATGGATCTTCTGGATCAACGTACCGATCGGGCTCGTTGCCCTAGCCATCGCCATCAGGGTACTCCGAGACCAGGGCGACCGTGAGAAGCGTCGCCTCGACTATCCGGGCACCGTCACTCTTGGCTTGGGTCTCTTCGGTATCTTGTGGGGACTCACCAAGCTGACGAGCGAATCAGTGAACGCCTCCATCGTTGCGTTTGTAGTGGCTGGCCTCCTGCTCCTGGGAGCCTTCGCACTCGTGGAGCTCCATCAAAAGGAGCCGATGCTCAATCTGTCGCTCTTTCGAGTGCCGACGATGTCGCCCACCTTGCTCGCAGCGCTCTTCCAGGGACTCGCAAGCTTCTCAGTCCTCTACCTTCTACTGATGTACCTGCAGGGAGTCAGAGGCTATACCCCGCTGCATGCCTCGCTCCTGTTGCTTCCGGGATACGTGGTCGGAGGTGTAGTTGGTCCCATCGGTGGTCGATTAGCTGACCGCTACGGCGCTGTGTGGCCCGCCACGGTTGGGTTGGTTGTGCAGATAGTCGCCTTGGTGATCTATGCGCAGCTCGGGGCAGGCTCGGCAGTTTGGATCCTCTCGGGGGCCTATGTTATCGGGGCGATAGGGTCGGGTGGATTTTATCCCGCCAACAACGCCGCGGTGATGAAGGCTGCACCGGCAGGTAGCTTTGGTATCGCTTCGGGGATGCTTCGAACGTTTGCCAATATTGGGATGGTGTTTTCCTTTGCCGCCGCCATCGTTGTTGCATCAGGAACTATCTCGAAGAATCAAGCCTTCGCTATTTTCGTTGGCACCTCGAGGCTCAGCGCGCATGTCGGTGCCGAGTTTACCGCTGGCATCCACGACGCCTTCTATCTTTCGGTTGTACTGATGGCCATTGCGGCAGTGTTCTCAGCTACCAACTTAAAACATCATTTCACCAGCGCAAACGCAGATTCCCCAAATTTCCTCCCCAAAACCGTCACCCCCACGGAGTAGGGCACACTAGATTTATCTATCCCATGTGGTTGTCACCTCTACCAAGAGAAC
>JAKAQL010000020.1 GCA_021822605.1 Actinomycetes bacterium
AGTTGTTTCCTTGCGTTTGGTGCTGGTTTGCATGGCTGCGATCACAGGGAGGGGTCCTGATCGGGGCCGGTGGTCTCCGTGTATTGTGTTCCTGTGGTGGGGTGGTTCTTCCGACCACCACCCGGGTGGTCCGGGTGGTGGTTCCCATGAAGAGGAGACTCTGTGGTCGGGGACATCGCAGAGTGAAGGCGAGTCGATAGGCGAGGGCTATCAAGTTTTTGGCCAGAAGAGGGCGGCCTGGTGTCCCCATTGAGGGAACACCTCGTGGCTGATGGCCACCTCCAGGGTGAGCAACCGACGTCATTAGCTGGTGTGTCTATTCATTCTGGCGAGCCCTGAGGGTCGTCGTTGTAACGTTCGGAGGACTCCATGCACGCGACGAGTCCAGCGAGTGTCAGATTTGCGAGCGATCCCGCCCTGTCTCGGGGAGGTGTGGCTTGGAAGGTCTGTTGAGAGATCCCAAGGAATGGTTCGAGAATCATGCGGTATCGATCCCACGAGTGCTGAGCATGCACCCCGAGTTTACGCACTGTTGCCTAGCGGTTGGACGATCCAGCTGCCCACCTACTTTCCGTGCTGAGGTGACCTAGAGAAGCCAGCTACCCAAAAAAATGGCCAATCGGGTGACGGGGGTAGCGATGCCCCCGAGCCGAAAACCTCGAATTATGTCGAGGACTGCTAAGATGAAGAAACACGAAGAATGAGGTTCTAACGGGGCAATGCCAGTAAGAACAGTTGCTAAGGGACTCGTCTTTACGGCGGGGTTGGTTGGTTTGGTGGTTGTGGCCGCTCCTTCTACCCATTTGACCAGCGCCTCGAAGGCGACGCTCGATGCGCAAGCAGCACAACTCAGCCAGCAGATCGCGAGTCAATCGGCCGAGATTCGTCTTGTGGCCGTTCAGGCGAGTTTGGCGCGTAGCCGACTCGCTGCGGATCGCGCGAATCTCGCACGAGGCACATCTCAGCTGAACCAGGCACGAGCTCGTGTGGCTGTAGAGAGGAACCTTCTCGTGCATTTTGCGATCGCGAAGTTTACGGACGCACCGGGCTCGAACACGGTGATCACCACGCTCAACACCGATCAGAATAGCGTGGCGGCGCAGTCGACGTACGAGAGCGTGGCAAGCGGGTATGTCGTGAACGTTATCACTACCTACCAGCGGGCCCAGGAGGCAGTTGCGTCCCTGGTGTCCTATGATGCACGTCAGGTGGCGGCTGCGACCCAGGCTCAACAGTTACTCAGTCAGGACCTCGCGTCGTTGCAGGCGGGTGTGGCTAACGAACAGGCCACGTTGGCATCGGTGCACGGGCAGATAGCGACACTCGTGCAGCAGCAGCTGGCTCAGCAGGCGGCGCAACAGGCCGCAGCGCTTGCTGCTCGACAAGCCGCTCTGCTCCAGCAGCAACAAGCAGCAGCCCAGCAACAGGCTGCCCCTCAGCAACCCCAGGCACAGGGTGCACCGAGTGCGGCCGGGGTGAGTGCTGCTGTGTCGAGCGGAGGTGCTGGCAGCCAGTGGGGAGGAACGCCCGCGCCGCCATCGGCGCAGGCGTTTGCAGCATTGCGCAACTGCGAATCGGGAGGCAACTACCAGGACAATACCGGCAACGGTTACTATGGTGCCTACCAATTTTCGCCGTCGACCTGGACGGGACTTGGGTTCGCTGGTTTGCCTTCGGCTGCGAGCCCTGCCACTCAGGATCAGGCGGCGCAAATAGAGCAGCGTCAAGGCGGCTGGTCTGCTTGGCCCGAGTGTTCACTGATTCTCGGGCTTGACTAGCAGGCGACGGCGCTGGCTCCGTACGTAACTGGTCTCGGGACTCATGGAGTTGGGTCATTATGCC
The DNA here is from genome assembly GCA_021822605.1 of Actinomycetes bacterium. Lineage (GTDB taxonomy): Bacteria > Actinomycetota > Acidimicrobiia > Acidimicrobiales > Acidimicrobiaceae > Ferrimicrobium. The sequence goes on from JAKAQL010000020.1 coordinate 1,843, forward strand.
ATGCTTTCGCGAAAAGAGTCAAGGATTGACAGCCGTATGCTGACAGGAGTACGCTGTACCCAAAGGGTGATGGAGTCCACCTTGCACCGCCGTTTTGGCTGATGACTCCTCTGTCAAGGCGAAGCAATAGTCGTTTGTTCGGCTAAGGCTTGTCGAGATGGAGGGTTTGTCGAGACAGGGGAGTTATCGGCTGGTGAGCGAGGTGCTGCTACAGGTCTGCCAAGTGCTGACGATTATGTTGTTGTCGCCGTTGATCCATGGCTTCATCGTCTGTGCTGAAGAGCGCGTGCAGGGAAGCCGTGGGCCCTCGATCCTGCAACCGTATCGAGATCTGTGGAAGTACTTGCATAAGGAACAGCTGTTACCAGCATCAGCGTCCTTTATTTTTTGGCTCGCTCCCATTGTCGCCTTTGTTGCAATGATGACTGTCCCTATGCTGATTCCGGTCTTGACAAATTTTCCCCTCCCACTCTCCAATATCGGTGACATCCTCGGTGGTGGTCTCATCTTGACGTTGGCGGCATTTTTTCTCAGTCTCGCAGGCCTTGATACTGGTCATCCCTACGGAGGTATGGGAAGTTCGCGGGAGTCGATTCTGGCTATCCTCGCAGAGCCGAGCCTGATCATGGTCTTCATCGGCATCACGTTGTTGGCGCAGTCGATGCTTCCTTTTGTAGTCAACCATCTTTTGGTGGCGAGCCTTGCCACCTATCTCAGCCCTGCTCACCTCTTCTTCGTGGCTTCGTTTCTGATCCTGCTGACAGTGGAGACTGAGCGATTGCCGATACACTCCTCGATCCATTACGAGGTCTACATGATCGGAGAGGCGCGCATCCTCGAATATTCGGGTCCGATGCTTGGCCTTATCCGCTGGTCATCGTGGATGAAACAAGCCATCCTTTACACCATATTTTTGAATGTCCTGGCCATCCCATGGGGGCTCTCCTCCAACGGATCGGTCTCGACGGTCGCACTGAGTGTGGTGGTGCTGTTGGGCAAGTGGCTTTTGGTCGCTATCGTCATGGTGGTCGTGGAGACGGTGCAGTCGAGATTGCGCTTCTTTCGGTACCAGGAGCCCCTTGCCCTCGCTCTCGTCTTGGCGATCCTGGCCGTGGTGGCAAGGCAAGTCCTATGAATCTGATAGCGCACCATCCGATCGTGAGCGCAGTTTTGAGCCTTGCGCTCTTTGTCGTACTCATTCTGAGCTTTGCAATCCTCGGCTCACACTGGGTGCGCAATCATGTCTATGCCTTCACGGCTCAATCTTGGGTCATAGCGGCGGTCTCGGTGATGGTGGCGCTCTGGGGACATTACCCGTTGCTCTATGGTATCGCTGTTTTGACCATCGTCGTCCGAGGTCTACTGATCCCGTTTCTGGTCATTCGATTGCTGGATCGAACGGGAGTTGGACGGGAGCAGGCACCCATACTGCGATCGAGTTCGACGTTGGTCATCGGTGGTGTCTTGGTGATCTTGGCGTTGGTGATCGCGGAGGAGATTCACCACCAACTCCTAGGTCTGCCGGCGATCGACGTACTTGCATTGACGGTGCTTTTGGGGGTCGAGTTCATCGCCTTCTTAATGCTGACGTTAAGAACCGAAGCACTCTCGAGTCTGCTTGGTCTGCTGATGATAGAGAATGGGGTTCTGGCCGGCTCGGTGATTCTCGTACCCGGATTGCCGTTCTTTCTTGAGATCGTGTTCCTCTTCGACTTACTGATTATTATCGCCACCTATGCCGTTTTGGCTCGATCCATACGAAGTCACCTGGGCGTGACCGATGTGCGTGTCATGAAGGAGCTTACGGGATGATTTGGATTCTTGTCTTTATCATCTTGGCGGTTACCCTTGCGGCGGCACTTGTCTCACTCGTCGCCCCGAGACCGGTGGTGGCGGAGTTGGCGAACCTTACGGCGGCTGTGACGGACCTTGTGCTCATCCTTTGGCTGTTTGCAATTGTGCCGAGCCGCGGTGTCGTCGGTATCGATTCCCTCTTGTTGATCGACCCATTTGGGGTGTGGGTACTGGTTTGCTTAGGGTTGGTCTACCTGTTGGCAACCGTGTACGCACGAGGCTACCTCCGTGGTCAGGGACGGTCCCCCCGTTCGCTGCGCATCTTTTACAGCCTTTTTGCCTGCTTCGCTCTGGTGATGATCCTCTCGTCAATTCAAAACAATCCTGGACTCTATTGGGTCGGTATCGACCTGACCACACTGATCAGTGCCATTCTTGTCGGTCTGGAGCCGCATCGGCGTGCTGTTGAAGCAGCTTGGAAGTATCTGGTCATCGTGGCGGTTGGGCTATCGCTCGCCCTCATTGGCACCGTTCTATTCTATTTCGCTGGCACCTTTGTGCGAGGTGCCAGCTATCCGATGACATGGGAGAGCTTTGCAAGAATTGCCCCCAGGGCGGATCCAGCACTGCTGCTGGTGGCCTTCTTGCTCGTATTGATAGGCTACGGCACCAAGGCCGGTCTTGCTCCGATGCACACCTGGTTGCCCGATGCTCACAGCGAGGGTCCGACGCCGGTGTCGGCGATGCTCTCTGGAGGGCTCCTTAACTGCGCAATGTTGGGGATTGTGCGCTACCTCGGAATCCTCCGCCACACGAGTATGGGCGGGGATGCGAGTCGATCCCTAGTCGTTCTAGGGGTGGCGAGCCTGGTGGTCGCTGCGTTGTTCATCACCCGCCAGCGAGGAGTGAAGCGACTCGCAGCGTACTCGAGCGTGGAACACATTGGCATTATTGCTCTTGGTTTTGGTTTCGGTGGCGTGCTCGGAACGGTTGGTGCGCTGTACCAGATGGTGAATCACTCACTCACCAAGTCCGCCGTCTTTTTTGGTGCAGGCAATGCTATTGAGGCTTATGGTACTCGACAGATAGCTGGTATTCGTCGTATCGGAGATCGTTTCCCGGTGATGGGTGCCGCTTGGCTAGCAGCAGCTTTTGCTGCTGTGGGAGCCCCTCCTTTTGGTCTCTTCTTGAGCGAGTTCACCATCGCTCGAGGTGGGATCGCCAGTGCTAACCCGTGGGCAGTTGGTGTCATGGGTGTGGCACTGATCGTCATCTTTGTGGGTTTCATGACCCACTTCCGCAAGATGTTCTTCTCCAGCCCTCGTCCCCACGCATCTGGGGCTGATGCGCTCCGGGTTACACTTCCCATCACGTCTGTGGCTCCCATGGTTGTGGCAGTGTTGGTTGTTCTTGTGCTCGGCGTTTGGTGGCCGCACCCACTTTGGGTCTACTTCACGCATATCGCCTCGACGCTCGGGGGTCACTGATGAAGTCGTGGAATGAAGTCTCGATTGGTGAACCAGGCGAACTCGTCTCGCTTCTCTCAGAGCTCATTGTTGACCCAGAGCAAGCGCCACGAACCTATCGACGATTGCAAGCGATCTGGGCGCGGCGGACTTCAGAGGGGATCGAGTTGAACTACCTCGCCAGTAGCGGCCAGGGTGAACCCTTCAAACTGTGGAGATTGTTCGTCGCACCTGGCTCGGGTGTGCCGTCCCTGGCAATGCTCATCCCTTTGGCGGGTTCCTATGAACGCGAAATCGCCGATCTCTATGGGATCCGGTTCGAGGGAGCTCCTGATCAACGACGGTTGGTCTTGCATGAAGGTTCTCGTGCCCCAGATGGCTTTCTCGGACTAGCAGGGAGTTACTCAGATCCGTTCGCGTTTGTGTCAACCCCAACGGAGATGCCCAGAGTTGGCGGTGACGATCTTCAGCAGCTACGTTTCGGTCCTGTTCGTGCAGATGTGGTGGAGTCCGGGAGCTTTACCTTCTCCTACGCGGGCGAGGGTATCGTACACTTGGAGACCAGACTTTTTTACAAACATCGAGGGATGGAGACTCGGTTTGAAGGGAGGTCGATCCAGTCCGGCTCACTGCTCGCTGAACGCGTCTCAGGCGTTGACAGTGTGGCCCATGGCCTCGCGTTCGCGCTCGCTTGTGAAGATGCCCTTCAACTCAGGGTCCCGACTCGGGCACAACAGTTGCGTGTGCTCCTGGCTGAACTGGAACGATTATATAACCATCTTCAGTACTTTGGGCTGTTGTCGAAGTTGACGACGTTGAAGGTGGCCGACGCCGAGGGACACTATCTGGCAGAGCTGGTAAAACAGCTCAACGCTCGGCTGAGCGGAGGCCGTTTCCTTCGTGGTCTTGTCGTCCCAGGTGGGTTGCGCCGCGATCTCGTGACCGACGAGGTGGGGGATGTTCTGAATGAATTGGAGGAGCAGGCGCACACCTACCTCTCTGCACTAGCGGGCACGCGGAGCTATCTTGACCGACTGGAGACCACTGGCATGCTCAGTGCACAGGTGGCGCTTGCGCAGGGCGCCACTGGCCCGATTGAGCGCGCGAGTGGGCTTGATCGCGATCTTCGCCGCGACCATCCCTACAGCGGCTACGACCGCTACCACTTCGCAGTACCCGGTGCAACTATGGGTGACGCAAGGGCCCGTGCACTGATCCGAGAGCATGAGATCTTTGCCTCCTTCGCCATCCTTGGTCAGGTGATTGCCCAGCTTGAGGATGGTCCGGTGTTTGTCGCCGATGATTCCAGACGATCGGCGGAGGCCTTTGGCGGGATGGGATGGGTAGAGGCTACCCGTGGGACTCTGATCTATGTGGTCTATGGTGAAGACGGATATCTTTCGAGAGTGAAGATTAAAGAGCCATCCTTCTCGAATTGGCGTGTCTTTCCCTATACCGTCGATGGAACCAACATGATGGATTATGCGATCAACGAGGCGAGTTTCGGCCTCTCGGTGGCTGGGAATGATCGATAGGAGGTAGGGTCGGTGTCGGTATGGACCTATCGCGGTCTTCGAGGTGGAGTAAGGACCATCGGATGGCCACTCGAAGAGGTCTCTGGGATGATGGGCCTGCCGGTGCCCACCGCTCATCGTTGTCCAGAGGGCTGTGAACGCTGCGCGCAAAGCTGTCCGACGGAGGCGATCACGATCGATGATGGAGGGGTGGAGCTTGACCATGGCGCTTGCATTGACTGCAAGTTATGCGTTGAAGTGTGCCCGTTTGGGATTCTCTCACCGACGACCAGTCTGACCCGTGCGAGTAGTGACCGAGATGCGCTGCGTCGCCGTTCCGACGTTGAACCTGCTCCTCCTACGTTACAGCCGACGAAGCACCAACGGTGGTTACGTAAGAGTCTTTTTGTCCGCCATATCGACTGTGGTTCATGTAACGGTTGTGAATCGGAGATCACAGCCCTCGATAACCCTTACTACAACCTTCATCGATTCGGAGTGTTCTTCACCCCGTCGCCACGCTTTGCAGATGTGTTGTTGGTGACAGGACCGATAACGAGTCCCATGCATGACCCTCTCGTTGCGACGTATGAAGCAATGCCAGGACCGAAGTACGTGATCGCCACGGGTGTCTGTGCGATCTCAGGAGGAACCAACGGAGGGGGTTACAACGCACACCGTGGTCTCGGTGGAGTCGTTCCTGTCGATCTATGGCTCCCCGGGTGTCCACCGCATCCGGCGGTTATCGCTGATGCCCTGCTCGCGCTCGTAGGGAGGACTTGATGAGTGCGCCCCAGCTCGCAACCCTTGGCATGATGATCGCTGTGGCACTCCTGCTTGTGGGTGCTGGCCTCAATCTGCTGCGTCTCTCTTCCCGGTTCCCAGTTATTGCTCACAGAGTGGTATTGATTGGTGTGCTCATCGCGTTGGTCGCTGATATCGCTGGTCTGCCAAGGGGAACGAGCTCGCTGCGTCTGTTCGTCCTCGGGAACCAGCCCCTGGTGTGGCACATGGACACCGCATCGCTGCTCATCTTGGCCCCCGCTTGGTTGGCCGTAGCCTTGGCGGTCGCGGTACGCAGTCACCAGGGCGGTTGGTGGTCACTTGGTGTCGCGACTGCGCTGATAGGTGTTTTCTGTCTTGCGGGTTTGAATAATGGTGCCGCAATGATTATCGGCTGGGAGCTCATGAGTCTGGGTAGTGCGGTGATGATCCTTTCCATCCGGTCCGATACCAGAGGTTCTAAGGCGACTCTGACGATGTTGGCACTCCTTGAGGTCGGCAGTGTCGCTCTCGTCATGGCTGTCGCACTGTTGGGGCCACATCTTGGATTCGCTGGTTTCCGGGGTGACTGGGGTGCTCGCGGCATCGTAGTCTCCTCCATCATCGGCCTGCTCTTCCTGGTTGGTTTTGGAGCCAAGCTGGGGGTGGCGCCGCTGTATGCGTGGGTGGCCGAGACGTACGGATCTGCCGATGGACCGACCGGCGCTATTTTTTCATCGCTGATTCTGAACACAGCGTACTTCGCCCTGGGTCGTGCGTTGCTGCGATGGCTTCCGGTTCACGCGAGTTCGACGCTGTTTCTTGGGGTGACGGTCGCAGCTCTTGGCATGCTCTCGGCGATCATCGCAATTCTCTACGCTTTTCAACAGGGAGATTGGCGTCGGCTGCTCTCCTTGTCCGGTGTAGAAAATGGAGGCATCGCTATTGGAGCACTTGGAGCGGCGCTGATTTTTCAAGCGGGAGGGCAACAGGAGCTCGCCGGGCTTTGCTGGTTGATCGGGATCCTGCACTTGATGGGTCATAGCCTCGCGAAGGCAGGTCTGTTTCTCGCTGCATCAGTCAAGAAGGAGCGAGATGGGAATCATCGGATTGTCCAGACTGGCCTCGGACATGAGTACCCTTGGACGGTGGGGGTCGGAGGTCTGATCGCGTCCATGAGCCTATCGGCCATGCCGCCAGCGATGGGATTTGTCACCGAATGGCTCCTCTTTGAGGCACTCTTCCACGACTTCACTCTTGCCTCGTTGGCCGGACGGACGACCCTTATTCTTGTGGGAGCGGGACTTGCACTTTCAGCGGCATTGAGCCTGGCGACGTTTGTCAAACTCTATGGCGTAGGGCTCCTCGGTGCCAGGCGACCAGGCAGATCGGTCGCCGTCGGTCACCGACTCGCAGTACTCGTTCTTGGGCTGGCGAATCTCACTGGGGCCATCAGTCTCGTTTTTTGGGAGTCATTGATGTGGCGCGCGTCATGGCCAGATCCTGCGAGTGCGAAGGCTCTTGTGAATGGTTTATTGATCGTCCCCTTATCGGATAGCTTTGCCTTTATCTCACCGGTTCAATTGATGATTGTGGGGGTACTCTTTGCGTGTGTTCCAATCGCGCTGCTGCTGCGTCGATCAAAGTCGCGTCGAGTGCCGCTCTGGAGTGGAGGGGAGACCGTGGACGTGGTGGCGAGCGCGACCACAGCCTTTGGTTTCTCTAATCCGTTGCGGACTGTCTATTCATTTCTCTACCGTCCGAAGACATCGTCTGAACGCACCTATCGTGACCAGGGCTATGTACTTGAACAGGCCACGTACCACACGAGGGAGGCCCCGATCCTTGGAGCTGGTTTGATCCAGTCGTTGCGCCGGGGAGTCAACCGTCTTGCTCGAGTGCTGAGTCCCCTTCAAGGGGGTCAACTCAACGTGTACCTGAGCTATCTCTTCATCCTGTTCTTGGTCGTAGTGCTCGCCATCTTCGTGCACTGAAGAAGTAGCTCCGTGAGCCAAGATCATCCCGTTGGAAGGTCGGTGACCATTCAGTGTGATGATGCTGCCTTTACACTGGGGGTGATGCTATCCTTGACGCCCATTGTTTCCCCGATGCGTGACTCATCACCCGTGATGGTCGATCTTTCCTGATGAGGCCCCAGTGACAAGTTCTCGTGCTCGCGGCGTGTTGATTGCAGGCACCGGTTCCAATGTTGGAAAGTCATTGATCGTTACCGGTCTCTTGCGTTGGTGCCGCCATCGAGGAATTGCGGTTGCACCATTCAAGGGTCAGAATATGGCGTTGAACTCGGCTGTAACCATCGACGGTGGAGAGGTCGCTCGAGCCCAGGCGGTTCAGGCTCGCGCTGCTGGGGTTGATCTCAGCGTTGCGATGAACCCAGTGCTCATCAAACCAACTGGAAAACAGCGATCGCAGCTGATTGTACGCGGTCGTCCGGTCGGTGAAATCGCTAGTGGTCGATGGATAGCGACAAAACGTGAGCTGCTCGCTACCGTCGTCGCGGCCTTTGAAGAGCTGAGTGTGTCTTACGAGCTGATCATCGCCGAGGGAGCAGGGTCTGCTGCCGAGATCAACCTTTTAGAGGGTGATCTAGCCAATCTTAGGTTTGCGCAAGCGGTAGGACTCGGAACGGTCCTCGTGGGCGACTTGGAGCCAGGGGGTGTTCTTGCATCGATCTACGGTCACTACACGCTGCTGCCAGAGGCATACCGGAGTCTGTTGCGAGGTTTTGTGATCAACCGTGTCAGGGGCGACGGAAGTATTCTCCAACCCGGCATCGAGGTACTCACACGACGACTTGGGACCCGCTGGTTTGGAAACCTGCCGATGATCGATGGGTACCTTCCAGGCGAGGATGCCATCAACCTCGGCACGACACAGCCTGGTCTGTGGAGACCGACTGCGACAGGGAATCGACGGGTGAGTCAGGCTCCAATCCGGGTGCGAGTGGTGGAGTTGCCCTATTTGGCGAACTACACCGACTTTGACCCACTTACCCTGGAACCCGACGTCGATCTTCGCTTTGTCCGGCGGGCCGAGGATCTCGGCGATGCCGATCTCGTCATTCTGCCAGGAACCAAAGCGACGGTCACCGCGCTCTCATGGCTGAGGTCAGCAGGATTTGCACCGCAGCTCGAACGTGTTCTCGAGCAGGGGTGTTGGCTTCTTGGCATCTGCGGTGGTTATCAGATCCTCGCCGAGCAGATCGATGACAGTGTCGAGTCGGAGGCGGGTCATGTCAACGGTCTCGGTCTCCTAAGAGCTGAGGTGGTCTTCGAGGCGGAGAAGGTATTGGCCAACGTCGTTGGGGTAGCTCCTGGCTTCCATCAGGCGCGGGTAGCTGGTTACCAAATTCATCATGGACGTGTCCTTGCAAAGGAAGATCCGTTCTTTATGTTGGAGGGTGCTGATCACGGACAAGGTGACGCGTTGGTGCCTGAGGGGGCAAGTCGCGAGGGGCAGATCTATGGGACCACACTCCATGGCCTTTTTGATGAGGACACGCTGCGCTCACACTTTCTCTCGTCGCTCGCCCGGTCCCGTGGACGCTCCTTCACGAGTCAGCTGCACTTTGACGATTTGCTGGAGACGAGCCTCGATCATCTTGGAGAGATTGTTGGCGCGAGCCTCGATGTTTTCCAGCTTCTGGGACTTACGAGTCCAGGCGGCTAGCCTGTTCTAGGGCCGGCGCTAGGGTCCAACGGGAGGAATGCGTGGAGAAGTTTGTCTATCTGACCAATGCCGATACTGAGGTCCTGGCTTTGCGCAGCGTCTGGGAGGACCTGGGGGAGGACTTCGGACTGGTCGTGCGCCAGATCGATACGTTGACCGAGGTCGATGATCTCATCGATCATGCCCGCATCGTTGTTGTCCGTCTGCTCGGTGGTGCCCAGGCGAGCCGATGGTTTCTCCAGATTGTCGCTCGCTGTCGACAGCGCGACATCCCTCTTGTGAGCTACCCCGGGGACAATGCTCTCGATCGAGAGATGATGGAGGCATCCACGGTATCTGCTGGCATTTGGGAGGAGGGGTTCCGATACTTGGTCGAGGGGGGAGTGGCTAATCTTGGGAACTTTGTCCGCTTCCTTTCTGATACCGTCACAAGAACTGGCTACGGCTTCGGCGCTCTCGAAGAGGTGCCAGCTTTTGGCTGCCTCATGCGCACGGCTCACGATGAGCCGGTCGGCCGCATCGCGGTGATCATCTACCGTGCCCACGTCATCTCCGGCAATTTATCCTTTGTTCGAGATCTTGTGGACGTTGCGGTACAGAACCGATTGGCGATCGATGTCTATTATGCCTATTCACTGCGTGTTGGCGAAGGGGAATCCTCGGTGGTGGGGTTGATCAGTGAGACTCCACCCGATGTCATTTTGGCGACGGTTCTTGCTGCTGGCCACGCCGACGCACTGGCTTGGGAGGCAGGCGGACTCGCCGACCTTGGTGTGCCGGTTTTGCAGGCGCTCATTGCGACGACACCACGGTCGCAATGGCAGGAGAGCCAGGCGGGGCTTCGTCCAGTTGATGTGGCGATGAATGTTGCGATGCCGGAGTTCGATGGCCGCATCATCACCATCCCAATCGCCTTCAAAGAGTTAATCGATGAGGATGAGGGTTTTGGTGCAAACATCAGCGCCTATCGACTGGATCATGAGCGTACCCAGCGTTTGATGGACCTGACTCTTCGTCTTGTCCGTCTTCGACACAAGGAGAATGCCACCAAGCGGATCGCGATTGTCCTCTCAGCGTATCCAACCAAGCGTTCGCGACTCGGCAACGCGGTCGGACTCGATACCCCAGCGAGTCTGATGGCCCTTGCCCGTCGGATGGAACAGGAGGGTTACCATATCCTGGGGCTGCTCGACGATGCGGACACACTCATGGCTCGTCTTGGCGATCTGATCGATTACGAGCATCCTTCGGTGAGGTCGGGTGGTGGAATCGCTCTCCCGGTTGACACCTATACCCGCTGGTTCCATACCCTGCCTGATGAGTTGCAGACGGCTGTGATCGCAAATTGGGGACCGCCACCAGGGTCGATCTACCTCGAGGATGATCGACTCGTCTTCCCCGCGTTGCAGTTTGGCAACCTGACAGTGGCGATTCAGCCGCCACGAGGTTATGGCGAGAACCCGATTGCGATTTACCACTCACCCGAACTGCCACCGACGCACCACTATCTGGCCTTTTATCACTGGTTGGAGGCCATCGCCGACGTTGATGCTCTCTGCCATCTAGGGAAGCACGGAACCGCTGAATGGCTTCCAGGTAAATCAGTTGGCATGGGACCGACCTGTTATCCCGATACGATCCTTGGGGCGTTGCCGGTTATCTATCCCTTCGTAATCAACGATCCAGGGGAGGGAACTCAGGCGAAACGACGCACGCATGCGGTTCTCGTTGGCCATCTTGTGCCGCCGATGACCCGGGCGGAGAGCTATGGTGACCTTGCACGGCTTGAGATGTTGATGGACGAGCATCAACGGATCAGTGCGCTCGATCCCGAGAAACTACCAGCCATTCGGGCGGAGATCTGGAACCTGATCGAAGCGGCGCGGCTCCACGAGGATATGGGCGTCACCGACACCCCTGACGTTGAACAGGATCTCTTTGACGATTTTCTCCTCCACGTAGACGGTTATCTGTGCGAGCTCAAAGATTCTCTCATTCGAGGTGGGCTCCATATTCTTGGTGATCCGCCAGTTGGTCAGGCACTGATCGATATGTTGGTCGCGATCACGCGAATGCCACAACTCAACGCCGGAGCCCTGCGGCCATTGGTCACAGGTGGGTCAACTACTCCCACGAGGCTCGAGATGGATGAGGATGACGAGCGAGTGACCGAGCTTCTTTGGGCCTACGCTGATCACCGCTACGATATGAAAATCTTTGATGATTTCGATTTCTGCCAATCGCTTGGACTCGAGTACCCCCTTGGTGATGAGCTGAGAGAGGTGCTGCAATGGATTGGCGCGGTGTTGGTGCCGAATCTGGAGGCGACTACTGGAGAACTCGATGCGGTCCTAGCGGCACTGAAGGGCCAGGCGATTGCCGCCGGACCTTCTGGGGCTCCGACTCGGGGGATGGCGCACGCGCTACCGACGGGCCGAAATTTTTACTCGGTTGACCCGCGATCATTACCAACGCAGATCTCATTCCTCACTGGCCAACGCCTAGCTGAGGCGATGGTTCTTCGGTTCGTGGCCGAGCACGACGGTCGCTATCCGAGGAGCGTCGGCGTCGTGCTCTGGGGAACGGCAGCTATGCGTACAGGGGGAGATGACATCTCAACTGTCCTGGCACTGCTTGGGGTTTGGCCGGAGTGGGATCAGATTTCGCACCGTGTGAACGGACTCCGTGTGGTGCCGATCGAAGAGCTCGGCCGGCCACGGGTGGATGTTACCTGTCGTATCTCCGGCTTCTTTCGTGACGCCTTCCCTGGGGCGATTGACCTACTCGACGAGGCATTCGAGCTGGTGGCGAAGGAGACCTCCGAGGGTGAGCTCAACCCAGTCGCGCAAGCCGGGGTCACCGAGAGAATCTTTGGCCCGTCGCCACGTTCCTATGGTTCAGGGATTTTGCCGCTTCTTGAGAGCCGATCGTGGCATGATGATCGTGACCTGTCGGAGGTCTACTTGACGTGGAGCGGATTCAGCTACTCCCGCAGCGGACACGGGGTGCCTAACCGTCGCCTGCTTGAACAGCGACTCGAGACACTCGAGGTGGCGTATAAGGCGCAGGATAACCGGGAGCATGACATCTTTGACTCCGATGACTACCTCCAGGATCACGGTGGTATGGTCGCGGCGGCTCGGGCGCTAGGGGCCCGCGACGTTCAGGGATACTTTGGCGACTCTGCTGACCCACAACGACCTAGGGTTCGCGGAATCGAGGAGGAGGCCGCGAGGGTGGTCCGCTCGCGTGTGCTGAATCCGAAGTGGTTGGATGCGATGATGAACCATGGTTACAAGGGCGCCTTTGAGATGGCAGCAACGGTCGATTATCTCTTTGGTTACGACGCAACCGCACACGTAGCCAAGGACTGGATGTACGACGCTGTGCAGGACAGTTATGTCGACGACTCGAACCGACGGGCTTTCCTCACAAAGGTCAACCCTACTGCGTTGGTATCGATTTGTGAGCGGTTACTCGAGGCTCACGAGCGAGGTATGTGGGCGGCGTCGCCAGAGCGAATATCCGATCTGCGCAGGGCAATTGTCGGTATCGAGGGTGATCTTGAGGCGGATGCAAGATGAGTAGTCAACTCGCCTTTGATGCCGTCGTCGGTCAGTCGAAGGCGAAGCTAGCGTTGCGGCTGTTAGCGGTCGATCCCACCATCGGAGGTGTGTTGCTCGTTGGTCCCCCAGGCTCAGCGAAGACGACGCTCGCCAGAGGATTGGCAAAGCTGCTTGGGGCGGCTGCTCCATTCATTGAGATTCCCCTCGGCTCCACTGAGGACCGCGTGAAGGGTAGTATCGACGTCGCCTCGGTCCTTGCAGGGGGAGAGGTGCGAGTCCAGAACGGCTTGCTTGCGATGGCGCATGGCGGCGTGCTCTACATCGATGAGATCAATCTGCTCGCCGACCACGTTGTTGATCTCATTCTTGATGCAGCAGCAACGGGTGTAAACCGCGTTGAGCGCGATGCGGTATCCGTTGTTCAACCAGCACGCTTCTCGTTGATAGGAACGATGAATCCCGAAGAAGGTGAACTCCGTCCTCAGCTTCTCGATCGCTTCGCAATGACCGTACAGGTGGATCCGCTGATGGATCCAAACGATCGCCAGCTCGCATTGCGGCGGCGACTAGATGCGGAACTCGATCGGGAGGTCGACTTGAACGCGGACGCAATCGCCGGGGTTGCGATCGACGAAGCCCGTGCCCATCTGATGGAGGTTGCTCTCGAGGCACAGCTGGAGGGAATCGCCCGCCGCTGTGCGGAACTGGGCATCGGATCGCTTCGCGCTGATGTTGCCGTTGCGAAAGCTGCGAGGGCAAACGCTGCGCTCAGTGGCAGGAACTGGGTGGAGGAGTCAGACGTTGATTGCGTGATGGAGCTGATCGTGGGGCATCGCCAGCGGCTGGAACCTCCCTCTGGCCAGCCAAGGTCTCGGCCAGGGCCCGATGAGCCTCCAAATCGTCAAGAGGAGCAACAGGGGGACCAGCCTGACACAGGCGCGGATAACACCGATGTCTCCTCGCACGGAAGTGGCTACGGCGGATCAGATGGCAGCATCCGCGATCTTCCGGAGGAACCATCACAAGCGAACTTTGGAGAGCGCCTGGCCTCGTTGACGAGGAGGAAGGGAAACGTCGAAGGTCAAGGTGCGGAGGTTGCTCGTCATCATGAAGTTGTGAAGTCTGGTGCTTTTTCGTTGACACGCACCATCGTGGCCCGGCTTGGGCGTAGCGGTCCTGGGGGATTGTCACCCGAGGATGTTCGATATCTTGAGATCGAACGAGCTCAAAAACGTTGTGTCATCTTCGTTGTCGATGTCTCTGCCTCGGTTGCGGGTCGAGAGGCGACAGCGCTCGTGATTGAGGCGATAGAGCAGTTGCTTGGTACTGCCTACAGGGAGCGAGCACAGGTGGCGGTCGTCTCTTTCGGAGGCGAGACCGCGCAGGTCAGCTTGCGGCCGACCCGATCGCTCGAGGTCGCGCGAACGAGGCTGCTTGGTCTTGAACGCGCCGGTAGAACCCCGCTGGCACGGGGTCTTGCTGCTGGTCGAGATCTCGCTCTTGACTTGAGGAGGCGAGGAACGGAACCCCTCTTAGTGGTGCTCACTGATGCGCGTCCCAACGAAGTCGGCATCGATGATCCTTTCGCCGCCGCCCTTGATCAGGCTAGACGGTTGGCCAAAGGAGGACTAGAGGTAGTCATCGTTGATCTTGAGTCAAATACCTTCAGATTGGGGTTCGCCGAACAGCTAGCACAGGCGGCCAACGCATTGTACGTGCAAGCCCAGGCCTCATAGGGGTCCAAGCTCTTAGCTGGCAGACCGCTTATTGGGAGATGCCAATCGCTATCTTGGTGAGGTAGTATCGCCGGCAGTAGGGCGGCTCTAGCAGGAGCGGAGTCACTTGGGATGATCATGTTGGTAACCGGTGATCGTGTGGGTATCGCCAACACGTTGGCGAGGTCGATGACGCGATATCGGGCCGACGCATCATCAACGCGGCGAGTTCGACCGTCGGCTCGGCACTCTTTGTCCGTGGTGGCGTTGGAGCCAGATCGGGGCCAGTGACCGTTACCTGTTCCTCGCCCCCCCACCTCTGTCCCATGACGAACAACATCTCTTTGGTGGCGGGGGCGATGCCCAGGAGGGGTGCCAATGCGGCTCAGTCATTCGAGGCTGGAGACATCGTCGTGGGTCGAACGAACCGACTCAGATGGCTCTGGCCAACTGGGGTAGAGGCGACGAGGATCGTGGAGGCGCAGGCCCTGATGACCGCAGGGGTGCTACGCTGGCGACTCGGAGGGTGAGCTCGCCCAATGAATGTGAACACATGGTTTCATCTGGTCTCCGATGATTGCCAAGTGAGACGGTCGATCTAGGCTGGATATTGAGCATCGCGATCCAACAGGGGGGTCTAGCCTGTCCAAAGTTTCACGTGCCCCAAGATGGGGATGGCTGGTAGCAGCCATCGTATTGGCTACCGTTGTGAGCGACATCGCCACTTCGGACTGGGCGAAGGTGTATCTGCAGACTCGATCGCCATCCCTTTTCGATGGTGTCATTAAACTACACCTGGTATACAACACAGGGGCTGCGTTTGGTATTGGTGAACACCATGAGTGGCTTGTGGAACTCGCCGAAGTACTGATCATCGTCGTACTTTGGTTGTTGCTGCGAAGCACATCTTTGGTCGGACGTATCGGATTTGCCTTGGCTATCGGGGGAGGAGTTGGCAACCTGGTTGTCCGATGGACGGGGCCAGATGGGCCGCTTCGCTCGCCTGTGATCGACTGGATCCACCTATCGTTCTACCCGACCACCTTCAATCTTGCCGATATCGCCCTTCGGCTGGGGATCGTGGTAGTGATCGTCGGTGTCATCCTCGATGCGCGGCGTCGACCCATCTTGGCAAGATCCCACCAACCCATAGAGACGGTCGCGACGAGCCAGTCTGTGCTACCCACGCACGGCACAACCCAGCCATCGAAGGAGTAGACGATGCCGTTGCGTTGGATTCGGGATCGCTTGGAGCGATGGATGCTCTATCTCGTCCTAGTTGTCGGGGGCCTTGCCCTCTGGTTTCCGGCTCCTGGCAGGACCGTTGATCACGGGGATACGGTCTATGTCACGCTAGCGGCGCTGGTTTTTACGGCTGGCTTGACGGTGGATTTCGCTAGTCTTCGACGCACTCGAAGTGCTGGCTGGCGTCTGCTCGGTGCTTTGGCGGCGAGCACCGTTCTCTTCCCGCTGTTCGCATGGGGACTCAGCCGTCTTGTAGATGGTCAGCTGCGCGATGCACTTCTCGCAGTCGGCGTTGCCCCTAGCGAGGTGGCATCGCTTGCACTTGTGAGTCTTGGAGCGGGGGATGTGGTCATGGCGGCTGTGTTGGTCCTCGGGTCCACCGTCATCACCATCCTGGTAGCCGGTCCGATCCTGTCTGTCCTCTCCACTGCATCGCATCTCAACACCATCGGCCTTGGCGGAACCCTGGTGATCGTGGTGGCTCTGCCCCTAGTGCTTGGGGCACTCGTCGGGGCGAGATTGGGCTCAGGAGGGGTCGGTAGGGTGATCGGCGGCATCTTTGGATCGCTGGTCCTCTTGCTCTTGATTTGGGAGGTGGCGAGCCAGGTGCGCCTCGCACCTGTGTACCTGGTGGGCGTGGCGCTGTTAGTCGTCTTCGTCACCGGTTCAGCATTGATTGGGGTGGCGGTATCGACCGGGGCTCCACGCGCGACACGTACCGGAATCGTCCTGCCGGTGGCCATTCGAGACTTCGCGATCGCAGCAGGGATCGCCACGGCGGCCTTTGGAGCCGCCTCGACCGGACTCCTTGGCATCTACGGCCTGCTTGTTCTTGTGCTCGGCACGCTGGCTAGCCGTTGGCTAGCACATCCGTCTTCTTGAGAAGGATGTGCTTGGACTGATGGGACAACGGATACTTTGACGTCATCGGCGAGGCGCAACCGCGGTTCTCCTCGGATCGCGGTGCTGCTATGTCTGCGCTTCGGTTGCGCAGGAGCAGGACCGAGATGCCTTGGCAAGGCTTGTGACCCGACATTTTGGCGCCTGTTGCTTGTGGGCCGGCCACCTTCTTCGAGCCCGTGTTAGCTGAGCCTGGCTGAACAATCGGGTAGATCAGGCACGGTTTGACACTCGATGTACACCTTGTTGATGAGTGTGCTCGCCATCTGGTGCTCGCCGGAGGGCAGCGTGACGCTCGACTTGTCATCGTGATCGGTGATGGCTTGATTGACGAGCGAGGCTGCTAGGGTACGATTCAAATGCTAGTGAATTGGTCGGAATTAATGTGCTGATGGTTTCGTTGCGATAAAGAGAGGATGAGGAGTTTTTGTGAAGATCGCCGATGATGTGACACAACTCGTGGGGGGTACCCCCCTTGTACGGCTCAACCGGTTGACGGCTGGCCTCGACGCCACCATCGTGGCGAAACTTGAGTTTTTCAACCCTGGCAACAGCGTGAAGGATAGGATCGGTGTTGCAATGCTCGACGCGGCGGTTGCGGAGGGTCGCGTGACCAAGGACTCGGTCATCGTCGAGCCGACGAGTGGTAATACTGGTATCGCCTTAGCGATGGTCTGTGCCGCACGGGGATATCGTTGTATCCTCACTATGCCCGAGACGATGAGCCGGGAGCGCCGGATGTTGTTACGAGCGTTCGGTGCTGACCTCGTTCTGACACCAGGGCCAGATGGCATGGGTGGTGCCATTGCAAAAGCGAGCGAACTCGTCGCCTCCGATCCCACGTATGTGATGCTACAGCAGTTTGAAAACCCTTCGAATCCGGCTATTCACCGCCAGACCACGGCGGAGGAGATCTGGGCCGATACCGATGGCGCGGTCGACATTGTGGTAGCAGGGGTTGGTACCGGTGGAACGATCAGTGGTATCGGTGAGGCGTTGAAACCGCGTAAGCCCGGTCTTCTGATGGTTGCAGTGGAGCCGGAGGCTTCTCCCGTGCTCTCGGGGGGGCAGAAGGGTCCACATCCCATCCAAGGAATTGGTGCTGGTTTCGTCCCTCAGACCTACGATGCGACCGTGGTCGATGAGGTTGTAAAGGTCTCCAACGAGGCAGCCTTCCAATACGCACGTCGGATGGCCAAAGAGGAGGGCCTCTTGGTTGGCATCTCCTCCGGAGCGGCCACTTTTGCCGCACTGGAGGTAGCCAGGCGACCTGAGAATGCGGGGAAGTTGATCGTGGTGATCATTCCATCCTTTGGAGAACGATATCTGTCGACACCGCTGTTCGCGGATCTAGGAGATTAGATGTTACGTACCCTGCGAGAGGATATACAGTCGGCGCTGGATCGCGACCCAGCAGCGAATGGCGTCCTCGAAGTTGCGCTTACCTATCCGGGGGTGCATGCGCTTTGGGGCTGGCGAATCAGTCATCCCCTTTGGCTGCGGGGACATCGTCTGCTCGCGCGGTCAGTCTCAATGATCACGCGAACGCTCACCGGTGTGGAGATCCATCCTGGGGCGCAGATCGGCTCTGGACTCTTCATCGACCACGCGACGGGAGTTGTCATCGGAGAGACCGCTGAGATTGGATCTGGGGTCACGCTGTATCATGGGGTGACCCTTGGAGGACGAAGCCTTGAGCACGGCAAACGACACCCAACACTCGGTGATCGAGTCGTTGTCGGCGCGGGAGCCAAGATTCTCGGTCCGGTGGTGATCGGAGAGGACTCTAGTGTTGGTGCCAATGCCGTCGTGCTTGAGTCGATGCCGTCGCATTCGGTGATTGTCGGAGTCCCGGCAAAGGTGGTCAAGCGCGACCCTCGGCTCTGCGAAGCAATCAATGATCTCGGTGCAGATGCCGAAATCACGAACCTTGAGACACCGAAGCGCCTTCGCCTGGCATCTGGTTATGACGGTAACCCGACTGGTGACTATATCATCTGAGGTCTTCATGAGCTCGGGCTGCTCGACGGACGCGCGGGAGTGCAGGTCGGCGTTCCTCTGCCATGCAGCCTCCTAGTCGTTTTTCCTGCGCAGCTTGAGCGCGTTTTCTTCGTGTAGTCGTTCGCGCTCACGTCCCCGCTTGAGTGAGGTGGGGTTGTAGTACTGGGTTGGTGGGTGCGTTAATTCTGAAGGGTTAATCCCGCTACTGGAGTTGAAGGCCGTCTCCCATCGCCTGATGGGCCCTTGGAACTGAGTCGCCAAGATGATACCTATCGCACAGGTGAAGAGGAATATTGCAACTCTCGAGCGTGAGCTTTTTGGCCGGGGCTGGGTCAGGCGATAGGACATATCTTTGATCGTCGAGCGAGCGGCGCGGTTGAAGTAGGCGACCACGTGAAAGGCCATCAAGAGGAACCAAACCACCGACAACAGGAAGTGGGCCGGCGCCAAAAATGTCGCGGAAAAAGAAGTGGGACCTGCGACGTCGAGCTCAACACCGCTTCCAATGACGAGGATGGTGGTGATGACAAGGAATGGGGCAAGAATCCGCAGGGGGAACCAGGGAACGCCCGCTTGTAAGTACCGCTCGTCACCTCGGTAATAACCGATGAAGCGGAGTGAACTATAGGTGAGTTTGCCGACGAGGAGGGGGACCGCAACTAACCCTACACCGATGTGCCAGGCGATGGCGTGCGACATCACCGGCACGGTGAGGACCTCGATCAAAAAGATGATCGCCAACGCTACTCCAAAGAGCGCGCTGCCGCGCGAAAGGTTGACGATGCGCTGGTCGGCATGTTTGCGTTCAGTGTCGAGTTCTCGCTGTTCGGCCTGGGGGATCAGACTTTCAAACAGTGACTCCCTGAGCATCTCCTCTGGACGCATCATGAGGGATTGGTTTCCAGCCTGTCTCCATAGGGTGACCCCAGGCCGGTGCAGGCATTCCAGCCGACATGCGCCTGGTAGGCACCGTTGTTGCCCTCAGTGATGTTATAGAAGGCGGGAGTAGTGCTGTCACGAGTCGCCTGTTCGAGGGGATACCAGGTTGGTTGCACGAGTCCTTGGTGTGCCTTCGTTGCGATGGTCAACTGGACGATCAGGCCAGCTACGAGCGGGGCGACCGCGCTGGTGCCGCCGACGACGATTGAAGTACCGTCGACCAGGATCTGATAACCAGTCTGTGGGTCGGCATTGCCGGCTACGTCGGGAACCCCTCGGCCGACGGCGCCCCTGGGGTTCGCTGAAGGGGGAACACCAGCGTGGTCTTGATAGTCGGGCAAAGGGAAGAACGCGCTGACCCCGCCACCCGTTGCACCGTCGCCAATGGCGGTGTCATTCCACACAGTCTGAAGAGCGATTCCCCCTTGAGGGGTGAGTTCGAGATGCGTACCCCCACAAGCTAGGGCATTCGGTGCCGATGCAGGAAAGTCGACATGGCTAAGACCATCGTTGACCCCATCAGATGAGCCATTATCTCCGGCGGCAACGGTCACCGTGATGCCCCTTGTCGTCGCCTCTGCTATCACGGACTGCATCAGGAGCAGAGAACTTTTGGCCCAGGTGGATTCGGGTCCACCCCAGCTAATCGATATGGCATCGGGTATCGGGTCGGTCGCAGCACTTGCTTCGGAGATGGCATCAATGAAGCCGCGGTCGGTGTTCGGAGCAAAGTAGACAGCGATCGTGGCCCCATTGGCCACGGATCCAAGAACCTCGATGTCGAGCATGACCTCGGCATCGGCAGAGTTTGGGGTCGTAGGATCGTTGGCTCCGTGGTCGACGCTGAAGGCGGCGACGGAAGGAATGGGTAGGCCTTGGGTCTGGAAGTAGTTGATGATATCGGTTTGCCGGAACCCTCCCCCTAGCTCGATGAGAGCGACGGAGCGACCCGTCGCAGGGGCGGTGGGGAAGTCATAAGCCTTGGCAACTTGGCTTGGGAGATAGCTCACGGATGGTTGGGTAGCGGGACGAAAACGTGGGTACGCCTGCGGGGCTGAGTCAAGACCAAGGATGGCCACGATTTTGGTGAGTTCAGCTGGAATCGTGGGCTCTTGATCGGGTGCGAAGAAGTTACCCAGCTCATCATCGACAAATTCGGCAAGAGTCACACCAAAGATCGCAGCGACAGCCTCTACCGTCATACGAACGGCGATGTGGTGTCGGCCAGGGTGGTAAGCAGTGACCTCGATGCCGTTCTCTTCGAGAGTTCGAACTAGTTCAGCGAAGTCACCGTCGCTCGTGGCTGGGTCACAGTAGATACTGAGTTCGATCACGTCGCTCGACGGCTTTGCCCTCAGCCTAGATGCGCGTTCATGAACACGCAGAATGCTCTCCATCTCTTCCCCTCCATACCCGGCACACCTCAGTGGGTGATCTCTAGTGTATCAGAGGGCTCTGATCTATCTGGAACGAGCTATGGGCTTGGAAAGCGAATGACCGACCCATGGTTGATGTTTTCACAGGTGCGTCCGTCTGGGCTCAGGAGGGAGACCATACCGATGCCGTCGACAAAGCGATAGGATGTCGCTGGGGATGGAACGAAGGCCGGTTGACCTGGTGAACACGCATCAGCAACCTGCAAGATATCGGTGGGCTGCGAGTCGAAGAAGGAAGGGATGTTGCCCCATTGCGAACTCATTGCATAGAGAACCTCAGCTCCAGCCGTGATCGTAAACCGTGAGAGGGTACTCGCGGCGACACTGATTGACCCATTCCCAAGGCTGGTGGTACCCTCAGCAAGCTCATGGGAGAGTGTCAGAGTCGTGTCTTCAACAGGGGTTATGGCCACTAGTTTACCTTGCGTATCTGTCGCGATCTTGAGCGACCCGTCGAGGATGATGGCGGCGCGTACGCTGCGGTGCGCGATCTTGGTAAGGAAGTTCCACCCACTCTCTGAGAGGTGTTGGCCGAGGAATTGGTTTGGGCCAGCAAAAATAATGAGTTCTGGTGGGTTCTTGGCGGTGAGTTGCTGTGGGTTGATCAACGGGAGGGCCCCCGGACATACCTCGCCACGAGCCCGTGCGGCGGAATCGACCAGCTGATTGAGCGAGCGTGCATGCAGATCCTCGCCGAGGATGCTGCAGCTAGCCAAGGTGAGTGAACCCACCCCGTAGCGAGCGAGTAGGTGCCACCAACCACTGCTTTGGTAGACAGAGAACGCTGTGAGTTCCGTAGCTGCCTGGGCGCGACCGAGTGGAGTGCGCCAGTAAGACCCGAGGAAAATCGTGTCGACGGTTGGGTGGTGGTCGACGACCGGATGGGTCGGGGTGAGACGATAGTGCCACGTGATTTGACCAATGGCGAGCATCAAGATGCCGATCGTTAGACCAATGGTGCCGATGCGGATGCCGTTGGTCACTGCACGAGTGTATCGCCGCAGGGCCAGCGAACCCAGTGCCAGGATGACGACAATGGTGAGCCATGCGTACCAGTTGATGAGAAAGGTAGGGGAGATGATCAGAAAAAATTGAACAAAAACGCTGGTGATGCCAACCGCGACGGCTATTCCTAACAACCCGAGGAGAGCCGCCGAGATGATTCTTCGTACGAGAGTTAGTGCTGGTGCGTTCTGCAGGGAGGCGCGACTGTGGGTTTGAGCGCTATGAGCCACCAGCCCAATCTAGGCGCCTGCAGCCGCTGAGTGGCGTTCTCAACTTCAGCTGGAGGGTGGTTTGACTGCTTATAGTCCTAAAAGTTTTGGAATAACCGAGCGGTGATCAGCTGCGCTGAATATACCGTGTGGGGTATGTGTAGAGCAGTTACGTGTAAGCAGTGTAAGAAGCCAACGTGGGCCGGTTGTGGTGCCCATGTCGAGCAAGTTCTTGGCCACATCCCAAAGTCGGAGCGTTGCCAGTGCTCCAGCGCGGGTGCGGCTACGGCGACGAAGAGTCGCCGGTTCTTCGGGCGTTAGTCCACGAAGGATTCGATACTTTTGAAGTGCTGAGGTGTGAGTCGGTGCTTCTGGCTGTCAAGGTCCCGAGCACCGCGGTTGTCAGCTGTCAGTAGGCGGAAAGCTTATAGCAATGGCTTTTGGTTTCTGTCGACTGGTGTGGTGTTGTCTGTCTGCGGAGCTTACCGGGGTGGTCGGCAACTGCTAAGCCGATTGGCTGAGGCAGGTTCCGGCTAGCCTGTGAACATGGTTACCGAGCTAGCAACATTTCGTGTTCGTGTTGGTCAAGAGGATGACTTCTATCGTAGCTATCTTGCTGCTCGTCCGTACTTGACACAAGCCACTGGGTGCATGAGCGTGATGATGTATCGGGTGCACGAGGTCTCCTCTACCTTCGTTCTGTGCGCGGAGTGGAATAGCGTCGAGGATCATCTCGATCGGTTTCGGTCCTCCGATGCCTACGTAGAGTGGAGAAGACTACTCAGCCCCTACTTCGATGGTGATCCTTCAGTGATACACCTTGTCGAGCCTTAGCGAGTAGGCTGGCGAAAGGGGTTTGTGGGGGCGAGACTATGGCCCCTGATCACAGGGAGCCGATGACCTTGAGCAGCTCGCCGATAGTGTGCGAGGCCTCGACGTTGTGACGCAAGGGTAGATCTAGGTTGACCCGGTAGTAGTTTCGGCGACCTCGCCGCTCGCGTTCTAAGTAACCCGCGTTTACCAGGTCGGCGATGATGGTTTGGGTGGCACGCTCGGTGATCCCAACTTTTTCGGCTATGTCACGCCCTCGAATCTCAGGGTCCTGAGCGATGAGGATCAAGACGTGACCGTGATTCGATAAAAAGGTCCACTGCCGCTGATCGTGCATCGAGGCTTCCACAATGGGATCGTACCAGGTTTCTGGTGTTGGCGATGCGGTTCCAAAACAAATAACTGATGTGGAATGCACGAAACAAATTGCATGTATAGTGATAGCTATGAGAAAGCGCATCGCGTCATGACGAGTACGGTGAGAGACCTGATGGTACTCGCTCTTACTGGAATCCCTGTACTGGCGGCAGTGGGTTTGCTGATCCTTCCACGGAGGGCTGGTGCCTTGAGCACCGTAGCCCTCTGGTTCGCGGTCGGATCCTTCGCGTTCGGCACCATCGTGGGAGCTACCGGTACGGTAGTACAGATAGCGGTTTTCAGTTTTGCTCTTCGCTTTACCTCCTTTGCTCTGCTTTGGTCACTGACGGTCTTGCTTGTCGGTGGCATTGTGATGACGTTTGCTGAGCGGTACCTCAAGGGGAACCCGGCACTGCCGGTGGTGAGGGCGGCGGGGTCTGGCGTTGTTCTCTCGATTGTGATGGTCGTTGCTGCGGTGAACCTATTGACCCTGATGGTGGCCTGGTGGCTCGTCGGTCTTGGCTACCTCGTTGCCTTTTGCTATCGCGGTCGATCAGCTAGCGTGCGTAGGTTGGTAAAGGCATTTGCGCTAGGCGATCTTCTCGTCACTAGCGCGTTTGTGCTCCTCCTGATCAGGACGGGGGATGAGCCCATCGTTGCCCTCGACCGCCATCCTCACCTTGGGAGTTGGGAACTGCCCATTGCCGTCCTGTTGGCAGTGGGCATGTTGGTGCGGTCGGCCCAAGGGCCATTCCTGGGTTGGCTGCAGGTGACGGTTGATGCGCCCACGCCAGTCTCGGCACTCCTGCATGCGGGAGTGATCAACGGAGGCATGATTGTGATCATTCGGCTAGCACCGATTGTGCTCGGTAGCGCAGCTGCTGTCTGGCTACTGGTCAGCGTTGGTGGTCTGACCGCTGTGTTTGCTATCGTGAGCGCCCGCCTCCGAGGCGATTACAAGGGTCGGCTCGTTCTTTCGACAAGTGCACAGATGGGGTTTGTCCTGGTTGAGATCGCTGTTGGCGCCTTTGCCTTGGCCTTGGTGCACCTCTGTCTACATGCTGCATACAAGGCCTGGCTCTTCCTCTCCAGCTCCTCCCAGATCGCTACCGTTCTTCCACCTTCGAGCAAAGAGTTGTCGATCCCGTGGCGACGGCGGTTGGTTGCGGTCGTATCAGTGACCATCGTTGCCGTTCTTGGCGCTTTGGCTATGTTGGTGCTAGAGGGTAGACCAACGAGCATGGTCACGCTGGTGCTCGGCTGTTTCGCCTTCGCAACCGCGTCGACTTACCTTTGGCGGGTACGTCGCGTTCGAGCTAACTGCTACCGTCTTGTGCAGACTTACGTTGGCGTAGTGCTCGCCTTCGGTGCCGTGGGGCTGCTCGTCCATCTGGTCACCAACTACACCAGCGGTTCGTTACTCACCGTTGGCGTTCTATCGCTGCCGCCCTGGTGGCTCTTGGTGGTTGGAGCAGGGGTCTTGCTGCTCAACACGGTGGTCAGATGGCCGAGGGTGCGCCGCTATTTCGCATCCCTGGTGGACGGGACAAGTCTTGCTCAGGGCTTCAGAGGCCGCGCCTCGATGCCAGTCGAGCCGATCAGCATCGAGTCTGATGCACTGAAACTTGCGAGCTGACGTGATGACGCCGACCATAGCTGAGGTGCAAGCCCAGGTTGATGAGGCCGGTCGCTTGATCGCCCCACTATGGCCCCTGGCAATGGGCGTGGCGATGAACCCACTCGTTGGCTTGACCGATACGTCATTCGATGCAGCGGTAGGCGAGTTTGCGAGATGGTTGCCGCTGGAGACGATCGTAGCGGGAGAGAAGTCTAGGGAACACAAGTCAACAGAGCATCTCGTGAGGACCCCACTGATTCGGGGGTGGCGGTTACCGTTGGCGGGTAATTATGAGCCTGAACAGGCTTTTGATCGTGACATCGCTCGATGGTGTGTCGGTGTCGCTACTGGTACTATTCCTCTTGGGGACGGAGAGGGCCTGCTTGATGTCTGGCGACGTCTTCATGGAGTTGATCGCGTGACTCGTCGTCTTATGGGTGCGCAGGGGCTTGCGTACATCGCGGGACTGCCCATTGAGAGCGAGACTCTGTTGGTCGGGCTCATCGCGCAGTGCGGTGTCCCTGGGGATGATCGAGTGTCGCTGCTTCGTTCGCTCTTGACACGACTTTCGGGTTGGGCTGGCCATGCGAGGTTCCAGGAGTTGAACAGCTCGATCGCACCGTGGTACGCGCCAATACGACTCGCTGACCTTGTGACTCTGCAGCTTCTCTATCGAGCGGCTACTGGGCGTCTGGACTTCGTGCTAGAGCGCCAGCTCCTGCCGGTGGAGGTTGAGGAGGCGACCGCTAAGGTTGGCATCGTAGCATCAGTCGATCATGAGTATGAAAGACCCTCTCTCTTCTCGCTTGGTCGAGTCAGAGCTTGCCTACCGGGACCAACTCCTAGGCCAATTGCGCCCACCGGATACCACTGGAGTGGCCCGAGCGGCAGAGGTGCAGTGGCTTCTCTGTATGGATACTCGTTCAGACCAAATGAGGCGAAACCTTGAGAAGGTGGATGGTTACGAGACCTATGGGGTTGCCGGGTTTTTCGGGGTTCCGTTGCGCCTTGCTACTCTTGACGGTGTACCGATTCGCGATTTGGCTCCGCCACTTGCCCAGCCGCTCTTTGAACTTCGAGCCGACCCGTTCGCCGTGGGTGTTGACGATGGCGCATGGTCGCTTAGCGATCCAGTCAAGGCGGTCAAGGAGTCCGGTGCGGCCCCTTACCTCGGTGCAGAGGTCGGAGGCCTCCTCGCTGGCTTCGACGCCTTGCGGCGAACGTTGGGTGGCCTACGTGGCCGATGCGAAGATGCAACTCATAACGCATTCGTGAGTGTTGAGCAGCAAGTGATGGCCTCACTCGCCAACCTGTCAACTGGAGAACTCAACGCTCTTGCCACATCGCTTGGTGGGATGCTCACTACTCTTGGACTGAGCGAGCACTTCGCGCCACTTGTCGTGTTGATAGGGCATCGTGCGGTATCAACCAACAACGCGTTTGGCGCTAGCCTTCAATGCGGGGCTTGCGGCGGGAGTCGGGGAACGATCAACGCCATCGTGGCAGCTACCATGTTGAACGCCCCATCGATTCGAGCCCGTCTTGGTAAGCAAGGGATCGACCTACCCTCCTCGACTCGGTTTCTCGCCGGTGAACATGTCACTACCACCGACACCATCGAGTTGGTTGGCACCTCTCGTCGAGCGCACCTTGAATATCCGCAGGCGGTGACGTTGGTCGAGACGCTGGCGCGTTTGAGTACTGAGGTTAGATCGCGGTCTCGGCTTCGTCGATCCACGGATTGGTCGGAGGTACGGCCCGAGATGGGCCTGATCCACAATGCTGCATTAATCATTGGCGATCGATCGTTGACGAGTCACGCGGACCTTGCCGGCAGAGTGTTTCTCCATTCTTATCGGTCTGATGTTGATGATGATGGTCGTCTGTTGGCCGAGGTTCTTCTTGGACCGATGGTCGTGGCTCACTGGATCAATATGGCCTATCTCTTCTCTAGCCTTGAACCCAGGACCCTTGGTGCCGGCGACAAGGCACTGCATAATGTCGTGGGACGCTTTGGAGTCTTTGAGGGGAATGGATGGGATCTGCGGATGGGGCTTCCGGTGCAGTCGGTGGTGGACGAAGAAGGTAAGCGGCATGAACCACTCCGGCTCTTAGTGGTCGTTGAGGCTGACCAAAGGGTGATTGACCGCGTACTTGCACAGCATCAGCAGTTAGGCAATCTTGTCGATGGCGGTTGGGTGAGACTGGTGGGTCGATCTGGCACTGACGACTGGGTTGAGCGCCAGATGTCGGGAGGCTGGAGGCGTGTGCAATCCTGAGATCTGTGTTGGCAGTCCGTTCTCAACACTCACATCTACCTGGTTACGACAGGATGGGGCCATCTAATGTCGTGAGTTGTGACGTAGAACTCATGGAACTACCTGGAGGATGCCATGAGAACCCGGCCCATTGAGCGGCAATGCGGACAAGTCGTTCGGGATTCGCCGCCACAGCTACCAATTTGGTTAGGGGCGGTGGTGGGCGGGAGCGCGCTGCTTCTCTCGGGCCTCATCCACCTACATCTCTGGCTGACAGGCTACCGTCACGTTCCCGTCATTGGCCTACTCTTTGTCCTTCAGGCTGCTCTGGCGTTGGTGCTGGCGATTGCGGTACTCCTACGACGCCAACGGTGGGTCTTCATCGTAGCGAGCATCTTCTTGCTAGGGACCATCGGCGGCCTTCTAGCCAGTGTTGAGGTTGGCTTGTTCGGCTTTCGGGACGCATTCAACGCTCCTTTGGCGATGGAGTCGTTGCTGGTGGAGACGGTGGGTGCTCTCGTGTTAGCATTCCTTGGCCTGCTGGTCGGGCCAGGCTAATCGCAGCAGGCGGCCCATTTTCGTTTCGTAGATTGAGGATGCGAACCCTAGGATTGAGCGACGACCATCTTTGGACGGAGATGATGCCCCTGTCCTGGCCTTGATCCGCGCTCAGCTGCGTGCTCATCTGGGCAGACCTCGCGCGTCATTCCGCTGGCAACCTATCGCCCACCTCCTCTGTGGCCAGCGACGGGCGTTCGGATTGGTGAGAACATGGGTGGATACCGCTTTTATTTGCGTGAACGACTTGGTGATCATGTGTCGCCTGTCATGGGATGGAGCCAACCATATCTGCTAGACAGATGCCCTCCGCTCATATCGAGGTTGCATGGGTCTGATGTCATCAGAGATCGTCGAGAATTATGGATGCCTGGTCGTTGTCGTGCTGGCGATGGTACTTGCCTGTATGCCGGTGGGTAGGGTCATTGTCGCCCCTGACGAGGCGATGCTACCTTGGTCCCAAAGAGAGCAGGAGAGCCAATGCCCTCGACGCAGCAAACGAAGTGGCGACGCTAGCGTGACCATCGCGCCAGCCCCGTCGCATGGGTGTGTGACTGGTCGGGTCGAGGTGCGCTGCGATATGACTTGCTATAACCTAGGGTGCGATTCGATGTGCAAGAAAAGCTAATGAGAGGGGATACCGATAGCTGATGTTTCCGTGTTTGCCGTCAAAGAGCTCAAAGTTGACATCATCGATTCCTATGCCCTTCAGCTCGCCGACAAAGGCTTCCGCCCCTAGATCCAGATAGTACTCGTCACTTTTGCCAGCGTCGATCCAGATTCCACGCAAACCTCTAAGAGCGTCGGCATATTTCTGGACCATTCGGACAGGATCCCATGCCAGCCACTGTGCCCACACTTCTTCGATGATGCGTCCGCTGCGGGTGTCAAACGGGAGGACCGGTTTCCCGTCCGAGTCGGGAGAGAAACAAGCCGCCACACCGTAGAGCCCAAGGAGGGTCATGTCAGCCGGATGGGTAAAGGCGGGTCTGGCACAAAAGTCTTCCCACCAGCGTTCCGGAGATCCTCCCCAACTCCGGAGCAGCCGCACCGCGTCCCCAAAACCCGTTCCATAGCAGAGTTCGTAGAGCGTATCACCAGCATGGGATGCAAGAGCACCAAAGATATCAGGCCGTAACATTGGTGTAATCATTGCTCCAAAGCCGCCACTCGATTTGCCCTGAATGGCGCGATGGGCAGGATCGTCGATGGTTCGGTAATGGGCATCGACGAAGGGCACAACATCTTCGCAGAGATAGGTGTGGTAGCGACCGGTTCCAACAGAGTCAACGTATTGCGAGCCGCCATAAGCGGTCCATGCGTCGACAAAGACGACCAGGCAAGCAGGTACGTCGCCAGAGGCAAAGAGATCATCAACCATTTTTGGATAGCTCGGTACAAATGGAGTGTGATTCCACCACATGCTCACCTGGCCGGTGTATCCCTGGATGACATAGATGCTGGGGTATCTTCGATCCGAGTCTTCGTCGTAGCCTGGAGGTGTGTAGACCACTAAAGGGCGAGCGCTCGGGTCACCCAGCGGATTGTCTCGCAGGGCGAATGATTCGATCGCATGCTCATTGAGGATGCCCGCCTCTGCTGGGCGTAAATGGAGGTCCATGACCTTTACGCTAGCAACTCCGCGGCCTAATGCTCGGCCACTAGCCAAAAAGATGAATGTGTCTTCCCTGGCTCGATTGACATTGCGGCAGCGTCGCTCCGGGCCAGATCTCGAAACCGTCCAGTAGCGTTGATGCTGACCGAAACGGCTGCGGCAATCGGCGCGGCCGATGTCTTCATCGATCGGCCGGGAGCAAGGGCCGTGTGACCCAAAGATCCTGCCGATGCAGTTGTCGCTTGCTTGACGGATTGCGAACAGATGGCGTTAGCCTTCTAACGTATGCCACGGTGTTTGTTTGGCTGATGATGGCGGGGGTATAAGGATTGTGCCAAGGCCTCGATGATTGAAGGAGGACTACGTCATGATGTCTGATGATCTCGAAGGTGTGCCAGCGGTCGTGAGGCCAGCGGTCAGGATCCTCTGTCTTGATAACGCCCAACGGGTTCTCCTGTTGCATTGGCATGATCCTGTCGACGGAAGGGACTTCTGGGAACCTCCTGGCGGAGGCATCGAGGAGGGTGAGTCAGAGATCGATGCTGCCCGTCGAGAGATGGCGGAGGAGACAGGCTTACCAACCGAAAGTGTCGTTGGACCTGTCGCTCGGGTACAACGCGATAGTCTGTGGGCGGGGACTCGACTAGTTGCCGTGGAGCCTTTCTTTGTGGCTCGGGTTGGAGACGCACCTGTTCAACCGGCCTCGCTCACTGATGAGGAGGAAGCTACTCTTCTTGGGCACCAGTGGTGGACCCTCCAACAGCTCAGGGAGACATCAGACGTCGTAGAACCACCAGAATTGCTCCACCTGTTAGCCGAGTACGTCGGTGGTGTGTGGGTTCCGGATCATACGGACTAGCTCTTGCTGCGAGATCAGGGGACGAACGATTTGAGCCTGGCGACGCTCCATGTCCGTCACATCATGTAGAGAGCAAGAGAACCAGGAGGGTGCAGCAACTCCGAATGGGCAAATGAGGTCGAATACTTATAGGCGGATTTTTGAGCCCACAGTATGCCGCATGGCCCGCTGTCAGCGGTACCCGCAGAAGGGTGCATTCACTCTGGCCATTCTAGACTGAAGTCCGATGAGTGAACTGAATCGGTTCGGTCAACCGGTGGGGTATCGCGTTGACGACTGGGTCTCCGCACGCTGGCCGTCTACACAGATATTGGCGGGACGCTGGTGTCGAGTCGCACCTCTCGATGCCGAGCTTCATAGCCGCGACCTCTACGCGGCGAACGCCGAAGATGCAGACGATCGTCGATGGACCTATCTTCCCTACGGCCCCTTCGTCGACTTTGAGGCGTATCGGGTGTGGGTTGAGGAGGTTGCGGGTCGGAGAGATCCGTTGTTTTTTGCCATCTCTGATTCCACCGGCTACGCAGCTGGTGTCGCTGCCTATCAGCGCATTGACCTACTGGCGGGAACCATTGAGGTTGGGCACCTTTGTTTTAGCTCGCGATTGCAAGGCACGACCGCAGCTACCGAGGCGATGATGTTGATGATGCGCCTCGTTTTTGAGGAGCTAGGGTTTCGCAGGTGCGAGTGGAAGTGTGATGCGCTGAACATGCCCTCCCGGCGCGCTGCTGAGCGTCTTGGTTTTTCGTATGAGGGAACCTTTCGACAGGCGACGGTAGTCAAGGGGCGAAATCGGGACACTGCATGGTTCGCGCTCACTGACAAGGATTGGCAGACACTGAAG
This sequence comes from Actinomycetes bacterium, assembly GCA_021822605.1. Lineage (GTDB taxonomy): Bacteria > Actinomycetota > Acidimicrobiia > Acidimicrobiales > Acidimicrobiaceae > Ferrimicrobium. The sequence goes on from JAKAQL010000020.1 coordinate 33,025, forward strand.
CCGGTCTATGAACAATGGCTCGATCCGTCAAACTTTAACGAACAGGGATTGCAGCGACGGTCGCTTTTGGAACTCACCAGGATGGCTCTCACGCAGTGATTGGTACGACTGGGGAATCATCCGAGGTCGCTGATGGTGATCTGCGTCGTGGTATCTCGGCCTTGACTGACTTGGTGTTAGATAGCTAGCACCGGCGTAGGCGTGCTGGTTTGCGCAGCATCCGTGTTCCTTTTCAAGATTCGCATTGGTCGAGTGGTGTGATACGCTTATCGAGCGCATGTGAAGCGATTGGAGCTGTCATTCTCATACGGATTGCCCCACTCGAGTAGTGTCGGCCCAGCTCGGCGCTGGAGGGAGCTTCTTCCTTGCATGGATAGCTATCTCAGCTAGGTCAGATCTGATCCTCTGAAATTTGGCGTTGTCGAATGTGGTGGAAACAACCGAAATACACCCGTGAGGGGTTGCATGTTGGGGATTGCAGGTGTCTGAGGTTTAGTGATTGTGCGAGCATCGCGTATCACGGTGAGTCCTCAAGATCCGTACGGCGCGCTACTTTTTGGAGTGGACTATGGACCTGATGGCTGTTCACTGGCATTGGATGGGTCAAGAGCTTGCGAGCAAATAGCATCTCGGCTCTCGGACGACGACCTGGCGAAAGATCCGGGTGACAGCACACGGACCTTAGTAGGCTGTGCTGTCTGTTGGGAAGTGAGCATCGACCGTATCGAGTAGAGCCTCCCAAGATCAGTCCTGTGATGCGTTTGGGCTGATAGTTAGGGGCCAACGATTGGAGAGATGCAGGCGAGGCGGGTGCGAGCGAACGTATTCTGAAAATACCCGTTGTCCCGTTGCTAAAACAGGCACAAAATAGCCACACAGTACAGCGAGATTGCCGTCAGTTGCCGACCGTACTGGACTATACTAATATAAATCTGTGACTTTGCTTGAGGCCGAAAGTTTGGCATGAAAGTGCTGGGTGTGGAGTCGATGTTCACTTCGATCGGTGTTAACGGGTTGCGGATCTTTTCAAACACTCCGTGTGGAGAAGCTTGCCGTATTTGGCATCTCCTGGCGGTACGGTAATCCAGTCATGGGGCATCAGCAATTGCTGGCCACCCGGAGCTCTGATAATGGTTGTCAATGGCAAGTAAGTATTAGGTCCGGGCCCTAGCATAATTTGTAGTTGGTTAGCTTATGTAACGTTGGCAGAACGGCTTGCGTTTACCTAGAGGTGAGCAGTACGAGGTGCGTCGCTTGGAGCCCTGTTAACCATGCGCAGTGTAAGCCTGGGCAGGTAGATGATGTGCGGTCGGTGTGTATGGGATCTTTGGCTAATGTGCTCTCGTGTACTCGCGAGTAGTTGTCGAAGATAGTTCGTGGTGTTGAAAGCGATTAATCATTGTTTTGCAACTATGGAACGAAAACATGGCTATAATTCACAGAGGAGGCGAAAGAGTATGAACCGTCCATTTGGTACAGGAATTATAGTTTTTGGAATCGTGCTGGCAGCAGCTGGGGCGATCATGAAGTACGCAGTGACCGCCAGTACGACCGGATTTTCCATTCCAGAAGTTGGTCTTATCTTGTTGATAGTTGGAGTCGTGACCTTGCTGTTGGGGATCGTGGTGAGTTTGGCAAGTGGGCGCCGTCATACGGTTACCACCGAACAGATACAAAACACTCCAGCTGGGACAGTGCGATCTGTAGACAGTAAGGACAATCTCGCTTAGACGTCTGTATTGAAGTAGTAATAACTAGATGTTGTGTTGATGCCTCAGGGGCTATTTGCCTTTGAGGCATCGCAATGTTTTGAAGCCTGACGAGGGTCCGTTGCCGGTGGGGTGCCCAAGCGTTGCGAGCTGAATGAGTCGAACACAATGGCTGCTGTCCGCGAGTCAATATCGTTGTCATGTTGGTCGATGTGTCTCGCCCATCCAGGTTTGGACCGATGGTTGGGTGTGCCTGCCTGCCACAGCGGATCGTGCGACTTGAAGGTGAGGATGTCTCCCCCGAGGGTCGAGTAGGAGACTGTGGTGGTCTCGTGGTGGAACGATTCCGGTCGTGACATCGTGGATCGGACGCACGATCAGGTCGAAGGGTAGACGATGGCGACGGTGCGCCCTCGTCATCGCGAGTATCTGCTAGTGTGAGGGCTGTGGAGGTTGTCAACCTAGAGGGGGGTGCGAGGTGGCCACGGTGCGAGACGGTAACAAGGCGGCATTGCTTGTTGTCGATGTCCAGGTGGGGGTGATGGCCGGTACTTGGGAGTCAGAACGAGTTGTAGCGAAAGTGAGTCGTGTGGTCGAAAGGGCAAGAGCTGCGAAGGCACCGATTCTTTGGATTCAGCACAACGGCGAGGATCTGATCCATGGGAGCCCCGAGTGGCAGCTTGTCGCTCCCTTGATCCCTACTGGAACAGAGGTGCTGATCGAGAAGAGGTATAACTCAGCGTTTGAGGGTACGCAACTTGAGGCAGAGTTGTTGCGGGTCGGTGCTAGTCGCTTGATCCTCGCTGGTGCGGCGACCAACTGGTGTATTCGAGCGACCGCGTATGGCGCACTTGATCGGGGCTATGACGTGACGCTCGTTGAAGATGCGCATACCACCGTGACAGAGGTTGACGGGGAGCGTAGGATCGAGGCTGCGGATATTGTCGAAGATCTCAATAACACCATGATGTGGCTTGAGTACCCGGATCGGGTGAACTCGATCGCAGCCGCTGAAGAGGTCGTGTTCTAACTATCGCGCATGGTATCGATCTCGAAGAGGCAGAGCGTGCCGTTCCCAGCGTCGTAGGCCATTCCTTGGGGTCCTGCCACGGTGCTTGGGCTCAACGAGGTACCTGCCATATCAGAGGTTGGGAGGTTCGTGGCCAACGGTGTATACGTTGCATTGAT